>JAEWUD010000052.1 GCA_023397475.1 Bacillota bacterium
GTACTCGGCCACCGTGAAAAAAGGCCGCCCGGCAGACGCTCGCATCTCACCGACAAAGGCCTCGATGAAGTCCTGGTTGATATGCTTGACCGCGTCGAGGCGCATTCCGTCGAGCTGCAGCGTATCCACAAGCCACCTACCCCAACGGATCGTCTCATCGGTCACTTCCGGATGCCGGTAATCGATATCCGCAAACATCAGGTAATCGTAGTTGCCGTTCTCCTGATCGACGTTCTCTGAGAAGGCCTTGTTTTCCCCGACAATGCGATAGAGTGCCACTCGCCCGGTTTTCGCGTCGTAATCAGTCCCGGTGAAATGCTGCCAGCCCCAGGTGAATTCGGAATACTTGCCGGCTCTGCCCGGGAAGGTGAATCTCGTCCAGGCAGAGATCGTGAAAGGATCCGAAATCTGCCGGTCGCGGTTATTGCGATCGACCTCGACGACGGTAATGTCCTCTGTCTCGTCCGCCGCGGCCTTGTGGTTCAGTACGACGTCGGCGTAGACTTTGAGACCCTTCGTGTGAAGCAACTCGACGGCCTTCAAGAGGTCCTCGCGCGTCCCGTACTTGGTCGGAACCGTGCCCTTCTGATCGAATTCACCTAGGTCATACAGATCGTAAATGCCGTATCCGACATCGTTTGCTCCAGTCCCCTTGCAGCAGGGGGGAAGCCAGATCCCCGCGATCCCTAATGTCGCCAGATGTTCCGCATCCCCGGCCAGACGGTTCCAATGACCGCCATCAGCCGGCAAGTACCATTCGAAATACTGTATCATCGCGTAATTATCCATACGTAGATCCTCCGTATATCTTCTAATGGCGACAACAAACATCATCGTGTGATCGTGCTCTATGCCGCCGTGGTTCTCATGCTCCTTGATCTCCCGGATCTCTCGAATCATAAACTCTTGCGGAAACACGGACCGTAGCGACGCCTCGTCATAATAACGAAGCGGCCGGCCCTTCTTGACCTCGTAGGTATATTCATCGATCCGTTCGCCCTTGCCAAAGTCATGATCATTCACCGACATGACGGTCAGGACAAGCACTCCACCCGGCTTGAGTGAATTCGCGAAAAGATCCAGAACCTGCATCGCCTGCCGCGTATCGAAAAGATGCAGGAGATTGATCGACAGAAGCGCGTCGAAAGGCATGTCGATCGAATCCAAAAACAGATCGCGCTGCCGATAGGCGATCTTCGCACCGTTCGAGCGCTTCGCATTCTCCTCAGCAATTCGAATCGCCTCGCCGGAAATATCCGAGGCGCTAACCGCAAAACCTTCGGATGCGAGAAAGAGACTGTTCCTTCCGTAGGCGCAGCCTGGCACATATACGTTCGCGGCTCCGCCTTCGCGAAAAATCCGCGCGGCTTCCCGCGTCGCATCTGACGGCCCATCGCCCCAGATCTCGCCCTCCGTCCCGAAGCGAGAATCCCAATAGGTCTCCTTGTCATTCATGATGTTACTCCTCGCAAGAATTCTCATAAGATTATATTCTATTAGTTTAAAGTAAGTCTCACAGATTATGAAAAAATATTGGTTGAGAGAGTATCGAAATGACAGCATGTTCTGTTGACACATATAACATCAATAGATACAATAATCCTCAAATAAGTATGTGAATTTAGCAGATATCCGTTACATCAATCGAAATTTAGCGAGGTTGACGAATGAAGATGCATTATAGAAAAAAAGTATGTTCTTGTTTTCTAGTTTTTTTCATGCTCCTACCACTCGTTACGATGAGTCGTGTCAATGCACAAGAGGCAGTACCCGGAACGATCGTCGATTCGAACGAATTAAAGGCCGTGATGACGATTGACAGTCAGTGGCAGGGATTCTGTAACGGAACGATCTCGATTACCAATACTGGAACTGAGACGATAGATAATTTTGCTTACTCCTTCGACTTCCCCTATGAGATTACGAATATCTGGAATGCGGTCATTCTTGAACACGCGAGCGGAGTTTATACCGTGAAGAATCTGGGATGGAATCAGGATATTCCCGCGGGTGGGACTACGAGTGTCGGATTCACGGCAGCGGTTGACGGGGACGTTACGTTGCCGACCTTCTTTGTTCTGAATACGAAGGAAGCTGATGTGCCGGCTGAATCCGCGAAGATTGAATACATCTCGTACAGCGATTGGGGTACCGGATTCTCCGGAGCGATTCGTGTGACGAATCTGTCAAGCACATCCATCGAGGACTATCGACTGAGTCTGTCGTTCGCGCGTGAGATCACGACGATATCAAATGCTACGATTCACTCGCACGATGGAAGCAATTACACGATTACGAACAATGGGTCCAATCAGAATCTCGCCCCCAATCAGACGCTCGAGATTGGGATCAACGGAAACGGTGGGACAGTCACCGATACAATCACTTCCTATTCAGTTCGTCAGATAACAACGAGATTCGATCTTGTCAGCGATACCGACGGCGACACTTACGCCGACTGGCTTGAAGTCTGTGTACGTGGTTCCGATCCGCTGATCCCGGAGGGAATAACGCCTACACCTACGCCAACGAGTACACCGACGCCAACACCTCCGGATGTCTCACCGACACCGATACCCCCGATCGACTACG
>JAEWUD010000003.1 GCA_023397475.1 Bacillota bacterium
GGGACATAGTCCGGTCGGGACCATGCCGAACGGAACCTATGGCATGCCGTGGCAGATCTATGCCGCCGGGTACATGCCGCAGGTCAGTTCGGCGCGCGCAAAATCTCTCGAAAAGCTCGATGCCGGCACGAAAACGCTCGATGCCGCCAGCCAGATGACGATTGCCAACGCAGAGGCGTACATCATCTACAACGATCCTTCCGGCTCGAAATACAATGCCGCGCGCCAGCAGACAATCAGCGAGCTAATCGCGAGCGATAAGAGCTCATTGACCCTGCAGAAGATTGAGAACAAGACGCTGGCTAAGCAAGTCGGTCAGTATCTGGACAGCTAAAACAAGGATCCATCCAGCAGGAAATCAACAATGCCAATGTTTAAAACACCATTGTCATCATACCATCTTTTCCGGACGTCATGACGGACGATAATTTTAGGAAATGAATCTCCTGCTAACAGAAACGGTGCAACTTCCGTTTGAATTTTCTTTTCGTTTTCCATGGCGTAAGCGGATTGAATGTATAATTTCTTGCCGCCTTTTGACGCGATAAAGTCAATCTCCCGAGTAACTCGCTTCTGTTTGCCATCCGGTGATTTTTCCGTTGAGGAGATTACCCCGATATCAACGCTGGCGCGTCGAGCGATTAGCTCGTTGTACACAATGTTCTCCATAATGTGTGTCAGTTCCTGCTGGCGAAATCCGATGCGAGCATTGCGAAGCCCGATATCTTCGCAATAGTACTTGTTCGGATATTCAAAATAGTACTTTCCTTTCACATCATAACGATTGCATTCTCTAAAAAGAAAGGCGTCATTTAAGTGTTCCATGTATGCTTTTACTGTATTTGGAGAGACCTGTTCTTCGCGTTTCAACCTTTTCATTGAATTGATGGCGTTCGCTATATTCGTCGGATTTGTCAATGAACCGATGGACGAGCAAAGCAGATTCAGGATGTCTGATAGAACATCCTCGCGATTGATCTTCTTTCGTTCCACAATGTCCTTGATGTAAACTTCTGAAAAGAGAGAAGATAGATACGACATCTTCGCTTCATCGTCAGGACGGGAAAGAACCAGGGGCATACCACCATAAAACGCATATTGCTCAAATGCGTCGTATTGATCGCCTCCGACTGCTTCGTAGAATTCAGCGAATGTGAGCGGATGAACACGGATTTCATCGCTTCTGCCGCGAAATTCTGTGAGTATATCGGTGGATAACATACGGGAATTACTGCCTGTCACATAGATATCGAGATTCGGTATGGAACGAAGATCATTTAAAGCATCGTAGAAAGTGATCAGTTTTCCGGACGGATTATAGGGATTCGGAACACGATCGGACATCTGAATCTCGTCAATGAACAAGTAGAAAGGTTCATCATTACCGTCTGTATAGCTTCGAACATGCGCACTGAGTTCGAGAGGATTGCGAAATTGAATATCTCGTGCGAGATCAAGCTCAACACTGATTATATGATCGCCCTGAACACCTTTGGCAAGTAAATGACGCCGGTATAAATTGCGCAGTAGATACGATTTTCCACATCGGCGGATACCTGTAATGACCTTGACCTGGCCGTCCCAAGCGAAGTTAATAAGTTGATTTAAATATTGATCGCGTTGAATCTCCATTTCAGCCTCCGTTGCGAACTTGCGTATAAAATTACGCAACCTTTCAATGTCATTCTATATTTTGTTGCTATAATAGTCAAACAACCCGGTGAGAACTTGTGTGATATACAGCAGTACTTCTCAACGGGCCGGTATCGGTTGTTGTATTTTTTGTTTCGCGGAGGTGTTTTATGCGCGAAGAAAATCTCGTTATCGCATGCTATTCCGGCATCTCGGGTGGCTGTTTTCGCCACTGCCTTGTCTGTCGCCACCGCATTATCACCGGTATGCCAATGCAGACGCAAGACCGGGATCAGCACGGAAGGATGGATCAGAAGGACGGCGATCAGCACCAGCGCCGCGACCTACGACTACGACCCCTTCGGCATTGTGATCGAAAAGACCGGCGACGCTGATAACGACGTGCTTTTCGCGGGCTATCAGTACGATCCCGAGACGGGCTTGATCTTTATCCATCCCAAACTCTCACAGATTGAGCTTATGCCTACAATATTAGAATCACCTTTACAAGAACTACCTGAACTCGCGCATGTACTTGCTCGTCACGGCGCGTTTCCTGCAGGAGGACACGTACACTGGTGTGGGCAGCGACCCGCTGTCTCTGAACCTGTACACGTACTGCTACAACAGCCCGCTCAAGTACTTTGGATCCGACGGGACATAGTCCGGAGTATGTTGGTCATTAAGGGATTCATTTATACTCTACAATTATTTATCAATTGCGAAGTATATTGGGTAACATAAAGAAATAAGCCCGGATTAACCGAGCTCATTCGTTTTCTTCTGGGCTTTTCGCGATGAAAAAATATTGTCTCTTCTCCGATCAATTCTAATCTCTTAAGGCAACGCGTTCATCGCTTCCGAGATGCGATAGGCGATGTAGAGGAACAGGATGATGCATCCGACAATTCCAATGACCATGCGAAGCGGGAAACGCTTCTGAACAACGTTCGAGGGGGAAGGCGCCGCCGGATCTCTTAGCGGATTTCCACAAGAGATACAGTTAACCACGGTGTCGTCGTTTTGTTGGCTACATTTCATACATAAAGTCATAATGTTGTTTCTTTTCATAAATAAATAATAATTTATCTGCGAATGAAAAATTGCCCTTTCGGAACATAATATATCATTTTTCGTTGATTTTCTATAGCTGTGAAATTGCGAGAAAATAAGCGTGATATTTTGGCGATTTCAACGATCAGCTGGTGGAGCGCAACTCTTGCATATCGTCAAGCTGGCAGGTTTGAGTAGACATTAAAATATGAGTGGAAGGGTGACCTACTAGATCGCACATCGAACCTGATTTAGTAGGCTTGTCATTGATAAGAATCACGCGCCGGGACACCAGCGCACCTACTCAAATGAGCTAATCAATCGATTGAGTAGGTTCGTCAATGACAAAAATCTCGCGCAGCGATGGCGGCGCACCTACTCAAATGCTCTCAAAGGCCGATTTAGTAGGTTTGTCATTGATAGACAGTCATCTCATTTGATGTTTTGTTTTATCTTTCTCGTAATCTCTGCAGTTTGATCGGCGACTTTTTCGGAACGGCGGAATAACATGATGTGTGATGCATAGCAAATACTTATCTCGCAACATCCACTACATCATGATGGTTGTTGCGACTTTTTTCGCAATTCTGGTGAGACTTATTATCTCTTTTCGATTATACTTGATGACAGATGTATCGTAGTTTGAAGACTCTGCGAGGTGCTATATGGAGAAGATCAATAAACACCACCGAATCGTTGTCATCGTCCTAATGGGCTTGATGCTCGTCGCAGGGCTCTTTGTCACGCCGGATTACGGGATGCCGTGGGACGAGCTGTTGGAGATTCGGACGTTGGGGTCCAATGTGCGCGAGTACATCGGGCTGGTTCAGGGCGAGGAAGCGGAGCCGAAGCAGTCGGCGAGCCGGATCGGGTTCACAGACTATACGGAGAATCCCGATATGGACCACGGACAGTCGGTGTACTATGCCTTCTCGCCGGCCTTGTTTATTGACCTTGGGGAGGGCGCCGAGCGATCGCTGATGATTCTGTGGCATGGATATACGTTTCTGATCTTTATGGTCGGCGTGGTCGCGCTGTACTTTATTTGTTCGACGCTTGGCGGGGACTGGAAATACGGGGTGCTGGGCAGCTTGTTCTTGTATTTGAGCCCGCGGTTTTTCGCGGAGGGGCACTATAACAGTAAGGACATCGTGACGATGTCGGTCGCGCTTTTGTGTATCTGGTTCGGAATGAAGATGATCGGCTCGAAAAAATTCGGGTACGCGGTGCTTTTCGCGTTGGCGGGTGCGATCGCGACGAACACGCGAATCTCGGCTTTGTTCCTGTTCGGGCTGTTCGGGATTCTGTATATTGTCTCGCTGTCGGTCAAGAAGGAGTGGAGTAAGAAGAATTTCTTCGTGGGACTTACTGCGGTTGTGGCATTTGTCGGGTTCTACTATCTGATCTCGCCGGCGGCCTGGCGCGAGCCGGTTGAGTTCATCTCATACACGCTGACGAGGTCTTCGGACTTCAGCGCGTGGCCGGGGCTTGTGTATTTCTGGGGAGTTCCGCAGCGGCCGGTTCCTTCGCAATATATTCCAGTCATGATCGGGGTGACGACGCCGCTACTTCTATTGCTTCTGATCCTCGCGGGGCACGTTACTTCGATTCTCCAACTCGTGAAGGATATCAAGGAGAAGAAGTTCTCGATCGCGACGCCGGTGTATTTGCTGTGTGTCGTGTACATCTGGACGTTCCTGCTTTTCGCGATGATTCGGCTGCCGATTCTCTATAACAGCTGGCGGCATTTCTACTTCCTGTACGGAGCGATGTTGATTCTTGCGGTCGGGGCGGTCCAGTTTATTGTCTCGCGCCTAAAGGGGCGGGCGAAATGGATACCGGTCGCTGCGGTCGGGGCGCAGTTGGCGGTGTGTCTTGCGCTTATCTTCATGAGTCACCCGTTCCAGTTCGTGTATTTCAACACGCTCGCGGGGCCGAATCCGGCGCAGGGATATGAGTTCGATTATTGGAATGTCTCGCAGGTGAACCTGTTGATGAAGCTGGTCGATGAGAATACGGATGTTCTGGTATTCAACATCAGCGCGAACGACTGGTACACGGCGGACGGGCTCATGAAGGCTTACCGGATCTTGCCGGAAGAGTACAAAGAGCACATCAATGTGTTGGCGTTCTACGGCGGGACGAATGACTCTGCGGATTATGTGATGCAGAACGAGATGCCGGAGAAGGTGATGGCGCTCGAGAAGATCAGAGGACAGGATTACTGGATCTATATGGGGAATGATTTCGTGCCGGCGGAGGTCTGCGAGAAGGCTGCGGTGCTGACCAGCCAGACATCGCCGTTCAGTCAACCGGTGGACTTCATGATAATCTATGCGTTAGAGGAGCCGGCAACGTGACTATTTATTCGCGAAAAGAAACGGCCGCGAAGACTGGAATATCTTCGGATACGCTCCGGTACTATGAGCAACAAGGCGTCATTCCGGCCCCGTCACGCGCGGATAACAGCTACCGTCAGTACGATGATGACGACATTGTCCGGATTCTCTTCATCAAGCAGGCGAAACGCTGCGGGTTCACACTTAAAGAGATCGCACGCACAATGGCTCTTGTAGAAGGACCCAAGAACTGTGACGCCGACAGCGGTGCGATCATCGATGCGAAGATCCAACAAATTGATTCCCAGATCGAAACCCTCAATATAATGAAGGGAATGCTCCGCCTCTACAAAGACAAATTGAACGACCTCGACAGTTGTACTCTCCGCAGTTACCTGCTCGAGAAAGAATAATCCCTTGACATTGCACCCTGCTCCAGACCTTATCCTGCTCTCAGGCGAATGGCCGAGTTAGGATAGGGGTGTGGCGAATGAATACGATAATATTTTATTTCTCCGGAACGGGAAACTCTCTTCTCGTCGCAAGACAGATTGCCGCGAAGATGGGGGACGTTCCAATTCTGTCTATGACTTCGATGACTGATGAACTGGCCCCCAAATCGGGTGGTGCGAGTGTCGTCGGATTCGTTTTCCCGGTATATTTCTATGCACTGCCGGAGCTTGTCAAAGCGTTCGTACGCAAGTGCGTTTTCGAGCCAGATTCGTACTTCTTTGCGGCGGTGACCAGCGGGGGAGACGCAGGCAATGCGCTTTTCGAGTTGGATACGATACTTCGCGAGAAGAACAGTCGATTGCATTATGGCGTGGAAGTTCCTCTTGGGGATAACAGCATCGAGATCCGGACACCCGCAAATGTCGTCGAGCGACGGATCTCCGAAGCGGATTCACTCCTTGATCCGCTCGTTCGGGCGGTATGTGACCGAGATCGGAGCTCGATAGTAAAGAACCTCCAAAGGAGCCAAGTGGCGGCGCTGAAGAGCGCGACGATTCGGCTGGCGATGCGTCGTTACTATCAATAAGAAGATCGAAGGGTCGATGACTCGGTATGTTCGAATTGCGGATTATGTGAGAAGATTTGCCCGGTGGGCAATATAACTATTTCAAGCCGAGAGGATCCGGGTCAGCCAGAGAAACAAAGTCCGTTGGTTTCTGGAGAAACGGCAAGCGCACTTGGGCAAGTACGGATCCGGGAGAATTGCGTCAGCTGTTTTGCCTGTATCAACTACTGCCCGAAGCAGGCGATACATTTCGGGCAAATTCATCCGCGAAAAGAGACGCAGTATCGGGTTCCCGGGATTAAGGCAGGCGATCTTGTCGGGTTGGGGAGGTAGGCGGATGATGGTGGGGTAGTCATAAGGTGATGATTCCAGTGTTGCGGATACTGAAAGGTCTCCATAGTGAATGGATCTTCTTATAGTTATCAATCAATAACAAACCTACTAAAACAGGGTCTAAGACCATTTTAGTAGGTCGACCCTCCATGCGATATGCGTTTCTTATCAATGACAAACCTACTAAATCAGCCTCTGAAGGCATTTTAGTAGGTCGACTTGCTATGCGGCGTTCGTTTCTTATCAATGACAAACCTACTAAATCAGCCTCTGAGGGCATTTTAGTAGGTCGACCTGCCATGCAGCACGCGTTTATTGTCAATGACAAACTTACTCAATCGGCCTCAGAAGGCATTTTAGTAGGTCGACCTGCCATGCAGCACACGTTTATTGTCAATGACAAACCTACTCAATCGGCCTCTGAGGGCATTTTAGTAGGTCGACCTGCCATGCGACACGCGTTTCTTGTCAATGACAAACCTACTCAATCGAGTGTTTAGGGCAATTTAGTAGGTCGACCTGCCATGCGGCCTGTGTTTCTTATCATTTTGAGATTATTCTCTTATCTCGCTGCTTATCAATTAGATGTGTTGCGATGCCGAAACCGTAATCTTCCTCTCCTGTGCTATGATGAAATTGGATGGTTTGTATCTAAGACCATGCCACGCACATAACATCGATTAATGAACCGCGGCTGGGTCTCATCGCGATGCTTTTCGCGAAATAAGGAGAAAACAATATGTTGAACATTCTGTCAGAGCCAATCACTATCCATAATGTCGATTTGAAGAATCGCCTTGTCCTGCCGCCGATGGCCACGGGAAAAGCAGATCATGGAGAAGTCTCCGCGTCGATCCTCGCGTATTATGGGGAAAAGTCGCGCGGAGGTCATATCGGGCTTGTCATCACGGAGCACATGTATGTGAGTGATGAGGGGATAGCGCACGGTGGACAGATGTCCATCGCGCACGACGAAAATGTCGAGGGTTTGCGAAGTCTTGCCGGTCAGATACAGGCAAACGGATGTAAGGTCGTCGCCCAGATTAACCACGCAGGACGCGCGGCGGATTCCAAATTGACGGGGGAGCCGGTGCTCTATGTCAGTTTGCCTGTCGATGGGTCTCCGGAAGCGGTTCCGGGTTTGTCACCGAAGGAAATCGATCAAGAAGATATCGACCGCATTACCGCTTGCTTTTCGAGTGCAGCTCTGAGGGCGAAGAACGCCGGCTTCGACGGCGTGGAAATCCATTCTGCACACGGCTATCTGTTGACGCAGTTCTATTCGCCGCTCTCGAACCAGCGTACAGACGCCTACGGAGGTTCTTTGGAGGCTCGCATCCGCATCCATCTGGAGATTATCCGGGCGGTACGGATGGCCGTCGGTCCCGATTATCTCGTGGCGCTTCGCCTCGGGGCATCCGATTATCAGGAGGGCGGGATTACGATTGAGGACAGTCTGTTTGCGGCGAAGGCATTCGAAGAGGCCGGCGTCGATCTGTTGGATATCAGCGGCGGTTTCTGCGGCTATACGAGACCGGGTCATCATGAGCAGGGACATTTCGCGGAGCTGTCCGAGGCGATCAGAAAGGTTGTCAGAATTCCCGTAATTCTGACCGGTGGCATCGTCGATTCCAAGGTGGCTGATGATCTTCTGGCGGCCGGGAAAGCCGATCTGGTTGGGGTCGGGCGAGCGATCTTGAAGGACTCGGACTGGGCGCGAAAAGCATTTGAGGAGTAGTTCATAGAGTAAAATGAACTTCGTATAGGAGAGGGCAGGGCGAGGACGGCGAGAAGACTCATAAGCTACAATGCATAACCCATATTCATTCCTCAAATACAAACAACCCGTTGAGATCTTGCTGCTAAAATTGCAGTGCTTCTCAACGGGCTGTTCTTATTATGCAGTAATTGGTGGATTCATCCAGGTGCTTTTCGCGCGATTAGATCGAGTTATCTCACATAGCGTCAGTATTCCGGGCGCTTGCATCGGCAACTGGCGTATTTGCCGTTGCCGGTGCATCATTACCCGCGTTCCAAAGCAGGCGAACGACAGGGATCAGCACGGTCAGATGGATTAGTAGGACGGCGACCAGAACCGGCGCGCAGCCGACCGTGAGAGAGAGGAAGAAGACCTTGAGAATCGGTACGATCAGAAGAAGGCAGATCAGCGAAGTTGTCGCGTAGGCAAGGTACTTCATGATCTTGTTCTTCTGAATCGAGGCGGCAAGGGAGACGATTCCCAGAAGAGCCGGGAAGAAGAACAGGAACGATACGCCGGGCATCAGAAAGCCGGTGAGAATTGCGAGGGACAATTGGAAGGCGATGCCGAAGAAGAGGAAGGTGCGTTGCTTTTCGAGAGAATTCGAGAGGCGCGTGTAGATGGCGAGGACTCCGGCGGTGATCGCGAGAAGGAAGAGAAGCGTCGTCCACTCGGAGCCGTTCACGACGACGTAGGTCGGGAAGTACATCACGCCGCCGATAACAGCTGTGAGTACGGCGAAGCCGACGGACAGAAGGACAGCGCCGAGGAAGATTCCGACAAACAGAAGGAGCTTGCGGATGGCCTTCCGGAAATCCATATGGTGGCCGCGCAACAGGAGAAAGGTCACTGCGATCAGCAGTGCGAGGGTTACGAAGTGCAGCACGTTGGCGGCTGTTCCGGTATAACTTACGAAAACATTCGGGAGCAGCGTGAAGAAGATGCTTCCTTCGTCCGCGTCGAAGAAGTTGATGTCGCTGTACTTCGCGTCACGGGTAAAGGCGTCGACAAGCGGAACGATCTGTTCGCCGTAATGCTGGATCGAGGAGGCGTTCAGTTCGTTATAGTTATCAAGTGACGTATGGTAGTGTTCGATTCCTTCGACTACGGCGAAGTTCACGCCGTTCATTCCGTTTTCGCGAAAAAGAGTGAAATCGGTGTCGTTGGGCATGACCTGATAGATCGCTGTCGCAAGGCTGTAAGAGACGGGCAGGTTCGCCTGTCGGTAGAAATCGATCACCTTCTTGTTGTTCGGGGAGGTCTCGAACATGATCGCCGGGCCGCTGACACCTCTGGCCTCGACGTTGATGACGAATCCGACCTTGCTCATCAGATCCTTCTCTTCGACAACGGCAGCCGCTCCGTCCATCCCCATTTCTTCGGCGTCGGTGAAAAGAAAATAGATTGTGTTCTCAAGTTGCTGATCTTTGTAGAGATCGGCGATTTCGAGCATGGTTCCCAAGGCATACCCGTCATCGGCGGCACCGTAGGATTCCGGCACCGAATCGTAATGTCCGACGATCATAATCGCCGTGTCGCTCTTACCGGGGATGATGCCGAGGAGATTTCTAATCTCGCCCGTCTTGGTGGCGAAGGTCGAGATCGGATAATTGTACTCGCGGACATTCGCCGCGCCGAGCATGGTGGTCAAGGTGTCCTTGATGTACAGACGTACATCCTCGTGCGCATCCGCGTCGAAAACCGAGTGCGGTGCTTCGGAGATCTCCTTGATGTATGTAAGGGCGCGTTCGCTCGAGAAGTGCTGCGGAGACGAGGATGGAGAAGGCGTATAGAGAACAAATAGGGAAAGGATGACGGAGACGATGAGAATGATGACGGCGAACATCTTTGTTGCGAATGCGGACTTCTGCATGATACCTCCAGGGGGACGGTAGATTTGACAAATCGCGGTTTTTTCACGAATCGGGATTCGCGAAAAACTCGTTCACATCGAATTCTGAGGCGTGGACCTTAAGGCATAGAGAATCAAATCTTATTGTTATATTAACACCCGTTGAAGGATGTGCGAGCGAGAAAAATGGATGCATCGTGCGAAGCGGCGATTTTCGCTTGTTCGAGAGAGAAATTATTGATTTACGCCGACTATTTTACTTTATAAATTCCGCCTCCTCTGCTATGATAATCCTGTTATGACAACTTGATGACAGCCATAAGGAGACAACGATGAAACGCATAAAGAAAATTTTGGTTTCCCTGCTATGTGTCGCCATGATTTCCGCAAATTTCGCGTCGGACGTTGTGTTTGCCGCGACAACGGGTTCCCTGTCCGAAGACTTTGTAGATGTCACTACTCTTGTCGGCGCCGGCTGGGTGATGGACAACAACAGTTCATCGACCGGATCCACGGGCTGGTTTCAAGGCAACTCCGCGGAAGTTTTCGCGAGCGTTGACAACGATACCAGCTATATCGCGGCAAATTTCAACAATGTCGCAGGATCCGGCACGATCAGCAATTTCCTGATTACGCCGGAACTCTCCCTCAGTAACGGATCTGTTCTTACCTTCTACACGAGAAAACCAAGTGGCGTTTACGATTACCCGGATCGTTTGGAAGTGCGTATGAGCACGAACGGCAGCAGCGTGAATACCGGTGCTACGGCATCGAGCGTCGGAGACTTCACGACACTTCTTCTTTCGGTGAATCCCACCTTGATCTCAGACGTTTATCCCAAGACATGGACACAATATACTGTTACAATCTCGGGCCTGAACTCTGCCGTTACCGGACGTATCGCTTTCCGTTATTATGTTACCAATGGCGGAACGGGCAACAACAGTGATTTAATCGGTATCGATACCGTTCGTTACCAGCAGAAAATCATGATCGGAACCGACGTGAATGATGCTGCAGGCGGCACCGCAACGGGAGCCGCAACGTTCCTGCCGGGCGCACAAGCTACCGTACAGGCGACGGCCAACACCGGATATCGTTTCCTGAACTGGACGAATGAGAACGATACGATTGTGTCGATAAGTTCCACCTATTCCTTTGCTGTGAACGAGCCGGCGAAGTTGACCGCAAATTTCGAACGGATCACCGGCACGCTCGATCTGCCCCTGTCACCGGCGGCTGCGATCACCGAAGGGGCGGCCTACAGTGTTGACGGCGGCACGACATGGATTACGGATTCATCGCGAAAACTCGTACCGGGTGAGTACACGATCACCTATAAAGACATCTCCGGGTGGATTACGCCGGATACTCGTACGGGCGTCGTGATTACAGCGGACACGACAACATCGGTAAATGCCGAGTATCTACTGCCCGTATCTTTCTATCTGTATGACGGAGCTCCCGAGCCCGCACTTTCGACACAAGCGATCTCATACGGTCAACCCGCAGTCGCTCCGACCGTACCCGAACGTCCGGGATATACATTTGTCGACTGGGACAGAGACTTCACGTCGGTGGAATCCGCGCTTGCGGTACACGGCCTGTGGTCGATCCACGGTGTCTCGGCGATTCCGTGTGATGTGGCCTTCGACGGTTCTGAGCATGATCTCATTACGGTCAGCGGAACATTGCCGGGGGATCTTGTCACCTATGGCGTGGGCGGAAGCTTCTCCTCGAGCATTCCTACCGCTACAAATGCCGGTTCTACGGCCATAACCGTCCGCGTTGAGCGTTCGGGAACCGCCACCTGGGAACAGAATTATACCGCGGTCATTAATCCCGCCCCGAGCGATGTCGCCATCACACAAGACCTCTCAAAAACATTCAACGGTGTTCCTGTCGCGGCTCCGACGGTGACATGGAATGGTGACGGAAATGTATCCATCACATGGTATGAAGATGCATCCGGTGCGCCCGGAACGCAACTGCAAGCTCCGCCGTCCGCCGTCGGCAAGTACTGGGTAAGAGCCGATGTGGCTGCGACACAAAATTACGACGCTTCACTCACGGCAAGATCCTTCACGATCGCTGCCGCGCCGACGCCAACCCCAACAGCGACACCTACGCCTACCGCGACTCCGACGCCTACTCCTACGACAACTCCGGCGCCAACGGCGACACCGGCACCTACGGCTTCGCCGACTCCGGCTCCGACATCTGCGCCGAAGCCGACAGTAACTCCGACGCCGAAACCATCCGCGACACCTACCGTCACACCTAAGCCGACTTCCGTTCCGACGGCAACACCTACTCCGGCGCCAGTCGAGACGACGGTTCCGGCGACAGAAGCGACTCAGTCGCCGTCAGCGACGCCTGTACCGAGCGCAGAACCGACGCAAGAGACCACCGTCGCTCCGGAGACGCTGCCGACCATCGAGCCGACACAGAATGGCACAGAAGGTCAAAATGTTAGTTCCTCTGCGGTACTATCAAACAACTCTCTGTTGTGGATCATTATCGGAAGCATTCTGATTTTGGTACTATTTCTGACGGTAATTTTCACAGTTCGTCGGATGACGAAGGGAAAACCGACACGTAAATAAACATCTATGGTAGATAAGTGATCGAGGGGCTGTCTCAAATGACTTGAAAGAGAGTCGGATGGGGCAGCCTTTATCTATCATGCGGAAACGCAGGTTACAGCGGTTCTTACATTATGGGCGCCGTGGACAACTTTTGTTGGTCAATGTTTGCTTATGAACTTTCGAGGAAGCTAAACTCTAGTAATGAATGGATTTGTGGACTAAAACGGTCATTCAAGGCACTTTTGTCCACAAGAAGCACCCCGCCGGCCCTCGCGAAAACAACATGATACCTCGGTTACACTTTTTGATATCTATACGATGTATAATGAAAACAGATGATTGATTATAAATGTTTGATCGTCTATCCTGTGTTTTTTGAAGTAGCCAACGCTCACCCTGTTATGGTAAGTGAGGTGATTCTTTTGAAAAATTACGCAAATCGTTTTGGATTCCTTCGCGTGTTTGTTGTCTTGCTGATCGTGTTATCATTGGCTTCCTGCAGTTCGGGTATTGTAACACCAGACAGTGCTTCAGAGATGACATCGGTTTTTACTAACATTTCTGTGCAAGCACCGATTAGCGATGTTCCTACAAGTGCATCGATGGAGACCACTGCTGTTATCCCGACACCGACCCCGATCGACTTGGACTTTGGTCCGCCGTTCGAGACAAATCCTGCGAACACAATCTATCTGCCGGTTTCGGCTGACCAGACGCGGGCTCCGAGTGTGATCACGCAGGCGGAGTATTCGGTTACGATTTTGACCGAAGAACTCGCGAGTCCGTGGGCGGTTACAACTTTGCCGGACGGACGTTTCGTGATTACGGAGAAGGGCGGTAGTCTTCGCATCATGACGGCGGACGGGACGCTCGGCGCTCCGATCGGCGGCTTCCCCAAGGTCGATGACCGGGCGCAAGGGGGGCTGCTTGACGTGGCCCCGGCGCCGGATTTCGAGACGAGTCGGTTGTTGTTTTTTACGCTTGCTGAGTGGACGGATGCCGGGTCTTTGACCGCGGTCGGTCGCGGGCGTCTTTCCGAGGATGAGACTGCTATTGAAGACTTCACCATTATTTGGCGCGCGATTCCGTATTACGATAACAGCGCACACTTCGGAAGCCGGCTGGCTTTTGACGCACAGGGGAATCTTTTCGTGACAACGGGGGAACGGTCGGATCTTGGGACAAGGCCGAACGCTCAGCTTCTCGATAACGGCTATGGTAAGGTCGTACATATTACTCCGGATGGCGACCCGGTAGCTGACAATCCTTTTCTCGGACAGGAAGGCGCGCTGCCGGAGATCTACTCGTATGGTCATCGAAATGTCCAGGGATTGGTGATTGATCCGCAAACCGGTGAGATCTGGATCAGCGAGATGGGGCCGCGCGGCGGAGATGAATTGAACCTTATCAAATCTGGCGGCAATTATGGCTGGCCGGTGATCAGTTACGGCATCGAGTATTCCGGCGATCCAATTCCCGGCGGCATTACGGTTATGGAAGGGATGGAGCAGCCGGTGTACTATTGGGATCCGGTGTTGGCTCCGAGCGGGATGACTTTCTATACGTCGGATGCGATTCCGGAGTGGCAAGGGAATCTTTTCATCAGCGGGCTGGCAAGTCTTCGGATCTCTCGACTTATTCTGGAGGACGGGCGTGTCATCGCGGAGGAATGGCTCCTGGAAGAAGAACAACAACGTTTTCGCGATGTTTGTGAAGGAGAGGATGGCGCTCTCTATGCGGTCACGGACAGCGGGCGAATGTACAGGATCGGAGTGTAGATATGAGGAGGCAACTATGGTAGAACCCATTGATGTGAACCGTCCCGCTCTTTTGGAAGATCGAACTTTCTTGTCCGGCAGCCGTGACGAAACGAAACCAACGGTTGTGGTCAGCCGTTGTCTGGGTTTCTGTAAGTGCCGATACAACGGAGATGTCATCTCCGTACCGTTCGTTCGCGAACTTCTTCCGTATGTAAACGTCGTGACTGTTTGCCCGGAGGTGGATATCGGGTTGGGAATTCCCAGAAATCCTGTTCGCCTGCTGCTTCAAGACGGCAAGGTCGAGCTCTATCAGAGTTCTGAAGAGAAGACGTACACGGAAGTAATGCGAGAATACTCGGAAGGATTCCTGGCAACGGTCGGAGCGGTGCATGGCTTTATCCTTAAGGGTCGATCGCCATCCTGCGGTATCAAGGATGTGAAGATCTATAAGGGCAAAGACAAAGGCGCGGCATCCGAGAAAGGCATCGGGATTTTCGCGACGTATGCGATCGATTATGCGGGGGACCATCCGGTGGAAGAGGAGGGGCGACTGACAAATTATGCGATTCGGGAACATTTCCTGACGAGACTGTTCACGTTCTTCCGTTTCGAGAAATGCGTGGAGTCCGGACGGATGCGCGATCTCATCGCCTTCCACGCCACCCATAAGTACCTTCTGCTCGCCTACAACCAGAGCCAGTACAGAACTCTCGGCAGCATTGTCGCAAATCACGAAAAGAAGCCCTTCGCGGAGGTTGTATCGCTCTATCGTGAGCACCTCGGTAAAGCGCTCTCTCGATTGCCGGCGAAAAGTAATTTCATCAACACGTTTCAGCATATCTTCGGATATTTCTCCGATCAGATTTCTCCGCGGGAGAAGGCATTTCTTCTGGATCGTTTCGAGAAGTTCCGTGAAGACAGGGTGCACGGCAGCGTCGTGATTAACCTTCTTCATACCTATGTGATTCAATACAACAAGGAGTATCTTCTGGACCAGGTGATCTGGATGCCATATCCGGAAGCACTCCTCGATATCCACGATTCCGGAAAATAGTAGATCGATCTATCCGCTACTTCCAAGGGAATATCTCAAACCCGGATTACCGGAGAAATGAATCCTGCATATATCGGTATGCGGGATTCATTTTCCTGCTCTTTGTTCTCGAAAGATTACTGGATGCCCTCGCCGAACAAAGATGATCCCTTACAAAGGCCTGATAGGATAAGCCGGTAACTGGCTTGATACGAAAAGCTGATACGAGGCTTGATGCGCAAAGTCGGTAAGAGGCTTGATAGGAAAAGCCGGTAACTGGTTTGATACGAAAAGTCGATAAGAGGACAATTGCGTAAAGCCTGTATGAGGTCTGAATTGCGTTGTAGTGAATTATGCAAAAATATATATCTATGACTACGTACGAAATATAAAAAAATTGCCCATTTCGTATGTGCATCAATGAGAAATAACCGC
>JAEWUD010000045.1 GCA_023397475.1 Bacillota bacterium
CGAATTCTCATGAAATGCGAACGCATCGATCTGTGTTACGGGCTTCCCCTCTATTACGGATGGAATCACGATGTCTTTCTCGAAGTCATTTTTGAAGGGGCTATATTTCACAATCGTTATCTCACCGGTATCTACTTTATACGTGTAACCATCGAAGTAATTGTATTGGAAACAATTAAACACGCTCGTGCTCGAATTCGGAGGCATTTCCGATAGACGAAGGAAGAAAGCAGAGATTATCAGACACAGAAGGAAGAATATCGAGAAACACATCGATAGGTTCCGAATAGATGGGGAAGCTGTCTTCCCCATAAGCGTGTAGGCGAAAAACAACAGCAGAAGAAATTCAAAGATACCAATTATGATGGAAATAGGCCCCAATCCATAGATATAGAGACCCCAGAGGAACGTAATGATGATCGTCTCTCTGGGCACCAGAAAGATGAGGTTACTTATAAGAAATTGCATCCTCGATTTGGACGAATCCTTGAACATGACAAAGCCGCGGATCATCAGAACGATCCCCGCGACCATACAAATGGCCAATAACAGCAAGAACAGTGGACCTATCATTTCGAATTCCTCGCTTAATATTCACAATATTTGGAAATATATGTTGATATTGAATGATCGGGCGTAGGTAAAGTCGACGATGTTTGTATTGGAAGCAGTCTGTTTCCCTTGGGGGTGACGAGAGACATCCCGGTAATCATTCTTCGAATTAGATTGTAAGGTGTGTCACAAATAGGTAACCCCGGATTATTCCATGTGATCCTGATGCTTGAGCCGACGGACTTTGTCCAAGAATTGCTGAGATAAAATGTCCATCAATAGCCGATAACATTATCCATAGTATAGCATGAAGAAAGCGATCCGGAGAACGCCTTCAATACCGAAAGACCTCTCTTCTTCGATTCTTAAGCAGCGATCAGCTACATGTCAGCGAAGTAAGTGATCTTCTTCTCTTCGCAAGCAAGGCAGACATGTTGACCTCCTTTGACGCTGTTCTCTTTGAGCGGTTTGTCGATCGGATCATTGTATATTCTCGCAGAGAAATCGGGTTTGAACTTAAATGCGGGATAACACTGCGAGAAAGGAGTGTTACATAAATGGTACACACACCTCATGGCTATCGGATTGAAAACGGGAAAGCGGTGATTGATGAAACGGCTGCAGAGCAGGTACGAACGTTGTTTGCGTCTTACCTATCCGGTGATTCCTTGGACATGGCTTCAAAAATGTCTGGCATTCTTTCCGTCCATGGCTCCATCGGGAAAATTCTTCAAAATACCCGATACCTCGGGGACGAGTATTACCCCGCTTTGATTGAATCAGATACATTTGCAGCCGTTCAAGAAGAGCGTCTTCGAAGGGCTAAAATGCTCGGACGAGTCTACGAATCGAAAGATGTTGAAACGGTCATCTTCCCTATTCACTTCCGCATAAAGGAATCCACACAAGGCATGGAGGATCCGTTCCGCCAAGCGGAATACATTTACAGCTTAATTGAAACGGAGGTATCCGAATATGGATGCAAATAGAAGTGTTACCCTGATTCCCGCAAGGAAGCCTACACGCCTAACAAAGGATGAAGAAAAGCCAAAACTCCGAGTTGCCGCCTACTGCCGTGTCTCCACCGACAGCGACGAACAGGCCACCAGCTACGAAGCGCAGATTGAACACTATACGACTTACATCAATGGTCATCCCGACTGGGAGCTTGCGGGCATCTTCGCGGATGATGGTATCTCCGGCACCATCACCAAAAAGCGCGAAGAGTTCAATCGCATGATCGACGAGTGTATGGCGGGCAGCATCGATATGGTAATCACCAAGTCCATCAGCCGCTTTGCTCGAAACACCCTGGACTGTCTCAAATACATCCGTCAACTGAAGGAGAAGAACATTCCCGTTTTCTTCGAGAAAGAGAACATCAACACCATGGATTCCAAGGGTGAGGTTCTACTGACAATTATGGCCTCTCTCGCCCAGCAGGAGAGTCAGTCCTTGAGTCAGAACGTGAAGATGGGTCTGCAATACCGCTATCAGCAAGGCGAAATCCAGGTCAACTGCAAGTGGTTTCTCGGATACACCAAGAACGAAGATAAGCGTCTGGTTATCGTTCCCGAGGAAGCTGAAGTCGTAAAGCGAATCTATCGCGAATACCTTGAGGGTGCCAGCATGCTGAAAATCGCACGTGGTCTGGAAGCGGATGGCATCAAGAATGGTGCCGGAAAGGCAAAGTGGCACACAAGTAACATCAACTCGATCCTTCGAAATGAAAAGTACATTGGGGACGCCCTACTGCAGAAGACGTATACTGTTGACTTCTTATCTAAAAAGCGCGTGAAGAACAACGGCCTTATGCCGCAGTACTATGTAGAGAACAGCCACGAGGCGATTATCCCACGAGAGGTCTTCATGCAGGTGCAAGAGGAACTAGTGAGAAGACGCTGTGTACACCTGAGCCAGAACGGTAAAAAGCGAAGCTTCAGCAGTAACCACTGCTTCTCCAATATGGTCTTCTGCGGCGAATGCGGCGAGGTCTTCCGACGGATCCACTGGAACAACCGAGGTAAAAAGTCCATCGTCTGGCGGTGCATCAGCCGACTGGAGAATACCGGACTGTTCTGCGATGCGCGAACCGTGCCGGAAAGTGAAATCGAGCAGGTCTTAATGCGCGCGATAAATGATACGCTGTGTAAAAAAGACGACTTCCTTTTGATCCTCCAGCACAACATCGAGACCGTGTTGAGTCGTGGTGGTGATAAGGGTCTGGAGAGAATCGACAAGCGGCTGGAAGTACTACAAGCGGAGTTACTGAAGCTCGCCGCTTCGAAATCCGACTACGAAGATGTAGCTGAAGAGATCCATCGTCTTCGCGACGAGAAGCAAAAAGTCCAACTCGAGAGCGCTGGACGGGACGAGACGAGAAAACGGATTGCGGACATGAAAGCGTTTCTGCGAGAGCAGGATGCCGAGGGCACGGTGTTTGACGAGGCTTTGGTTCGACGGCTGATCGAGAAGGTAACGGTTTATGAGGGACGGGTTGTTGTGACGTTCCGGTCGGGGGTTGAGGTAGAGATAAATCACGCAGAAAGTTGAAACTGTGCAAATTAAAATTCACTAACCACGACTTACATGTTGAGAATTTCTTTAATTTTTTTGTTTTCCCTTAAAAGAAGCATTATCCATACGCCAAACGCAAACCCTAAGCCATTCATAATTATGTCATTTACATCGCTGACACCTAATTTAAAAATATATTGTACTATTTCAAATAATAAGGATAACAAAAACCCCCCAACGAGCAAAAAACTCCGATTAACATTTGGTATAATATATCTAACAAACATTCCCAGCGGTACAAAACACAAAAAATTGGCAATTACATAGAAAGGAATAAAGCTGAAGTCACTTAGCAACGTTAAAGGATTCAGATTTACACTTCTTACATCTGGGGATTTAAATAAAACTGTACCAAGCAGTACAGCAGTGTAAAGAATTCCGAGAATCCAAATAAACACTCTCGGAATCTTTTTTTTAATTATCCCCCACAAAACTTGAAATATAGCTACAGCCAATAAAATGCGCAATGAAATATTTATCAGAAATCCTTCAAATTGCCATAACAAAATATTATCAAGAAGCGTATAAAAGAGAATTATAGAGATAAAGAAAGAAATTATCGCTAGAAATGATATTAAAAGAATGTTCTTCAATAAGTCCTTTTTCCCCAATTTTTCCATGTGTTTCTCCTACAAATCCGGTGGCAATCATTGCTGATCGCCACCGGATTTTTAGTTTTATTTCTATATCTTATTTGTCATCATAAACAGTTCCGTTAAAGTCGATTCGAAGATCTTTATTATTTATCGCTTTGAAGAATAGTTTATATTCACCATTGGGAACAGTAAAAGTTAGTGCATATGTACCGATTGTTCTAGTTAGTGTCAACGTCTTCTTGACTTCATATCCCCACCATTGTTTCTGTTTGGCGCTGACTTCCATAGAACCTGCAGAACCGCCACCACCAGCAGCAGTAATTTTATGGTCGACATAAAAAACGCCATCATCATTTAACCAAGAATCACTTGTGGTAAGTCCGCTAGCGCCACACCATCCACTGTAAGTATCAAGAGCTCCTGAATAGGCAAATACATTCACAGAGAACGCACACAAAAAAACTGAGCACAGAACAATCGCCCCAATAATGCTAGAAATCTTCTTCATACCTTTTTCCCCCTTCAACTTTGGATTCAATTGTTATCTCCTTGTTCAAAGAATTTTCTTAACAATCTCCTTTCTAATTTACTCTCAATGACTGATGTTTTTAAGTACTATTGAGAGTAACATTTTTTCGGGGGGGGCGTCAAGATGTCTTTATTTATTTGTCAATTATTTATTTTTCTGTTCAAAAAAAGCACCAACAAGGGGCTAACTTTGTTGATTGACAATTATCTGTCTATGAATAATGTCGTCAAGCGAAAAGGAGTAGAAACATCGGAATATGGACTAATCCTTATTCTTACATCCAACCCGCTCTCTCGACCTTCAATTTTTCGAAAAACATCTAATCTGCTCTGTCGCGAACGCAAGTTATCTATCCTGCTCTGTCATGAACAGATGTTATCTAATCTGACCACTCAACTATCATTTTACATCATCTTGGATATGTTTCCGTGGACGGATTTTCTCGATGTTTTTAGTCGTCTCTCAAAATCGCCATAAATCCCCGATGCCCTTATATCAGGGCTTTTCAGGCTTTCGTCTGCTCTTCACGTGACATCAATACCACCGTCTCAACATGCGTCGTCCATGGGAACATGTCCACCGGCGTGGCGACTTTGACGAAGTATCCTCCCGCTCGAAGGAGCGCGAGGTCGCGGGCGAGGGTGGCGGGGTCGCAGGAGACGTAGATGATGTGCGGCGGGGCGAGGCGGAGGAGGGTGTCGATGAGGGATTTTTCGCAGCCTTTGCGCGGGGGGTCGAGGATGACGACGGGCTTTTCGCCGGGGAAATCGGCTGGCGTGAGGGTCTCGGCGCGGGCGGCGCGGTAGCGGGCCGTGGTGACGGCGTTGAGCTCGGCGTTGCGGAGGGCGTCTTGGACGGCGCTCTCGCTGATTTCGAGGCCGAGGATGCGCTCGGCAAGGTCGGACAGGTAGAGGCCGATGGTGCCGGTGCCGCAGTAGACGTCGAGGAGGAGCGGGATGCGCGCGGCGGGGGCCGGTGCGTCGGAGGACGAGGTGGGGCTTGGGGTGCAGGCGATTGCGGGCGCGGCGAGGCCGGTCTCGCTGTAATCGACGGGCCATTTGTCTTCGTGGCAGGTGGTTGTGACAGCCGGCGCTTCTGCGGGGGCGAGCGAGGCGGAGATGGAGTTTGCGGCATCGATCGCGTAACGGCGGACGATGTCGTAGAGTTTGCGGGTCTGTTCGGTGTTTACTTGGAAGAAGGAGCACGGCGAGATTTGGAAGAGGCGGTCGCCGATGGTTTCTTGGATGGTCTTATCGCCCCAGAGGAGGGTCAGGGCTTCGGCGTTGCCGGTGCGGACGCGGACGCCGGTGGCTTCAAGTGCGGCACCGCGGGCGAGCCAGAGGCTCTTGATTTTCCAGGGGGTCTCGAGGAGGGCGCGCGTGTAGGCGGGCGAGGTGTCGGAGGCGGCCGGGGCGGCTTCCGGGGAGTTGTCGCGCAGGAGGCGCTTGCGGTCTTTTTCGAGACGGCGGGAGGCCTCGTCGATGAAGGGGCGCGCGGGGAAGGTGTAGCGCGGGTCGGTCTCTTCGCCGGTGACGAGGATGACCATGATCTCGCCGGTGTTGACGCCGACGCGGACGATGAGGTGGCGAAGGAAGCCGCGGCGGGTGGCTTCGTCGAAGCCGGGGATGTTCTGTGCGAGGAGGAAGCGCTCGGTGATCTTGCGGATGCTCTCGCAGGCGGGGTGGGCGATCCGGCACGCGGTGTGCGGGACGATGTCGTGGGTTTTGGCGGCGTAGAGGCCGATGCGGAGGTCGCGGGGGGTGGGGGCTGGGGCAGCGGCTGCCGGGGCGGGTGCGGGTGCCGAGGCGGAAGCTACTGGGGCGGGCGCGGCGGCAAGGGCAGGCGCAGTTGCGACCGGTGCGGGATTTGTTATGGGGGCGGCAGTCGGGGCGGTGACGTCGTGCTTTTCGCGAGAAATGGGCCTAGGCGAAGGCACGGCGGGCACGGTCTCGGCGACCGGGTATTGCATGTGGTTTCGGTAGTCGTAGGGATGGGTCATCCCGATGGTCGGGGCGACGAGGTGCTCGGCGTCCGCGTGGGGCAGGCCGCCGATGCGTGAGAGGCAGCCGACGATGTAGCGGCGCTTGGCGGCGAGGGATGGGGCGTATTTCATATGCTGCATGGAACAGCCGCCGCACGCGGGGTACGCGGTGCAGAAGGGGTCCATGCGCTGGGGTGACGGTGTGAGGAGTTCGTCGAGGGTGGCCTCGGCGTAGCCCTTCTTGCGGGACGTCAGACGGATGTGGGCTTTCTCGCCGGGCAGGAGTCCTTCGATGAAGACGGTCATTCCCTTATCGGGGCCGCTCTCTTCGGGAAGGCGGGCAACAGCTTTGCCCTCGGAGTTCAGGGATTCGGCGGTGACGAGAATTGTGTCGGTCGGAAGTGCTGTGGTGAGATTGGTGTCAATTTGCATAGGGTCCTCGCGTTTTCTTATTATTATATCTGTTTTTTCGATGTGTGAACAATTTGCGGAAGTTTCGCGGCAGGGGAATTTTTCGATAGGGGGTTAGGGGGCTTTTATGGGCGAAAAGACCCACATCCACCGATTTCGCCCAGACTCCTCTTCACCACTTTATGGGCGAAAAGACCCATTTCCCTTGATTTCGCCCAGACTCTGCCTTCCCGCCATTCGGCCAAGCTCCTACTTTTATGGGCGAAAAGACCCGCATCCCTCGATTTCGCCCAGACTCTTCTCCATCACTTTATGGGCGAAAAGACCCGCATCCCCCGATTTCGCCCAGACTCTTCATCACCTCTTTATGGGCGAAAAGCCCCATTTCCCCCGATTTCGCCCAGACTCTGCCTTCCCGCCATTCGGCCAAGCCCCTACTTTTATGGGCGAAAAGACTCGCATCCCTCGATTTCGCCCAGACTCCTCTTCACCTCTTTATGGGCGAAACCGCACCTATCCATCCATTTCGCCCAGACTCTGTGTTCCGGCCAACCCAGATGCCGACGCGGTGGTGCACCGACCGGGGCTTCTCTTTAATTTCCTTGTCTTTACTGCTATCATTACATATGGATATTTCTGCTCGCGGGTTTGCTCGCGTTAGCTTGTTGTAAAGGTAGCGGGTATTGTATGGATCGCAGGATGAATGATGACGGTATGAAGGATAAGGCACGTAGATCGGGCGAGCCCGGCAAGGGTCCTCGACAGCGTTCGCCGGAGGGCGCGGCGCCGCAGGAGACGCAGCGGTTTGCTTCCGGGCGTCCGGTTCGGCCGTCGGATGCCCCGGCGAATGCTCCGTCGGACTCGACGCGTCGCACGGCCCCGGTTCCCCCACGCGCGGCTCCGCAGGATTCGACTCGTCGCGCGACCCCTGTCTCTCCCCATTCTGCTCCTGCAGATTCGACTCGTCGCGCAACCCCTGTCTCTCCCGATGCCACTAATCCTGACGCAACCCGCCGAGCCGCGCCGGTTACGAATCCCGGCGTCAGCCAGCAAGATCACACGAAACGCGTCGAGCGACCGGGCCCTGGTCCTTCCTCGGATACGCGCCGATCCAATGTTTCGCAGGCGACGGAGCGGGTCTCCTCGATGTTGTGGAACGGAATTACCGGCCAGTCGGAGAACGAGGTCGCGAGGCCACACGCGGACCGCCGCCCGGATACACTGCCTCCGGAGGTAGAGACGGTCGCGATCGAGCTGCATAAGCGGTTGCACGGCAAACCCTCGCACGCATGGCACCGTCGTTCCTGGTATTCGAGTTTTCGAGGCGGCGTGTTGCTGGTCTTGAAGATTTGTCTGGTATTGCTGCTTACTGTCTCTTTCCTGATCGGCGGTTTCGGCGGTGGAATGCTGGTTGGATATCTTGCATCGACCGAGTTTGTCTCGACCGGCGATCTGGTGAACAGCGAGTCGATTCAGACGACGTTTGTGTATGACGAGGACAATAATGTTGTCGCCAAGCTTAAGGGCAGCGACAATGTCGATCGTGTCACGATCGCGTACGGCGATGTGAAGGATACGTATATTGATGAGGCGATTATCTCGATCGAGGACGAACGTTTTTACGAGCATGATGGCATCGATGTGCAGAGAATCGCGAGCGCGATTCTTTCCGCGGTGGTAAATTCCGGCTCCCCGACGCACGGCGGATCGACGATCACGCAACAGACGGTCAAGATGATGACCGGCGAGGACCAGCTGTCCGCGCAGCGCAAGGTGCAGGAATGGTTCAAGGCGATGGATCTTGAGCAGAACCTGTCCAAAGACGAGATCATGGAATACTACATCAATCTCGCGCCGATGGGCAATAACTATATCGGTATTCAGGCGGCGGCGCTCAATTATTTCGGCAAGGACGCGAAAGACTTAAACCTTTCCGAGTGCGCTTTTCTCGCCGGAATTCCCAAGAGCCCCTCCTACTACAATCCGCTCCGCGAGTCGGGCAAGAGAAATGCGATGCGTCGCATGCGAATTGTCCTCGCGAAAATGTACGAGCTCGGCCACATCTCGCAGGAGGAGTACGAGAACGCTCTCAACACAGAGCTTGTTTTCAAGGAACGTACAACCGCTTCGACCACGTCGATCAACTCGTATTTCGTCGACTATGCGATCTCCGAGGTTGTCTCGGACCTGATGCAGCAACGCAATATCAAGCGCGACCTGGCCATCTCCCTCGTCTACAGCCGAGGCTATAAGATCTATACGACGATGGATCCCGAGGTCCAGTCGGTGCTCGACGCGACCTATGCGAAGACGGATCTTTTCCAGACGGACCCCGTCGCGATTGAGAATTACCCGGAGAAGCCGCAGAGCGGATCGGCGGTGATTGACGTCGCGGACGGTTCGATCGCGGGCATGGCCGGCGGCTATGGGGTCAAGGTATCCAATATGATTCTAAACCGCGCGACGGATATCGCGCGACAACCGGGTTCGTCGATCAAGCCTCTCATTGACTATGCCCCAGCTCTGGAGAGCGGTCTGATTGTACCCTCGACGACCTATTCGAATGAGCGACTTCACCTTGATCCGAACAATCCGGATAATCCGTGGCCCAAGAACTCAGACGGCAACTACGGCGGAACCGTGACCATCCGAAACGCAATTCGAACATCACTCAACGTCGTCGCCGTTCAGGTCTGGAACACGCTGAACGACAGCCAATACGGCCTGCCGCTCCTGTACCTGTACGATGTCGGCATCGACCGAACGACCGAGATCTATCCGTCCACGGCGATCGGCGGATTCAACGTCGGTATGTCGCCCCTCGAGATGGCGGCAGCCTATGCGACTCTCGCATGCGGCGGCACCTATCGCGAGCCCTATTCGTATTCGATGGTCCTCGACAGCGACAACAACGTCGTGCTCGACAAGACCCAGAACATCAAGTCGCGAAAAGTCTATTCGCCGCAGGTCTGCTTCCTTATGACAGATATGTTGAAAGCCGTTATCACGGGCGGAACCGCCGCGGGCAACGTCATGCCGATCCAGAACTCGAGCGGCGAGAGCATCGCGGTCGCCGGCAAGACCGGTACGACGGACGATAATCTCGACAAGTGGTTCTGTGGCTATACCCCCTATTATGCCGCCGCGACCTGGTACGGCTTCGACAATCGCCTGAGCCGACAGGAGATCGAGGTCAAGAGCGATCGCAAGAACGCAATGCGGATCTGGAACGATTATATGCAGGCAATTCACGTGAGCCTGCCCACGGCAGACTTCCCGGAACCCGAAGGGCTCGTCAGAAAAACCGTCTGCACCGTCTCCGGCAACCTGGCGACACAAGACTGTCAGAACGCCGGAACGGCGGTTACCGATTACTTCATCGAAGGCAAGCCGATCATGCCGAGTAACCCTTGCACGGTCCACATCCCGACACCGGCCCCGACAGAACCCGCGCCTCCGCCTCCGGTCGATCCGGCCGTGCCGCCGGCGGGGTGAAGATTCCTACACCTAGCTTAGGAAGAGTCTTTGTTGTTTGAGAGAATAGTGAAATGGGCTGTGTCAAAGAGTATCGTTGACCCGGCCCATTATTTTCTGAAAAAACTACATTTCTAGAGTGTTTCTAGAAATCCTCTCTCAGAAGCTTCATATTCGTCGAGTACTTCGCAGTTTGGAAGTGCCTCACTAAGACGAGCATAATCATCCTCTGTGTATTCATTGGAAAGTATAATCCTTTCCAATTGTTCCATATGACATAGGACGCTTACGTCATCAAGTATAACCTTTGCGAAATACAGACAACGAGTATTCTCGAACGTGTCTTCCATCTCAGAAACACGGTATACGGTTTCGGCAAGACCTACTATAGTTACATTGACCAGATCCTTATCCCTATAGAAAACGCCTTTGTTGTCTACACCCTCATTGCTGAGAATAGCAAAAGTCGGACCATTTTCTGTGCCCATAGCTTTGATTTCAATCGTATATCCAATGAGACCTCGACCATATTCGTCGCTGGAAAAAAACTCGTTAGTGATGATTCGAATCTCGTTAAAAGAAGATATAGTATCAGGTCCTATGCATTTGCACAGGAACAATTTGTCTTCATCATTTATCTCTACCGATGCGCCAAACTTCTCGTCATATCTCTCTTTAACAAAGTTCACGTATGCTCTAGCACGTTTATCCATCGTAACCTCTTGAACAATAAAGAACGTTGCCACGACCGCGAAGAGTCCAAAAAGAAGGATGATGGGGATAAGCAGAAATCTGGGACACGAAGACTTCATAAATCACACCTACTGATGGGAAAGGAGCTTCCTTCAAAGAATAAGCAGGGATCCTACTCACTTATTCTTCATAATCGTATATCACTTTGCAGTTTGGTAGTTCTTCTTGCACTAGCTCATAATCATCCTTCGTGTACTCATATTCTAGCCTGATTATCTCAAGATCCTTAATCTCTCGGAGTACAACGAGACTATCGAGCGCAACATTTGTTAAAGACAGATATCGAACACTCTCGAAATGTCCCTTCATTTGCGAGATCTTGTATCCGGATCCCGCAAAGCCTCTGATCGTAACATTGCATAGTTCCTTCTCTGGAGAGGTACCATTTTCTTCATTAAACGACTCATTGCTTAGTACTGAAAGAACGGGGCCGGCGTTACCTCCTTTGAAGGTTATATGTACTAGATATCCTTCTAAGGATTGACCGATCTCATTTTGCGAGAAAAATTCATTGGATATGACTCGAATCTCATCAAAAGAGGCTATAGTCTCGGATCCTGTGCACTCGCAAAAAAAGGTTTTCTTATCATCATCGATTAGCACCGATGCGCCAAAATCTCCGTCGTATCTCTCCTTCACATAATTCCTGTATGCCTTGGCACGCGAGTCCATCGTGATATCTTGAATAATTAGGAGCATTGCCACGATCGCGATGAGTGCTAGAAGGAGGGTGATGGGAATAATCCACAGTTTTCGAAAAGAATTCTTCATTTATCAAACCAATCCTTTTTCTATTATTATGCGATGCTTTGTATGTTGACAAGCCCCGATGCGATGCCAGAATTGCTTTCAATGCAATAATTTCGATATTCAGCATAATTTATATAATATTCGCTTCCCCAGGAAGAAATTCTTAGCATGATATTACTACTTATTTTATCAATTAACACACCGGTAACAGTAACATAGTGGGCTTTAACACTTCCTTCACCTGAATCTTTGAATGTATAACCTTGATACGGTGCACTTGGTACTGTAATTTTGTTGAAAATAACGCCATTGCTTGCGTTTGCATCAAATGTTAATCTCGGACCCATAGACAAGATAACGGGGATGTCATTAGATATCATATTTTTAATCATAGATAGTTGCTCTTCATCTGTCTGTGTCCATTCCCATGTCGCTAGTATTGAGTCTCCTTGCGTAGCACTCTGCACGTTAATTGAGTATATAATCGATAGTCCGTTCGCTCCTATACCATAACGGAAGTCGTTGCCACCCGTTAATCCTGTTCCAACTATGGGAAGGCTGATGTTGGCAGTTCTGACACGATTCATATAATCGGTTTTCTCGAGACTCATAATATTGTTTCGATATTGCATAAAGTCATTAAATGCAATCAGCCCACAACCAAAATAATGAATCAAGTAATTCTGCATGTTCCCCATGAAATCGGTCCCATCAAACCACATCTGTGATCCACCATAAGATATAGAGCCGTCCGTTGTGTCTGTAACACTAATATACCCCTTCTGGGATACTGTCTGGTTTCTCAAATTAATAATCTCAACATCACTCGTCCTCGGACGAGGATCAGCACTGTCGACATACATGTCTCCATCTGTATCCTTAACCTTCGGATTACTGGAATACTTGAAGCAGTACATATAGGTTGTGTCTGCCTGCGAACCTGCCTGACTTAAGAGAATTTTCTCGGACTGCTGTAAAGACGACACGGAAACAGGACTCCCGATCTCCGCTCCGTCACTTAAGCTATCTCCGTCTGAATCCGCCACCTTCGGGTCCGTGTATACGACTCGTCCGTTGCTCAGGAGTATTCCACTGAATTCAATAATGTCGGAGACACCATCCTTATCCGTATCCTTCGTGTTCTCCTGTTCATAAAGTTTTGTCTTTGCAGCCTCGTAGAATAGCGAGAAAACATCTTGCGTGGACTCTGCCACGAGAAGACCGCCGCCATGTTTCTTTGCGAAAGCTTCAAGTATACTGTCAGATCCAGCATAATTACCAATACGAACAACATATACAATAGGATCGTAGTCCTTTAAATCCCACTCGACATCTCCACCCGTTGTGGCGATATTTCTTCCATCACTATAAATAATCACGGCTTTCTGGTTTGTTGAAGCGATGTTGTTATAGTATATATAGTTTGATCCGCAAACGGCGTGATTCAGGCAACCTACATCATTTTTAATGTCAATCATAAGCGGATCATTGGGAGCATTTTGCATAAAATAACGCATAGTGGTTATCACGGAATTTGCGTTAGTTTTATTTTCTAGTGTACGATACATTCCTACCTTTTCTCCAAAATATAACGCTGCACATCGATCCCCCGTGTACATACTTTTGTTGAAGTTACTTGAGAGCTGCAGCGCCATATCAACATTTGCCGATGGCATATTTCCCTGTATGGCATACACAAAATCGAAATAGGGAATCGGTAAGGAAGCGCAATAATTTGATCTCGCCTTCGCCATCGCGTCCAGGCTCTCCCGCCACGTCTTAAACCAAAGGGTTCTATCTACAAGGAGGTATGTCGAGAAATGCGTTGTCGTATAACTCACAGTGTTGTTCACTTTATCGACAATGGCATCGTCCAGAACGATGTACTCATCATTCGCTTCGTCGTACCACATCATCGCGAGATCTTCTTCTAACGTATCCCCAAGTGCGTCTTCATCGTATGAGAAGGTAATTACGGTTTCATCGAATTCAGCGGAGCACTCGATGTTTACTGGAACGCCAATTCGCCCGACGACATCACTCGTACTTGCATCCTTCCCCAAGGTGTTCTCAATGGTAATAGCTGTATCAATATTCCCCGCGATCGTCGCGGATACTGTTACTGCGAGAACTTCAGGCGCGGCTTCTTCTGAGATTTCCTGATTCTTAACTTGCAATAACTTGTCCAGTCCGTCCGCGATGCCATCTCCATCAGAATCTGCCACTACAGGGTCGAGATTCATTTGAATTTCATCACCATCGCTTAACCCATCACTGTCGGTATCCGTTATCCTGGGATTCGTTGCGCACAGATTCACCTCGTCACCGTCAGAGAGCCCATCGCCATCGGTATCCCACATATAGTAATCGGTGCCGATTTCTGTCTCTTCGCGAGAACCCAGTCCATCCTGGTCAATATCTTCATTAAAATCCGA
>JAEWUD010000002.1 GCA_023397475.1 Bacillota bacterium
CCACGAAATAGTGGCAATAGATGGTCGATTTTGGGTTCAAAATGATAATGATTGGACTGATTTTACAGAAAACCAAACCTTTTCAGTCATAAAGAAATTTATGCACGATTAATCAGCGGTTCCCTAGACAAAGGAGAATTGGATTATGTATGAATTCACGTTTCAAAACACAACGAAGGTTTATTTTGGCGAGAATCAATTGGGGCATCTGGGCGAGGAACTCAAGCAGTATGGCAATCGTGTTCTTCTGACCTATGGCGGAGGGTCGATTAAGAAGATCGGCCTGTACGATCGGGTGATGGAGGAGATGAGAAAGGCCGGGATGACTGTTTTTGAACTTTCTGGCATTGAGCCGAATCCGCGTCATACTACGGTAAATAAGGGTGCTGATCTATGTAAGAAGGAGAGTATCGATGTGATTTTGGCTGTGGGCGGTGGGTCAACGATCGACTGTACCAAGGTCATTGCCGGAGCGACTTTCTATGATGGTGACAGTTGGGATTTGGTGACGCACAAGGCACCGGTTACCAAGGCATTGCCGATCATATCTGTGTTGACCCTGTCGGCGACCGGATCGGAAATGGACACCGGCGCTGTCATCAGTAACATGGATACGCATGAGAAATTCGGTCTTCTGCATCCTGTGTTTCTGCCCAAGGTGTCTTTTCTCGATCCAACCGTTACGTATTCCGTCAATGCGTTTCAAACCGCCTGCGGATCGGCTGATATCCTGTCGCATATTTTCGATGTTTTCTACTTTGCACGATCACCAAAGCTGGACATGATCGACCGCATGATGGAAGAAGTGATTAAGACGGTTGTCCAATATGCGCCGGTTGCCATCAAGGAACCGGAAAACTATGAGGCACGGGCCAATCTTATGTGGGCGTCTTCATGGGCCTTGAACGGATTTCTGCAAACCGGAGGCGGCCAGGCTGCCAGCTGTCATGCCATGGAGCATGAGTTATCCGCTTACTATGACATCACGCATGGACTTGGACTGGCGATTCTGACTCCGCGGTGGATGAAGTATATTCTAGACACATCAAATGCCGTGCATTTCAAGAAATTCGGAATCCGAGTATTTGGAATCGATGCCTCGCTTTCCGATATGGAGGGTGCGCAGAAGGCGATCGATCGTCTGAGTGAGTTTCTTTTCGAGACCCTTGGGCTGCAGAGAACGCTGACCGAGATCGGCATTGATGAGACACATTTCAAGGCGATGGCCAAGAGCGCGTGTGGCGGAGATGTCATGTATGGCTTCAAAGCACTGACGCCGGAGGATGTGGAGAATATTTTCCGGATGTGCCTGTAAGCGGTAACCCGGTTGGACGAGGTATAATTGCGTTATAGGATCGAGCGAGGTGATACATGATGACGATCGCTGAAGTAGCGAAAAAATACGGCATGACTCCTGACACATTGCGCTATTACGAGCGTGTCGGCTTATTGCCCAATGTTCGCCGAACGTCAGGGGGGATCAGAGATTATTCGGAAGACGACTGCCGGTGGGTTGAATATATCAAGTGTATGCGCGATGCCGGAATCTCTATCGAGACCTTGATAGAGTATGTCAAGCTATTCTATGATGGAGCTGAGACAATTCTTGCGCGAAAAAAACTTCTCCTTGAGCAGCGAGAACAGATCGTCACGCGTATAAACGAAATGAACGCGACGCTGGCGAAGCTGGACTGGAAATTGGACGGCTATGAGGAGCGTATGCTCAAATTCGAAGAAGAGAATTTGCAGAAATAAGGCTGAAACCATCAAGACGAAATTTGGGCGCAGAGAAGAAGCATTCCACTTGATTCTTGGGGGCGTAAAATACTCGTTTCCGTCGCAGGTCCTCGGGCACGCACTGCTCTGCCCTTAAAAGCGGAGCGAAGCTCCGCCTCAGCAGAGAGAAACCTCCTTGTTGCACCGGAGTTCCTTGGATCGCATGCGATCCAAGGTTGTCTGAACGCCGCAACAAGGGGGGTTCTCTCTGCTACATAATATCCTCGTCCGGCAGGACCTGATCGATGAAGATATTGACGATTTTTGGATCGAATTGTGTGCCGGCGCATCGTTTGAGTTCGACGATCGCCTCTTTTTGGGTGAGGCTGGGTCGGTAGGTACGGTAGCGCGTCATCGCGTCATAGGAATCGGCGACGGAGATAATCCGGGCTTCGACAGGGATGGATTCAGCTTGGAGTCCGTTCGGATAGCCTGTGCCGTCCCATCGCTCGTGGTGATTCAGGATGAAGTTCGCGAGTTCGGAGAACTCATTGGAGGAGCTGAGGATGCGCCAGCCGACCTCGGGGTGTTTGTTGATCTGTTCACGCTCCTCGGGGGTGAGTTTGCCGGGTTTGTTGAGGATGTTCTCGTCGATGCCGATCTTGCCGATGTCATGAACGAGTCCGGCCATGCGGATCTTATTGATCTCGTCTTTGTCGAAGTTCATTTTGGACGCGATGGCCAGGCAGATGAAACTGACACGGTCGGAATGCATGGACTCGCGGTCGCTTTTCGCGAAAAGTGTGTTCATGATTATCTCGATGGTCTTGCTCTTGGCACTTGTGCGCTCGTAAAGTTTATGGCGGTACATGTGATTCTCGGCATTGGCCAAGACCTCGACGATGCTTTGCTTATCGCTGGTCTTGGTGTCATGACCGACGGCAATCGAAACTTCGATGTTTTCGACTTTCCGTTGGGAAGCCAGCTGCTTGATGTTTTTTACAATACGTGAGGCTTCATCTTCATCTGTTCTCGGAAGAAGAATCGCGAACTCGTCGCCGCCGATTCTCGAGATGCAGTCATCGGGTCGACAGGCGGATCGGATAATCTCGGATGCTTGGGTAAGGAGTTTATCGCCGCTTGTGTGACCGAAGGAATCATTGATCAGCTTCAGGCCGTTGACATCACAGATGATGATCGATATCGGCAGGTTCAAATCGTTGTCGATGCTTTGGATCTTCAATTCGAAGAACCGGCGATTGTAGAAGCCGGTCAGCGTGTCGTGATAGCTTAAGTAGAGGAGATCCTCCTCGGCCTTCTTGCGCTCGGTGATGTCCATGAAGGTGACCAGACTCGCATAGGGTTTGCCGTCTTTGTCGTTGACCGGACAGCCGAAGACCTCGAGAAGGCGGTGTGCTCCGTCCGGATGTTCGACGACCATGTCGTCGATGTGCGCGCTGATGCCTTTCATTCCGAGTACGATGGGCATCTCGGACGTGGGGTAATGCTTCATCGTGTCTTTTCGATAGGCCTGATAAACCTCTGAGAGTGTATTCTCCGTGGCTTCCGGAAGAATTCCTCTGCCGAGGAGATATTTGCCCATGTCGTTTGCGATCATAGGGTGGCCGTCGATGGCGTCAACCATAAAGACACCGACCGGTAAGAGCTTCAGGAGTGATGTGAACAGTTCGTTCGAATCCCGCAAGGCCTTCTCCGCCTTGCGTTGATCGGTAATGTCCTGGAGTATGCAATGGGTCTGTTTGAAGTTGCCCTCGTTGTCGTATCCGATCTTACCCTCGAAGGCAACGTGGATACGGCGACCGTCTTTCGTTCGCATCTCAAACTCGCTATGGATCGCTCCCTGGGCTTTGAAGAGACAGAAGCGTTCGCGGAAGCCCTCGACATATTCCGGAAAGAGGAAATCTCCGAACCATTTGCCGATGACTTCATCCTTCTTGTAATCGAAGGTGTCCAGCCATTTCTGGTTGACGTCGATAAAACAACCGTTACTGTCGAGCGACTGGTAGCCAAGAGGAGCTTTGTTGAAGAGGAGCTGGAAGCGCTCCTCACTCTCGCGCAAGGCTTCTTCCGATCTCTTACGATCAGAAATATCCTGGAAGACTCCCCATATCCCGACAATAGTACCGTCCGCAGCCCGCTCAGCCTCGCCTCGTACCCACATTGTGACGATTGTACCGTCCGGCTTGATGGCATTGAGTTCAAGTTCATAGGGGATTCCGTCGATTCGATTCCGGTCAAGCGCGGCGGCGAATCGCTCCCAGCTCTCCGGGGTAAATAAGCCCTGGAGCTCGGCATACGTCGGAGGAGGGCCTTGAGGATCAAGACCATGTAACTTGTATAGCTCTTCGGACCAGGTCACTTGCCAGGCCGCAAGATCAAGTCGCCATGTACCGATATGCGCGAGACGCTGTGTCTCGAGAAAATCCCAATTACTGTAACGATGTTGCTCATCCATTGCCATGGTTCTCCCTGATCTATCGCAATATGGCCGAAAAGTAACGAATCGAGGCAGTTTCTTTAACTTATATTCTACACGATTACTGGGAAAATATTTGAACGATTCATGAACAGTTGGCGCGAATTCGTTGTGATACACAAACAAATTGCGAGAGCTTTGATTCTGTGCCATTCGGCGCGAAGGCTTGATTCTTTTGTTCGCGAAAAGCACAATGATTACATAGATAATTTCTCGTGTCCGGAGACCGTGATAAAGCGCTGGGTTTATCCTGGTTCAGGATGCAATGTGAGGAGGATACCTATGCCCTTTACCATTGTCCGTCAGGACATCACGAAGATGAAGGTCGATGCGATCGTCAACGCGGCCAATACGGATCTTGCCATGGGCAGCGGTGTTTGCGGCGCGATCTTCCAGGCAGCCGGTGCCGCGGATCTGCAGAGAGCCTGCGAACCACTCTCTCCGATTCGGACCGGCGAGGCGGCGATCACACCCGGCTTCTCGCTCCCGAGTCGATATGTCATCCACGCGGCCGGTCCGGTGTACCGGCATCACTCGCCCGAGAAGAACGAGCTGCTGCTTCGTTCCGCCTATCAGAATTCGCTTCGACTTGCCGTCCTGAACCGCTGCGGAAGCATCGCGTTCCCGCTGATCTCAAGCGGTGTGTACGGATATCCGAAGGAAGAGGCGCTGCAGGTTGCGATATCCGCGATACGGGATTTTCTTTCGGATCACGAAATGGATGTCTATCTCGTTGTTTTCGACAAAGCCTCATATGCTGTGAGTGAAGAACTTCTCGGTGAGGTACGAAGCTTCGTCGACGAAAGATATGTGGAAGAGAAAATTCTTAGAAGACAGTTCGTTGAAGATAGCGAAGATATCTCGATTCTTTACTCGAACGAATATCAAAAGGAATCGCCGGTACAAGCAGCGATACTTGCCGCGCCGCAAACCGGTATCGAGGATTGGATCAACCATCTGGACGAGCCCTTTGCGACGACATTGGTTCGTCTGATTGACAGGAAAGGCAAGACCGATGTAGAAGTCTATAAACGCGCCAATCTCGATCGCAAATTATTCTCAAAAATCAAGAGCGGCAAAGGATACATGCCCAGTAAACGTACGGTGGTTGCGCTCGCGGTGGCGTTGGAACTTGATCTTCCGGAGACCGGAGATCTCCTGCGGCAGGCCGGCTTCGCGCTCTCGAGGAGCCAGAAGTTTGACGTGATCATCGAGTACTTTATCGTAAATCGCCGCTATGACATTTTCGCGATCAACGAGGTGCTTTTCGCTTACGATCAGCCGCTGCTGGGCGGTTGAAGGTGGTGTTGCTCCGACGCATCTGAAGCCGCGTAAAAATGTCGCTTCATAAGCGACCTGCCGAAATCGCGGTTCCCGTATCCTTAAGGCACAAAGACCTTAAGGAGGTAATACTTATGACAAACCAAATGACAGAACTGGTATGTATTCTTGACCGGAGCGGCTCGATGGCGGGGCTGGAGCGCGACACGATCGGCGGCTATAATGCGATGCTCGAGAAGCAGCGGGAGATTGAGGGCGATTGCCGGATCACGACGGTGCTTTTCGATAACGAGTATGAGATCTTCCATGATCGCATCGACATGAAAGGTGTCCGGCCTCTGACGGAGAAGGACTACGCCGTCGGCGGGTCCACCGCACTGCTCGACGCGATCGGAAAGACCATATACAAGATCGGCAACGCGCAGAAGCACACGGCAGAGAAGTATCGCGCGCAGAAGGTGATGTTTGTGATCATCACGGACGGTGAAGAGAACAGCAGCCGTGAATTCACCTCGCGCAAAGTAAAGTCGATGATCCAGCGACAGAAATCAGAGTATGGATGGGAGTTCATCTTCCTGGGCGCCAATATTGACGCCGTCGAGACCGCTGCGAAATTCGGCATCTCGCCGGATCGGGCACAGGATTATCACGCTGACAGCGAGGGTGTTAATCTGAACTTCCGCGTCATGAGCAACACGGTCGCAACCTACCGCGCGTGTGCCGCGATGCCGGAGAACTGGAAGGAAGAGATTCGGGAGGACTATCAGAAGAGGGGCGGAAGAGGGAAGTCGTAAACTCGTGTCTTAGTGGTGTGCGGAACAATCAGGACATAGGAAAGAATGGGGAGACTGATGAGAGGGAGCGCCCGCTTTCGAGGAAGGGGAACCGCAAGTACGAGAAGGGGAGTTGCTCGACCAAGAATGGTGAGGTGCGCAGCCGAGAAGACGGCGTACCGACTCAAACGCTGGAATTGGCCATTTGAGTAGGTTTGTCAATGATAAGAAACGCTCGTTGGGCGGTAGGCGTACCGACTCAAATGCTGGAATTGACCATTTGAGTAGGTTTGTCAAAGAAAAATAACTCGCATCAAATATTAAGTTTTATTCATCAAAACCGAACAAATAGAAATCTCGAATACAATTTTGAAAAACAAGTACCTCCAGACTCCACCAGAGAGTATCTGTATACCCTTTATCCCGGGAATGTCACATACCTTATTATCTTAATAATGAGATGGACGAACATTTGGCGATCGACCTTCCTAAGGTATGAGCTGAGGACATAGGGGCGAGAGAAATATTTGTACACCGTCCGAGGAACTGGGAGCGAGTGAAATGCGATACACCCATTTGTTCTGAGAGGTTGCCATATCAGGAATTCTTAAGGTACACTTAATGAGATACTATTTATCATCATTATTATTTTAATTATAAGAACCGACCCGAACATGTGCTGCTATTGGAGGAAGAGGATGATTTTTCGGAAATTGAGAAGATATTTTGCCCTGGCAATTGTATCTGGCATGTTATTTTCCATCAACGCTTGTGCGTTGGCTTCGTCTCAAGAGTCTTCGACAAATAACTCAGCAGTTCCCTCTCAGCCTGTCAATCAAGACACTGGAATTCTCTCCAACATGGAAGATTCGGGCTTAACGATCGATCCCGTTACCATGCGTTATTATGTCGGGACGAAGATCTCAGCCCCGGAATGTAAGGATAACGAAAGGAGCGAAGTCGCGGGAGTTGTCCCGAGTGCCGATTCGATCGCCGTGCTTTATCGCTTTTCCGGCACTACGTCAGATTATATGCCGATATATCGCTCAATTCTTGCTCTTTACGGCTCCGACGGAACGGTATTGTCATCGCAGGAAGTTCTGGACGGGAATGGAGAGAGCGTCGGAAGGGGGATCTCTTTGACACAGGATCCGGAAGGCGGGTACGTGGGACTTTTCGAGAATGGTACAGGAAACGCCAGTTTCGTATATTTCAACATCGACGGGAAACAGAAGGGTACGAGTGTGGATCTGAATTCCGTGGGAGCCGAAGACAGAGTTACTTCCTTATATGTCTCATCAGAAGATCGTATTCTCGTTATCGGACAGGGTTCCTTTATTGACGGTGGGTCAGGTTTCTATAAAGAATTCTCCCGGGAGGGAAAGATTCTCCTAACGAAGACAGGGATTGACATAGAAGGTACGTTTCTTTCGATTGGAGGTACGCTTTACGTCAGCGGCTATGTTTGGGATGAACTCGGGTCCGGTACGGAGTGCCTATATAAGGTGGAGTCTACCGTGGGCATTGCAGATCAAGCGACGGATCTGGGCTTTGAAAATTTTACGGATTTCGCCATGGAGGATTGTTTCTACGGGTCGAATTCTGATTGTTTCTACCGCATTCCTATTGAGACTGGTATACCGGAACCGGTCTTCTTCTGGAATCGAACCGATCTTTTGACAGCCAATTCCTGGAAGCAGGTATATCCTTTTGGGGATGGGTCCTTCTTTTGCATCCAGAGTGCCTACAACACGAATATTCTGACATTGACAATCCTCGTACGTCAGCCGGAAGATTATTTGGCGAATAAGACCATTCTTACATTGGCATCGATAGGGTGGTCGGAGGATCGAGGAATACAAGAAGCCATCACTTCCTTCAACCGGGGGAGCGAGAACTATCGGATTGAGTATATCGATTATTATGCACGCTACTGTGAGCTGACTCAGACGGAGGACGATTTCGATGCATATCAGCATGATTATGAGAAGATGCAGCGCTTGATCAAGACCGAGATCATGGCCGGCGGAGGACCGGACATGTTGATCGCGCGGGATAGAGACGAGCTTGCGGACTATGAGAACTCCGGACTTCTCATGGACCTAGTACCGGTAATGGAAGCGGATTCTGACTTCGATCAGAGCCTTTTCGTCGAGAGTGTCTGGAATGCCGCGAAAACCGACGGATCAATGTACAGCATGCCGCTGGGATTCTGTTTGCGCGGTATGATCGGAGGAACGGACTTTATCGGAGAAAGAACCGGTTGGACCTTCGACGAATTTGATCAGGTAATTGGGACCATTCCCCCGGACGACATTATGATGGTACTGCTCCAATCGCCAGAAGATCTCTTATCCAGTGCACTGCCATACTCACTCGATACCTTTGTTGATTCGGCGAATGGAACGGTCAACTTCGACCAAGATGAATTTGGGCAACTACTCGATTTCGCGAAAAAATACGGGGCCGGAGACCTGACATCGTTGTTTGAATCTGGAGCTTTTCCGGAGGATCTTTTTCGAGATAATGCGACAGTATTCTATTCGGGATATGGATTTGGCGAACCGTGGAGTTATTCCAGCTTTGAGAACAATGTCGGTGAATCCGGGATTACCTTCTGTGGATTTCCGTCTGTCGAGTCGGAGCCGGTTATGGCCGATGCTACGATGAGTGTCGCTATCGTGGATCATGAAGAAGTGAGTTGGACTTGTTGGGAGTTCTTGCAAACACTCTTATCAGAACCGGTACAGAGAAGCCTGACCCTCGATTTTGAGGGGGATCCATTTACATCGATGCCTTTACTTTCGTCTCTGCTTGATGAATACATTCTTTTCGCGCAGGAGAATGCGGATGAATCTAAGGTTTCGTTTATGGACGAGGTTGCTAAACCGGTAGACGAGGCGACCATAGAGGAGTTTCTTGCGCTTGTCGACGGGGTGAGGAAGTTCTATCACACGGATAAGGAGATCGAAGCGATCATTTTGGAAGAAGCGGCGGCCTACTTCTCCGATCAGAAGAGCAGAGAAGAGGTTATGGCAATCATTCAAGACCGAATGCAGACCTATGTGAGCGAATCAACTTGACGTCTGTTGCCGGAATTGGAACGCTTAGAGTACACTGAAGAAGCAGAATTATTGTCCGATTCCTTTTCAATTTCATGAAGTAAGCGCACGGATTGCGCAAGGAGGATTTCTATGGAATACCAGATGCTGGGCGATTCAGACGTTCGTGTATCTCGTCTTTGCGTCGGATGCATGAGCTTCGGCGAACCGAGTGCGGATTTTCATGCGTGGACGTTGGGATATGACGAGAGTCGGGATATGGTACGACGCGCGTTGGATCTGGGAGTCAATTTTTTCGACACGGCGAATGTCTATTCCGGAGGGACCAGTGAGGAGTTTCTGGGGCGGGCGCTTCGAGAGTTTGTCGAACGCGATGATGTGGTTATTGCGACCAAGGTGTTCTTCAACAATGGGCGACTCTCCCGCGAGGCGATCTTGCGCGAGATCGACGGGTCTCTCAAGAGGCTCGGGACGGACTATGTTGACCTGTATATCATTCATCGATTCGACGCCGGTACTCCGATGGAGGAGACAATGGAGGCGCTGGATCATCTGGTTAAGATCGGCAAGGTGCGTGCGCTCGGTGCCTCCGCGATGTATGGATATCAGTTTCACAATTTGCAGCATGTTGCCGAGAAGAACGGATGGACGACTTTCTCTTCCATGCAGAACCACTATAACCTCCTGTACCGCGAGGATGAGCGCGAGTTGATTCCGATCTGCCGGCAGGGGAATGTGTCGTTGACGCCGTATAGCCCGTTGGCGGCCGGACGCCTCTCGCGATCGACCTGGAGCGCGGATACGAAGCGCAGTCAGACAGACAATATTGCCGTCTCCAAATACGACAGTACGCAGGAGCCGGACAGCAAGGTTGTCGCGAGAGTGGCGGAGCTTGCGGAGAAATACGGGGTATCGATGTCGAGGATCGCGCTGGCATGGCATTACGCGAAGGGCGTCACGGCAACGATCGTCGGTGCGACAAAGCCCAAGTATCTTGAAGACGCCGCGGGCGCGATCGACCTCGTATTGAGTCACGAGGATGTGGAGTATCTGGAAGAACTCTATGTGCCGCACGAGATTGTTGGAGCGCTGTGATACTGCTGTATAAGCCGTTATCCCGATAGCAAGAGTTCGGGCGAGTGAAGGAAGATGAATTCACTCGCTCTTTGCTTTCTCCGCTTTCTCCTTTTTCTTATTCATCCTGACAAATCCGATCGTGATCAGGGCGATGCATACAACCAGGCCAATGCTGGCCGGGAGAATCACCGCCTGCCCGGACTCGCCGCCGAACACTACGCTCCAGAGCATTTTCGCGACGGCGATGAAGACGAGGACCGCGATGCCCATCCAGAGGCTTCTTTTCCAGAAGGCGATGGCGAGAGCTGTCATGGAGACGGGGACAAGGATGGTTGTTACGATCTTCGCCCAGTTCCAATCACCGGTCAGATAATCCTTCTCCATCGCAAGGAACTCCGCGACGCTCTTGTCAATCACAGCGGGCTCCGGGAACCAGAACATGCTCGTGAGAAGTAGAAAGATCGTGCCTGCGATTCCCGCGAGGCTTCGCTTGTACGAGAAGAAGCAGAAGGGGATTAGGAAGAGCGGGCGAATATACCAGCTGAATTGATTTTGATGGCGAGCGAAGGCCCAATCGAAGATCTCCTTGTTCATGAAGCCCACGATCAGAAAGATGATCGTGAGCAGAACGAACGCTGCAGCCAAGGGTTTGTCGATGCGTCTGAGGGTAGTAGAGATCTTATTCTTGTCCATACTATTGCCGCCTTCCTGCGCCTTGCTGGAGAAATTGCACGAGATATTCGAGGTTCTCGAGCGTTGTTTCAATCGATACATCGGATTCGGTGTCAAGAATTTCTTCGAAATGGGTGAAGAGGTACGTGAGCAAATGGATGAGGAAGTCGCGGGGGAGAGTGGATGTTAGTGTGCCGGCCGCAATTCCTTGGTCGACCATGTGCCCGAGCATAGGGGATGCATCTCCGCCGAGTTGTTTCACAATGTCGTCATAGATGGGCTTGCCGCGCTCGTCCAGAAGACGTCTGGCGAGTTGGTGATACTCCGAATGTTGCTTTGCGAAAATCGCGCCGAGGCGTGCCTGTGCGCGGAAAATCGAGAAGATATCACCGGATTCCGATGGGACTTCTTCAGATTGGCTTCGGATAAATTCCCACTTCGCCTCTGCGGCGGATCGCAGAAGTTGTAGATACAGATCCTTCTTATCCGTGAAATGATAGTAGAAGGATCCTTTGCTGACACCGGAATCTCGAAGGATCGTGTTCAGAGACGCATCGTCGTAGGAACAACGTGAGAACTCTGTAAGTGCCGCGCTTAGGATTTGTTCTTTGCGGGAGGACTCTTGCATAACGGTCGCCTTCTTTGTTTTCATGGTTTGAATCGCGAAAAGTGGTATTAGACCGGGTGGTCTAGTACCATCATATCGAGAAAGTTTATAAAAGTAAAGAGACGTAGTGAATGCATGCATGAACTCATTCCGATAGATATGGACCATGGCGGCCGTCGCATGGTGCACAGCCGGCATGAGGTCGATTACTCGCAGAATCCGGTGCGTTCTCGTAGAGACTCCACCTCGCACCCTCCACGCGTCTAAATTCCCGGTATATGGGCGAAAAGACCCACATCGCCCGATTTCGCCCAGAGTCCTCTTCGCCACTTTCTGGGCGAAACCGGCCTCACTCATCCATTTCGCCCATACACAACCTTCTCGCCGCGCGTTCAATGGCCGAGCGACGCTTCTGCCTTGGCAATCATCGGAGCGTCGCGCTCGCGACGCGTCATTAAATAAGCGCCGGCAATACCGGCGCTCCTTGTAATAGGTCATTTTTTATAGACCTCCAAAATGAATGACGTAGGCCATCGATATTGCGCGTTCACTCATGATAGATGTGTTGGCCGGGCAACCGTTAACACTTGGACGATAAAACATGTAGGACCGTGTCTTAGTAATTACGGTACAAGAACAGAGCAAATTGCAAGACAGGTCAAATTGCAAGAGATGAGCATATCGCGAGAATCTCTGCACACCGCACAAGTAATTTTCGGAAAGCGCACTTTGCACAATATGAAGATTCGCAGAGGCATATGAAGAATTCATAAACAAATTATGCACGAAACGCTTGGAATGCACTCAAAAAGCATTTGAAATTTGAACGAATTGCAAGAAAAGAAATATCGATATTCACAAAACCCTTATCATACGTTGACGAATCGAATCGCTCATGATAATCTTTTTGAAAGCAGGTGATTGTATGACCAAGGGACAAGCGGAAGCCAAGATCAGTGAAGCGATCAGCAAGTTCGAGATCGAGTATAACGGTCGCGGGCCCAAGCAGATCCGGACTTTGATCGTACAGGACCTCATCATCATCAGACTCAAGGGTTTCCTAAGCCAGTCGGAACAGAAGTTGGCAGAGAACAGCCAGGGAGTTGAGTTGTTGAAGAAGGTTCGCACGATGATTTTCGAGAGCTCGAAGGATTACATCCTCGCGCTGATCAAAGACATCGTCGATGTCGATGTCGTGAGTGCTCACTCGGACATCAGCACCAAGACAGGTGAGAAGGTCATCATTATCACCGTCGACGAGAATCTCGAGGAGAAGTTCTCGTAGATTCCACAACCTAAGATTCGGAAGACCGGGTCGTATAGTTTGTAACTAGACGCAGTGTAAACCGATATTCGGACTCTTATGGAGTCCGGGTATCGGTTTTCTCATTTCAAGGACCAAAGGAAATCGCTGGAAGCCGAACCGTATGGTGCAAAAGGAGAAAGGAAAGAGGACTATGAGAGACGCGTTACAAAAGATGATCCTTCCCCAGGCCGTGAAGGAACTTGTGAACACAGCCGGCAAGATTCGCGTGCCGAAAACGAGAGAGGAACTTCTCATTGCGGCGCTCGGAGGTGACGGAAACACACTCTTCGAAGTCGTATACGATGTTCCGGGTAAGGGCCGGATCGTCGAGGCGACCGTGACCTCTGTGAAGAACGGCGCGGTTGTCAACTATCCGGACCTCTATATGCGGCGTCGCGATCCGGACTGCATGGTGATCGCTGACGACGGGCACTCGGATAAGGAGCGTTACGTCGATCGTTACGGGGAGGATTTCGATGTTCTTCGACGTCAATCCCTTGATTGGCTCGGTCAGAGAGATCTGATCGTTATGCCTTTCATGGCGGGCGGGCGCGAGCTCGGGTATCCGGCTCTGTTGGTTGCGCCGGACAATGCGGGATTTTTCGCGGCGGGCCTTGCCGATCTTCAGGGCTTTTTCCCGGCGGATGAGATTCCGGAGGGTTTCGCGCCCAAGGCCGTTATCTATCTGGCTCCGCCTTTTCGACATACACATTTTGAGGGTCGACAGATGGTCGTACACAACCGTTTGACGGAGTCCTATGAATTGTTCTCCTTCAATCTCTATCCGGGTCCGAGCGCGAAGAAGGGCGTCTACGGCGTCCTGATCAAGATCGGCGAGGAGGAGGGCTGGATCACGGCTCACGGTTCGACGGTCAAGATCATCACTCCCTACGACAACTCGATCTCCATCATGCATGAGGGGGCAAGCGGCGGCGGCAAGAGCGAGATGATCGAGGAACTGCACCGCGAGCTGGACGGTCGGATATTGATCGCGACGAATCTTGTGAACCAGGAGAAACTCCTGATCGAGTTGTCGGAGACCTGCGAGCTTCGCCCGGTAACCGACGATATGGCGCTGTGTCATCCGAAACTGCAGAACGAGAGCGGAAAGCTTGTCGTGACCGACGCCGAACAGGGGTGGTTTCTGCGTACGAATCATATCACACATTACGGCACGGATCCCTATCTCGAGAACATGACGATCCATCCGAAGGAGCCATTGATCTTCCTGAACTATGATGCAACCGTCGGATCGACGTGTCTTCTGTGGGAGCACACGATGGACGCTCCCGGGAAACCCTGCCCGAACCCCCGGGTTATTATGCCTCGCCGGCACGTGCCGAATGTCGTCGATCAGCCTACCGAGGTCGATGTACGGAGTTTCGGCGTTCGCACGCCTCCCTGTACGGCCGAGAATCCGACCTACGGAATTGTTGGTATGCTTCATATCCTGCCTCCCGCGTTGGCCTGGCTATGGCGTCTCGTCGCGCCGCGCGGTCATGACAACCCGAGCGTCACCCAAACAGACGGAATGGAGAGCGAGGGCGTGGGCTCCTACTGGCCGTTCGCGACAGGTCGACAAGTCGATCAGGCGAATCTCATGCTCGAGCAGATCCTCGCCACGCCGAACACACGTTACATCTTACTGCCGAATCAGAATATCGGAGCCTATAAGGTCGGATTCATGCCGCAGTGGATCGCCAGAGAATATCTGGCGCGGCGCGGGGGCGCGCGCTTCTCGACAGAACAGATTCGCCCTTCTAATTGCTCTTTGCTGGGTTACTCGCTCAAGAGCATCAAGGTCGAGGGGAAGGTACTGCCCCGCGAACTCCTTGAGGTAGACCGGCAAGCGGAAGTCGGTGAGGCGGGATTTGCCGCCGGAGCTGCGATCCTTTCGGACTTTTTCAAGCGGGAGCTGTCCAAGTTTGACGCGCCGGATCTCCATCCCCTCGGTCGAAAAATTATCGAGTGCTGTATGCGGGACGGAACCGTCGACGATTACATCGAGCTGATACCGATTCATCTGTGAGGAAGTAGAGTCCTTGCGATTCGCGAAAAGAGGCACCGGGCGAACCATGGATCAAGAGAGGGAGGAATATTTTGCTGCAAAGGGGTGAGCGGACAAAGCAGCTGCTGCAGGATCTGACACAATACGGCGTGGGTAAACGCCGGCCCTTTCTGCCTTTTCGCGATTATTCTGTACGCATCGAAGACATGATCCCGGCCTTCTCCGGCGTCATCGGCAAGATTTCCCTGGTCGCCGCGTTTGCGATGGCCTGGATGCTCGCACTCGGAATCAAGGATCCGGGATTTGTCACGGAGAATGTCCGGCTCGAGCTCATCGTCGGTGGAGTTCTAACAATCTTCTTTACGACACTGCTTTCGTTGCGGGCCGTCCCGCCGGGAACTCTCGCACCGCTGATCCCTCTGATACCGGCGATGGCAGCAAGCGGCGTTCGCCCGCTGCCGTTGGCACTTCTCATCGGCGGGGCCGGGCTTCTGCTGTCGCGACTGCGCTGCTTCGGCAGGCTTGCGAAGCTGAACGGCGTCGGAACCAAAGCGGGGATGATGCTTCTGTTCGGATGGATGGGGCTTCTGGGATCTCTCGAGAAGCTTCGCACCTGGACCGATCAATCGGTCCCTCAGGGCTCGATCCTCTTTGCGCTTCTTCTTGTGGGCGGCGGTGCGATGTACATGCTGACAGCCATCATAAAGAAACGCTGGTTAATGATCCCCCTTGCCGCCATATTGGCCGTGACCCTATCGTTTTTCTACGGGTCGACACCCGTCCTACAAACCTTGCCGGGCTTGCCAATTCTGGATCCGGTCTTATGGTGGGAGGCGCGATGGGGTGTGGGAATGGGACTCGATCCGCAGTCCTTTATCGCGGCGATTCCCTACGCTCTCTTGATCCTCTTCCTGTGGCCGACCGATGCGATTGCCGTACAGCTTCTTCAAGAGAAGAATTACCCGGAGCGCTCCGAGGCGGCACTCTTGGACCTGGATGATACCTTCACCGCAGTCTCGATCCGCAATATCATCGGCGTCTTTCTTGGCGGAGCACAGACCGCCGCGGTTTGGCGAAGCTTTATGATCCCTTTGGCGGTGATTCGAAGGCCCATCGCCGGCGCATCCCTGCTCCTTGCCATTCTCGCGATCCTGTGCGGGCTGCTGGGGTTTCCGATCGACATTGCAATCTTTCCACCGCTCGTCTGGCTCGTCCTGATTCTGGGCGTCTTCTTTCCGCTTCTGGAGACATCGCTTCGACTGCTCAGGCGCCCCGGAATCATCATCACCGCTTTATTCTGCGTTACTCTCGGTGTTCTGGTCCATCCGATCGTCGGATGGAGTCTCTCGATGATCGCAGAGAACCTCATCGCGAAAAGCACCGATCCGATACGTTCGACCCTCAGCAGAAAAGAGAAGATTGTGACCGTGGCCGTTGCCTCGGTGGGGATTCTTACTTTCATACTTGCCATTTGACGCTTCATACTCCATATGCATGGGAAACGCCCGCGAAATTGCTGCCGCGGGCGTTTCTCGTTGACTTTCAAATGCAGAAGTAATTCAACATGAACAGCGGATATCTAGCCTACGCCGCGTCGGCGTACAGGCTCACATCGACCCGGTCGACGTGAATATTATCGCCGGTGACGTGTATTTCGCGCGTCTCGGGTTGATCGATTCGAACCGCCGCAGCTTCATCCGCAGCTTCAACGGCCTCGGCGATCTCGGCCGTTTCTGTATCATTCAGAACGGCGATGCTTTCGGGCGAATCGGTTGGGATCAGAAGATCGTGATTGTTGAAGCCCTCATCCGCGACGAAGGTGATCTCGTCGGTCCTATAATCCGCATCGATCCGGGCGAACCAAAAAGCGTGCGAATCTGCGTCGTAACGTGCGATATAGGTCGGTACGTCAAACTTGAGATCCTCCGCTTTGTTCGTGAAGGTGAAGACGTGCAGGGTATAGATCACGGAGAACCAGCTCATGTTGTTCATGTCGAGATGGATGCCGACGTAATCCGGCAGGTAAATGATCGAGTTCTCTTCGATATCATTAAACATACCTTCTTCCGCAGCCGCGGTTACCGCCATCATCCTCCGGAGTTGGTTCTCCTGCGTTGCCGCGTACCAGGCGTTGGCGATGTCGGTCATCACACTGACGCTTACTACGGCGGCCATCGCCACGGCAAGAAATGTCTTCTTGAAACGGATTCGTGTATAGAGGAAGCCGAGAAGGCAGGTGATGATAATGATCAAGAAGAAATAGCTGTAGAAGGTCGTCACATATTCCGAGATTCCATTATTCAGCACCCATTCGACACGCCGCTGGGTAACCGAGAGGAGAAGGTTCGGAAGTAGCATGCCCACCAGACAGAGTGCGCAGATCGCGAGGAGCCGCCGCAAAGGGAAGCGCTCGACAGCGCGAAGCACAAGGGCCAGACAGGCGGCCGCGAGGAGACCTTTGATCACGAAGATGATGTCGAAAAATCCTATATAATCCGTTCCCGGCGGCAACGACAGGAACGTTCGCAGCGGAGACAAGCCGAAGGAGTACGTGAAAAGCGCCTGGAGCGTTGCGGAGAGACTGATCAGGGAGACGACATTCCCGTCATACGCGGACGGATGCAAGACACGCCAGATGAAATACACGACAAGATAGGCGGCCATGAAGACGATATGGAACTTAAGGTCAAGGAACAATCGAAGGATGTTCTTGTCTTTTTTCGAGATATGAATCGCTACGCCGATCAGGAAGGTCAGAAGGGCGAACAGAATGAAGGCTTCGTACAGCATCGAACACAAGGTAAGTAGAAGCGCCGATACGACCATTGTCCGCGTCCGTCGGGTCTTATAAAATTCCAACTGACGTTCGAAGGACAGAAGGAGAATACCGATCGGAACCTGATGGGTGAGAACGTAGGAGCAGAAGAGATTATGCTGGTTCGACACTTGTGCGAGCGCGAAAAAAAGCAGAACCGAAACGAAGCCCAACGCCTTGTCAACATGACGATAGACGAGAATTCCCAGAGCGAGAGCGGAGAAGGAAATGGAGGCATAGGAGATCATCTTATAGACGAGAAGATCGTTGGCCCAGAAAGGAAGGTGAGCCAGATACGTGAGGGGATAAAACATGATTCGCCCCTGGCTCGTAGCGACGGCCTCCGCGTAGGACTGCGTCTTGCCCGACACAGCGAAGCAGTAGTTCATGATATCGTCGTGGATATAGAGCGCGCAGTAGTAGGTAATTTGATAGAAGATGATCGCAACGGCGGCGACCATGAGAACGATCAATGCCCGGTACTTCGGATTATCGAGGCCGGATGACTTGAGCATCCAGGAGGAATCAATATGTTTCTTCAAGACAAAGGAACTCCCTTCAGGTTACGAGGATGGCGTGATTCTCTTCTTCGTACAATAATTTCTTAAGAACCATGTATATCAAATTACCTATACTATATCACTTATCTCCAAAAACGCACGTGACAATATCATCACAAACATTCGATGAGGTCGCTTGACGTGACCATAGCATCGTGCTACGATTTCCCTTAACAATTGCGGGGGAGATCTATGCTCTCGCTACATCTTACAGACTGTGATAAGAAAGAGTAACGGATTCGATGTCGTACAGAGAGTTGCCGGCAGGTGAGAGGCGCATGAATAGAATCTCGTGAATACATCTTGGAGTCGCGTACCCAAAGGGTTTGTCCCGAGTAGGCTACGACGGAGTGCACACCGTTATCAGGTGCGGGGGTATCGCCATAACCGGCTGCACCCTGTGAGGCAGACGTCGCGAGGCGTCCGCGAAGTTAGGTGGTACCACGGAATCGATTTCGATCCCGTCCTTTCGAGCAGAGAGGGCGGTTTTTTTGCGCGCGAAAAGCACGGCAAGAACTGTCCGCTCAGAAGCAGAGAGGGCGGTTTTTATGCACGAAAAGCACGACAAGAACTGTCCGCGGATTTCTTGTCGAGAGGATGCCGAAGCCTTTGGCATCCCGGGAGACCAAAGGGAGGTCATAAAAAATGGTATCGGCCAAAGAACAATTACGCATCATCACCCAGGGCACGCTGAAGATTGTCGACGAGGAGGAGCTTCTTCGTAAGCTCGAGAGATCCGTTTCTGCCGGTCAGCCGCTTCGGATTAAGCTCGGCCTCGATCCGTCGGCACCGGACATCCATATCGGACACGCCGTCGTGCTTCGCAAGCTTCGTCAGATGCAGAATCTCGGACATGAAGTGACGATCATCATCGGTGACTTCACCGGAAGAATCGGAGACCCGACCGGCAAGGCCAAAGGGCGTGTGGCACTCTCGGACGAGACGGTCCGGAAGAACGCCCAGACGTACTGTGAGCAGATCTTCAAAGTGCTCGATTGCGCTCACACGACTGTTCGCTTCAACAGCGAATGGCTGGCAGAGCTGAAGTTCGAGGAAATTCTGCGCCTTGCCTCAACGACCACGGTCGCCCGCCTCCTCGAACGCGACGATTTCGAACGCCGTTTCACCTCGCAGGTACCGATCGGCCTTCATGAATTCTTCTACCCGTTGATGCAGGCCTATGACTCGGTCGAACTTCGCGCGGACATCGAGCTCGGCGGTACCGATCAGACGTTCAATATTC
>JAEWUD010000031.1 GCA_023397475.1 Bacillota bacterium
CATCGATATTCTAAATGGTGAAGTATAATTCGTGAAAGAGGAATCAATTTGTGAAAATTGATTTATCCGGAATCAAGATAAAAGTTAACTATTTCCTTGTCACGATTGCATGCATTTGTGGCGGACACTATTTACCTGTAGCGATATATTATGGTCAATACCGGCGTCTTTGGATGGATGATATCATGCAAATCGACATGGTATGGAGAGATACATTGCCGGAAATGCTTCGAGCGGTCATCGCTCTCGATAACAATCCGCCGCTTTCTCACTTAATCACTTTTTTCTGGATAAAAATCGTACCTTATGGGACATTCTGGTTATTGATACCAAGCATATTATTCGTTACATTGGGTATTTTCTTCGTAGGATTCTCTGCGTATCGAATGCACGGCAAGCTGGCGGGATACATATCGGATTCTTTATCGTTGAGTGCCTGTTTGATTTGAGAATCAAAGAGAAGGAACAACGAAAAACACGACTTCTTTCAATCCTCCTCCCCTATGTTTTTTCTGCTGTTATATTTTCTCCTTGGATAATAACAGTCTTATCCCAATCCTTAACTCGATACTCGCATTTCTGGTGCAAGTCAGCACCTGGCGTCGCTGCCATATTCTCAATCGTAACGAATATCACGGGGAATCAGATGATATGTTGGATTTTCTGGGGTTCTCTGTTATACATCTTGATTGTGTTGATTCAACGGAGTAGGGAACGAAGATTATCCGTTGCAGAATCGGAGAAACAGATCATCAGGATCGCTATTGTTCCCGTCTTCATGATACTTGTTGTTTGGATGGTGTCGAACAACGGTATTTCAGAAACCTCATTGTTCATACCTCGCTACTTCATATGTCTATTACCTTTTCTTTCGATCTGTATAGGGGGGACCATCGCTCTTATCTATCAACGGCTCTGCGAGCTGTCACGAAATAACCTGAGAGTTAAGGCACTTGTGTTTACGCTGATATGTGGCATTCTCCTTTTCTCCGGATGGAACGGATATTGCGGGGTTAATGGAAGAACGTTTCGTGACCCGGAACCTTATGAAGCCGCCGCAGATTATCTGATGACACAGCCTGACATACATAACGATGATGTCGGTGTCTTCTGCGTAAACTACTCTTCTCCGCTGGGGTGGGGTTATTATTTGACACATAAAGATACCCGAGAGGGCATCACGCCTCTCTTTCGCAAACTTTCCGCAGATACTATTTCCGGTTTACGTAAGATATATGTGTTCGAGGTTCACAAGACTTTGAGCAGCGAGACACTTGCTTTTTTGCTAGTGAATGGTTTTGTCGAGCAGGAACGTATCGAGCCCGAACGAATTATTGTATTTACTCGCGTCGAGAGTTAGTTGATTTATATTGAACTGTTTTCGTACGTCTGGAAATTATAGCGAATTTGTCATAATTATCGAAGGATACGTTCGCGACCTTGCCAATTTCATGTGCCTGACTTACAATAAAGGTCTTGATTTGAGGAGGTGCGGTTATGCGCATTCGAGTCGCGGATCATATTGCAGATCTTCTGGTACGACATAATATTTCCGATCTTTTCAGTGTTACGGGCGGTGGTGCCATGCACCTGAATGACGCTTTCGGTCGATCCGAAGGTCTTCGCGTCACGTACAATCATCATGAACAGGCCTGCGCGATTGCCGCCGAGAGCTACGCCCGTTTGAGCGGACGAATAGCGGCAGTCTGTGTCACATCCGGTCCCGGCGGTACGAATGCGATCACCGGCGTACTTGGAGGATGGCTTGATTCCATTCCGATGCTCGTTATCTCCGGACAGGTGCGTTACGATACAACGGTTCATTCGACCGGCAAGAAGATGCGTCAGTTGGGCGATCAGGAGTACGAGATTACCCGATCCGTTGCTCCGATGACAAAGTACGCCCAGATGGTCACCGATCCTCTGATGGTCGAGTATCATGTCGAGCGCGCGATTTTCCTCGCAACCCACGGTCGTCCCGGTCCTGTCTGGCTGGATATTCCCCTGAATATCCAGGCGGCGACGGTGGAGACCGATGATCTGATCCGGTATGATCCGGAAGAGGACGCCTCCGAGCTCCCGCCGAAGATTCCGTCGAAGACAATCCGTCAGATTCTTGACCGTCTTCGTTCGGCCAAGCGTCCTCTGATTCTGGCCGGCACCGCTATTCGTCTGGCCGATTGCCACGAGGAGTTCCTACGTTTGATCGATAGATTGCAGATTCCCGTCGTCACGGCTTGGAACGCGCACGATGTGATCTGGAACGAGCACCCTCTGTATATGGGGCGTCCGGGTACGGTCGGTGACCGTCCGGGCAATCTTATCGTTCAGAATGCCGATGTTCTGCTGGTTTTGGGAAGCCGTCTCAATATCCGTCAAATCAGCTATAACTGGCAGATGTTCGCCAAGGACGCATATAAGATTTCCGTCGATATCGATCCCTTGGAACTCACGAAACCGACGCTGTCTTTGGATCTTCCGGTACACGGGGATATCAAGGATCTGATCAGCCAGATGCTTGAGGAATTGTCTTCCGACGCTGCGACGATCGCACCTCCGATCTCCGGCTGGCTTGCCGCCTGTCGACGGATCAAGGAGACTTACCCGGTCGTTTCTTCCTGTTATTATGACAAGAAGAGCCCTGTGAATCCCTACTGCTTCCTTGAGGCGCTTTTCGCGATACTTCCTGAGAAACATACTATTGTCGCAAGTAACGGTTCTGCCTGTGTATGCTCCTTTCAGACGGCGTACATCAAGCCTGGACAGCGATTATTCACGAACTCAGGCTGTGCTTCGATGGGTTACGGACTGCCGGCTGCGATCGGTGCCTGTTTTACGGAAGAAGGCCGCGAAGTTACCTGTATCGAGGGCGACGGCAGTATTCAGATGAACCTGCAGGAGCTGCAAACGGTCGTGCATCATCAGTTGCCGCTCAAGATCGTCGTTCTCAACAACGACGGATATCACTCGATTCGTCAGACACAATCCGGTTTCTTCGGTGAGCCCCTCCATGGTGTCAACCGGCAGAGCGGTGTAGGGTTTGCGCCCTTCTCGCGCCTGGCGCCGGCCTTTGGACTCGCGTACTTCCGTGTCGATTCGATCGATACGATGTCCGAGGTTCTCGAGAAGGCTTATGCGACATCCGGACCGGTTCTGATCGAGGCAGTCGTCGATATCGATCAGCCTTTCTCGCCCAAACTTGCCTCCCGACGGCTGGATGATGGTACAATGATTTCACCACCGCTGGATGACATGGCACCGTTTCTCGACCGCGATGAATATGCCTCGGCAACGAGAATTCTTCGGGGAGAAGAGTAGAGGGCTATTTCGTATTCCCAAGTAGATCCAGGTATTCAGTGCCCATATATAGAGAAGGACATGGAGGATCAAAGCGATGAATGTAACAGAGAAGAGAATGTTGGAACTGCTGCGCGATCTGCGCGACAATCACGGTGTATTGGCGATTAAGGCGGAATTCGAAGCGGAGGGATCTCGTACCGATGAGCTTGTGAAGCTCAATGAGATTGTTTTTCGCGCGGACATGAACCTCATCATTAAGATCGGCGGCTGCGAGGCTGTCCGTGACCTCGACCAGTGCCGCTTGCTCGGCGCTTCCGGAATCATGGCTCCGATGATCGAGACACCCTTTGCCATGAAGAAGTTCTGCGGAGCCGCCAAGAAGGTTTACGGCGACGAGATCAAGGATATTGAGTGGATTATTAACGCGGAGACGAAGACCTGCCTTGCGAATTTCGACGAGATTCTGGATGCGGCGGATGGTTTCCTGAACACAATCGCGATCGGCCGCGTAGACCTCTCGGGTTCGATGGGTCTGTCTCGCGATTCGATCAATGGTGAAGAAGTCTATCAGGCAGCTCGAGTTTTTGCGGAGAAGGCGAAGGCGAAGGGAATTGTCGTCGGCTTCGGCGGCGGAATATCTTCCGACGCTATCCCGTTTATCGAGCGTATGTATGACGTGATCGACAAGTTTGAGACGAGAAAGATCGTCTTCTCACGCGATGCCATGAACAAAGACATCAAGAAGGCATTGACCAAGGCGATGGAGTTCGAGACCTTGTATCTGAAGAACAAGTGCGATTTCTACGATCGCATGGCGTTTGAAGATCGTGACCGCTTGACCATGCTTGAGGGTCGTCTTGCAATCGCGCAGAACGACGCGACGTTGTTCTAATCGAGTACTGAAACGAAGAGAAAAGGACCGCGCGGATACAAAGCGCGGTCCTTTTCCATAACATTCGTAGGATGACAAGAACCAAAGGAGGATCTCATGAAAATTGCCGTCGCCGGTGCCGGATATGTCGGCTTATCGCTTGCCGTGCTTCTCTCAGAGCGTCATGAGGTTTCGATTGTCGATATCGTCGCTGATAGGATCGACCTGATTAACAAAGGATTCTCGCCGATTGAAGATCGCATGATCGCAGATTATCTTTCCAAGAGGGCGCTTCAACTGCACGCGACGACACACGGCAAGGAAGCCTATCGTGACGCGGAATATATTATCATCGCGACACCGACGAACTATGATCCTGAGACCAATTCCTTCGATACCACTTCGATTGAGTCGGTGATTCGTGATGTGCTGGAATCGGGTTCCTCCGCGACAATTGTTATCAAATCGACCGTGCCTGTGGGATACACGGAGAATACGAAGAAATGTACAGGCAAGACCAATATTCTCTTCTCGCCGGAGTTTTTGCGCGAAGGGTCGGCTTTGCATGATAATCTCTATCCGTCCCGTATCATCGTCGGAGGCGCGCAAAGTGAAGCTTCGACATTTGCGGCTCTCCTTTCCGACGCTTCCTTACGTGAAGAGGTTCCGGTACTGCTGACAAATACCACCGAGGCCGAGGCAATCAAGCTTTTCTCGAACTCTTTTCTGGCACTTCGCGTCGCGTATTTCAACGAATTGGATACATATGCCGAGCTTCGCGGTCTTGATACCCGCCAGATTATTGAAGGCGTATGTCTGGATCCCCGCATCGGTGACGGATACAACAATCCATCGTTTGGTTTCGGCGGATATTGCCTTCCCAAGGACACGAAGCAGCTTCTCGCCAATTACGCGGATGTGCCGCAGAATATCATCGGTTCGATTGTCGAGAGTAACCGGACGCGGAAGGATCATATCGCGCAGATGATTCTCGCGCGTCAACCAAAGATCGTCGGCGTTTATCGTCTGACGATGAAGAAGAACTCCGACAATTTTCGCCATTCCGCGATCCAGGGTATTATGAAGCGTATCAAGGCGATGGGAATCGACGTGATCCTTTATGAGCCAAGGCTCGACAAAGAGACCTTCTGGGATACACCCGTCATTTCCGAGCTTTCCGAGTTCAAGGCAAAGTCCGATATAATTCTAGCAAACCGCATGAATCCGGAACTTCTGGATGTGAAGGATAAGGTCTATACACGGGATATCTTCGGAAGAGATTAAGCAGCCATAGATATCAAATAAAGGGGCTGTCTCAAAACGAAAGTTGCGAGACGGCCCTATTTTTTCGAGTGACGATGGTGCGGACACGCTTTCTCCTTGTTTCTCCTCGCTTCCGTAGAGCTAGTATCTTCAATTCTATGAAGGGGAAGATCATCCTATCCTCGCATTCTGTGTAATGAATGCCGAAGAAATGAAGGGTATCGCAATTTGCTGTAGCGTTTAGCCTGCCAGTCAGCGATTATATATCAATGATGCACATACGAAACAGGCCCCTTCACGGGATTTCGTATGTGCGCCGGCCTTCCAGCCTTTGATAAAGGATGTTTAAGGAAATCGTTAACTATTTGAGACAGTCCCGATTACACAAATCATCAATTCTTACGAAGGAATTATATAACCGAAACGAGGCAGCACGTAATCGCGGATCGCCAGGGCAACTCCGGAATCGGTATTGGGAGCCGTAATATAATGCGCTTCCTTCTTGGCGATCTCCTGAGCGTTACCCATTGCAATGGCCAGCGCACCGGAGCGGAACATGCTGATATCGTTCTCATGGTCGCCGAACACGGCGATGTTCTCGATCGGGATTCCGAGGTGACGCGCAAGGGCGTGGACCGCGTCGCCTTTGGTCGAGCCTTTGGCCATTATATCGAGAAAACCTGCGCCGGAAGAGAGCACTTCAAGCCCTTCGACGCCGCGATAATACGCATTCTGTTCCGGGGTGGGACCGTACAACAGAATTTTACAGAAATCAAGGGATAACTCACGTGACGACTCTGGGGTAATCGGAGCCAGCGGCACCTGCCAACGTTCTCCGGCCGTCAGGTTATAGCGACGAAACGCATCAACTCGGACACTCTTCTCGGTATAGTACACCATGTCGCCGGTGTAGGCGACAAAGTCCGCCCCCGCCTCGAAAAGCCTGTCGAAAAGATCCTTCTGCAAAGCTTTCGGAAAGGGGTTCATCCAGCAGACCGCGCCGTCGAGCGGCGCGGCCAGAATGCCGCCGTTACATGCGATGATCGGCAGTGTCACGTGTAACTCATCGATGTATCGTCCGGTCATCAAATGGCTTCGTCCGGTCGCGATCGTATATCCGATATCAAGATCCCGTAAAAGCGCGAGTGCGGCAGAGTTCTCCGGCGTGACGTTTTTTGAGGGATCGAGTAGTGTCTCATCCATGTCAAAAACGAGAAGATGCTTCATTCCTTGTCTGTCTCCTCACATTGGCTGTCCGCAATATAAGAGGCTAGTTGATCAGCGCAGATGGCAGCCGGATCTTCGCCTGTTGTGTATCGCTTGTACCACTCGACGGTCTTCGCGATCGTCGATGAGAAGGCCCATACGGGCGTCCACCCGATGCGATTCTCGATCTTGGATATATCCAACTTCAGGTATCCGGCCTCGTGCGGCTGCGGATTCTTATCAATCTCAAACGATGCGCCGTCGCCCCAATCTGCGCAAATGGTTCGCACGACAGATTCGACGTTTCTCGCGTCCTCCGAACGGGGTCCGATGTTCCAACCCTCCGCGTAGGCGGCACCGTCGGTATAGAGCTTCTGCGCGAGAAGAAGATATCCTCCCACGGGCTCCAGAACATGCTGCCAGGGCCTTGTAGCGTACGGTGAACGAATATAGACAGGAGTATTGGTCATGACGGCGCGCATGATATCGGGAATCAGACGATCCCCGGCCCAATCACCGCCGCCGATCACGTTGCCCGCCCGGGCGGACGCGATGGCAACGCCATGTTCGGCATAAGACTTCGGATGGAAATAACTTCTCCGGTAGGAGGAGACGACAAGCTCGGCGCAACCTTTGCTGTTGGAATACGGGTCATAGCCGCCCATCGCTTCATCCTCGCGATAACCCCATACCCATTCGCGGTTCTCGTAGCATTTGTCGGTGGTCACGATGACGACCGAGCGAACGCCGCCCGTCTGTCGGATTGCCTCGAGAACGTTCACGGTACCCATGACATTAATCGCGTACGTGTCCACAGGTATCTTGTAGGATTCCCGAACCAGTGGCTGTGCGGCCATATGAATGACGATCTCCGGTTTCACATCGGCGAAGACACGAAGAAGATGATCGAGGTCACGGACATCTCCGATGATCGAACGCATGCCGTCCGCGACGCGGGCGTCGACGAAAAGCGACGGGTTCGTCGGAGGCTCGAGCGAAAAACCCGTAAGATCGGCGCCCATCTGTTTGAGCCAGATCGACATCCAGGATCCCTTGAATCCGGTGTGGCCTGTGAGTAAGACTCGTTTACTGTTCCAAAATGAGGGATCGGCAGGGCAGAATCGATGCATGATGAAATCTCCTTACGTAAATTACCAGATCTTCCAGGGCGCGTTGCCCTCCGCCCACATAGCGTCAAGCGCCTGCTTGTCGCGCAGAGTGTCCATCGGACGCCAGAAGCCCTGGTGGCGGTAACACGAGAGCTTTCCCTCCGCGGCCAGTGTCTCCAACGGAGTGCGCTCGAGAACGCAGGAATCGCCGTCCAAATAATTGAAAAGCTCCGGTTCGGCGACCATGAAACCGCCGTTGATCCAGGAACCGTCGCCTTTGGGCTTCTCGGCGAACCCGGAGATCTTACTGTCCTCTGTGAGTGCGAGAGCGCCGAAACGACCGTCAATCTGGACGCCCGTGAGTGTACAGACGGCGCCGGAAGCGCGATGTTGCTCGATCACAGCGGGGATGTTGACATTGGAAACGCCATCTCCGTAGGTGATCAGGAATGGCTCGTCGCCGACATAGGGCTGAATGCGCTTGATACGACCGCCGGTCATTGTGTTAAGCCCCGTGTTGACGAGGGTCACACTCCACGGCTCGGCGATATTCTTATGAACGACCTTACGGTTTCCGTCGCGGAAATCGAAGGTAACGTCGGACATATGCATATAATAATCAGCGAAATACTCCTTGATAACGTGACCCTTGTAACC
>JAEWUD010000012.1 GCA_023397475.1 Bacillota bacterium
GAGATGGGTAGCGCACATACGAAAACCCGTAAAGAAGCCAGTTTCGTATGTGCCTCAATGACAAATAACCGCTCTGAGATGGGTAGCGCACATACGAAAACCCGTGAAGAAGCCAGTTTCGTATGTGCCTCAATGACAAATAACCGCTCTGGGATCGCCGGCGCACATACGAAAACGCGTGAAGAAGCCAGTTTCGTATGTGCCTCAATGACAAATAACCGCTCTGAGATGGGTAGCGCACATACGAAAACCCGTAAAGGAGCCAGTTTCGTATGTGCCTCATTGATATATAATCCCTGGCTGACAGACTACGCCACAAGAAATTGCGACTGCCTTCATTTTCGCGAATTTATTACTCAGGATGCGAGTGTAGGATGAACTTCCCCCTCCATAGGTTTGAAGGTAAAATATCTCCGGAAGCGAGAGATATGGGAGACTGCACCATCGTCATGTGAAAATTAAACAGGGATGTCTCTCAGCTTTCATTTTGAGACTGCCCCTTTTGTTTTCAAACCAGTCCCAGAGTATCCGGTACGCGTCGGGTCATTGACGGAATTTCCATATTACTGATTGTGTGCACAGCGAAGTGCATTTCTCGTCATAAATATCACCTGTCTGTTATCTTGAAAGAAGTGATTTTCCATCAGCCCATTTATCGATTACAATGACAAGAAATCGAACAGGAATGGATCGGACGACGAATTTCGAAAGAATCTTCTGGCGATTGATAGCCCCAGTGTAGATTCGGAGGAGATGACCATGAGAATTGTCACGGCGACCGAGAACAATATTTACCTTCTCGTTTCGATGAATCGGGAACTTTTCGAGGATGAGAAGAACGACGCGATTCCGACCGATGAAGTCTTGGGACAGCGACTTCGTGAGCACCTCGGGAACGGTTGTTGTGCGTATCTTTTCACGGATGGGGAGGAGACGGTCGGGTATGCCCTGGTGAACCGCAAAGCGTCACCCGAGTACTTGATGCATTTCATGATCCGTCGTGCGAGTCGCCGCTCCGGCATGGGCACGGAGGCATTCCGGCTCCTGACCGAGGCCTTGGGGACGGGGCGTCTTGATCTCGATGTCTTCTGTTGGAACGATCGAGGGCGCGCATTCTGGCACAGTCTCGGCTTCCGGGAGCGGTGCATTATTATGCGAAGAGATGTGCCGTTATCCGCGTCAAGTGATATCATGTAATGGTACAAGAATAGAGCGTTAGAGCAAAAGTTTTGTGTATCTCACAGGCAATAAGGAAGGCAGGGACGGATCAATGTCACTAGGATCAACATTGCGCAGTAGAAGAGAAGAGATGAATCTTACACAGAGCATGGTCTCCATACGAATCGGCGGAATCACGCATCAGGCCGTCAGCAATTGGGAACGCGACTTATCGATCCCGTCCGACGGACACATTGCACAACTCGCGGGAATCCTTGCACTCGAGGAAAGTTACCTCCGACAGGAAGCCGTTGCGGCTCGCGAGAAATTGCGTCTCGAGATCGGAAGCTTTGCGGAAGATCATGCGCGAAAACAGGCGCAAGCCGTGAAGGACACATCGTCCGACGACCCTCTGGCATCGTTGTTTCGCGGAATTCGGGGTTTGTTCGGCTGAGTCCCTTTTGCCAGTCGCGATCTGGTAGTCCTTCCGCCGAAGAATGAATTTGATCGCGAAAAACAACGCAACACAGATCATGTATCGAAAAAAAACACCTCAACGCGAAATCGGATAACCGACTGGCGTGAGGTGTTTTCGTGTAAGTATATAGGGATTATCAGCGATCAAAAAGTCGAATCAGATTTTCGCTGCCATGGTTGTTGCCAAACGGCGTAATTCATTTTTCGCGGACTTGTCTGCTATCAAACGGCTAAGCTTAAATTTTCGCGGAATCAACCGCCTCAACAATCTTGCGATAGTACTCGGTCTCGTTCGCATCGGCCTCGCAGAAGCGCGCCAGTAACCATGCGCGTGAACGGTTGTCATCCGTTGTCGGGAGACCCGGCAGCGGCGCGTCCGTCAAACCCGCGAGATAATCGATACTGCAGCCGAGGGCACGGGAGATGGCGCGAACCGTCGAGATGCGCGGGTCGGAGGTCTGGCTGCTCAGAAGCTTGTTGATGGTTCCGACCGGGACACCGGCACGCGATGCCAGTTCATCGGAGGTCAGTCCGAGAAGCTGTTTCCGATCCATAATACGATCAACAAGTGACATAGAATCCTCCGAAAAATAGATTGTCCTCCATAAAAATATCATCAATTTTGCGCCCGTGGGTAATGAGATTCGTAAACCGCTTGAAACTAACCGAATAGGGTGATAATCTTTCCGTATAAATAACCGTAAAAGGTTATTACTCGGAGGGTTAGAGCGTTTTGTTACAGAATCTTGTGGCTGAGTTGCGAAGATGCGAGGTCTCGGAAGCGGAAATTGCCCGGATTCTGGGACACGACGAGACGTGGTTCCGCGACCGGATTGACGGGCGCGAAGAATTCACCCTCTCGGAGATGCTCGCTCTTCGGACGGCACTTGGCAGCGAGGCCACGCTCGAGTACCTGGCAGCGACCTAAGTACCGAGTCAACGGATATACAATCAAGCAGCGACCTAAGCCTTCGTCGCCACCCACACAAGTCCTTCCGCATCGGGAGACCGTATCATAGAGGTAGAGTTTCATCGCTCGCACTTTCCGATGCTAAGGAAACGACCCGCTTCGTCAGCTCAGCACTGGCGCGGCGGGTTTTATTTCGAGAGGGGGAGGGGGTGGTTAGGATAAGTTCAAGAGAGATATCTCGTGATGGCGATAATTTTGGTATAACGACATAAGGATGTGATTCGGCTGCTCTGAATGCGCTCATATGTCAATGATTACGCACGAAAACAGTGATTCTTCATAGCTTTGTACGTAATTTATATCATTGATGCACATACGAAACGAGCTCTTTCATGGGTTTTCGTATGTGCGCTGGCTGGATCAACTGATCTATTGTCTCGAATGGACGGACGAACCGGCGGAGAATGTGCGCGCGCTTTGTCGAGTTCAACATGCTAATTGGCATAGGAAATACAATCGATCTTACGCCGTGCCGACACAGATGCAACGTCTCACCATAGTGGACCTTCTTCAGAAGCACACGGAAACGCTCGGCGCGGAGGCGGACACGATCCGATTCCTCCTTGCGGACGGACATGGATCAATGGCATAGGTCAATAGAAGATCAGAGATAAGGCCTCAGAATGACACATCCTCAACCATATTCAGGATCTGTGACCAGGCCTCTTCATCATTACCCGTCGCGGTGATGCTATAACACGTATCCCCGGTTCGGATGCAGATCTGGGGTCCTTCCGAGTCGGACTCGAATATCCATCCTTCATAATTCTGACCGGAGATATAGGAGAAATCACAATCGTTCACCGTAAATATTCTAGAGGCGAAATTCATCGTGAATAAAGTGCGCTCGTATTCTTCCTCCGTTTGTTCGAAGGACCAATACACGGATTGATCTTCACTGGCGCCAAAGACGCTACTGTCATCTGTCACAGACATATCTTCCGGATACCCAACGTCAGCGAGCATCGCCACAAATTCTGCCGCCGTAGGAACGCTCGCCGTATCGGCGAACGGGTTCTCCAGCTCACCGTAGCGCAAATCATCCCGACCCAATCCGGTCTCCGCCATCGCCAACAGGAACGCATTCAATTTGCCCGCGTCCTCGGGCACTTCCGCACGGATAACATCCTTGCCTGACTGGTAAAAGAAGACGAAACGGCATGCGTCGCCCACCCATTGGAAATGCGTGACAGACAGAAAATCATCGGTGCGATCCATAAAAAGATTCAATTGCTTGCTATCCTCACGATACAAACTCTCCCCAATCGCCGTAACGACATACGAATAGATAGCTTCGTGCGCTTCGGCGGCATCCGGGTAGTCCGTTATAAGCACGGTTGACTGCTCGTCCTCTGTAGTGTAAGTTGTCGACGGTGTCGAGCCTTCTGTTTCACTTCCCTTTTGACGATATTCGTAAGAAGCCAACACTTCCCCGAGGTCACTCAGGTCAACCCCGGTTTCCGGCGCGAAAAGTTCCTCATAACCCGAAGTGCTCAGAATATCCTCGTAGGTGTAGGTAATTCCGTCGATATCGACCGTCCGCTCAGTCGACGCGTCCGTGGCCTCCGCTGAGAGTTCGGTAGTATTATCTGTCTCCGTAACCGAGGTTGGCGGCAATCTCTCTGTGTTTGTTTCGGATTCTTGTAGAATGATTTCTGGCTTGCTGACGCACCCGCTCGTAGTGGCGATGCAGAGAAGTAGGAGCATTGCGAAAAAAGTCGTAGATCGACGCATAGATTAACCTCCCAAAGGACCTCGAAATCATGTTGCCGGCGGATGCTGATGGAGAGAAGGGGAGAGTAATAATATTCCTGATTGCTACATAATCAGAGTAGCAGAACATGATGTTTCGAGCAAACGCATTTATCACGACCAATGAATTCTATATCTACCCGCAGAGCCTCTCTAAAACAACAAAATTGATATAGGAAATTATTGACAAACAATAATTCAGACCTTATGATCAAGGAAGAATTATCGTAAAACAATAATTACAGAGGAGATTGGGTATGCGTCGGAAAACACTTCTCATGTTCTTGTGTTTGGAGGCCATCGTCTGCGTCATCGTGGGGATCTGGGGCGGTGATTTGGCGATTTCCTATCGTACCATTGCCGCATTCCCGTTCGAACCGATCGGACAGGGTCTGCGATTCCTGTCGGAATCGGGCGTCCTCGGCAATGTACTCGCGATTACTCTCTATATCGTGATCTGCCTCGCACCGATTCTTTATAGTTTTCTGACGACGACTCGACGTATTCCTCCGCCAGAGGATGCACTTCTTGTGTTGCTTTCAATTCTTTCTTTCGTCTTCTTGTATAGGTTTGTGAACCCGGCTTCGATACCGTCGGTGTTGCCTGCTATGTTTGGAAATGTATTCGGAAAGGCCTTGATGGGTCAGATGATTTATTCCGTCATGCTGACCTATATTCTTCTGAAGTTTCTGCGTCACACCTATACATCGGATCGGAAAATTCTCCAGAAATACCTGGTGATTTTTCTCGGTGCGCTGGCGATCCTGTTCGTATATCAGGCGGCCGGAAACGATTTTAGCCAATTTACGGATGGTTTGCGAAATCAATCGAGCACTCCGAACTTCTTAGATGTTTCACTTACGGTGAACCAGTCGAGCTCCGTCAATGGATTGTTATCTGTGGTTATATCCTTTGTCGGGTTACTTGTGCGGTCTGTGTCTTCCCTGAGTAGTGTCATCATAATTTTCTCTGTCTTGGAACTTCTTGAGAATCTCGAAAAGGGACGATATTCCGAAGAGACAGTACGCATGGCACAGTATATGTCAAATCTTTGCGGAGTGTTACTTGCAATAACGATTCTATCCAGTTTGGTCTATAATCTGCTGCAGTACTTGCTGGCTAATCATTTACAGAATCTCACAATGAATATGGATATTCCCCTTCTGCCGATTATCTTCCTCCTGGCGATTCTTTTCGCGACGCAGCTTCTACGCGATAACCGGAAATTGCAGGAAGACAACAGCCTGTTTATCTAATGGAGTAGAACCATGGCAATACGAATTCATCTGGAAGATATTCTTAAGGAACGCGGGATGACGTCCAAGGAACTCTGTTCCCTGGTCGGCATCACGGAAGCCAATCTATCAATCTTGCGAAGCGGCAAGGCCAAGGGTGTACGCTTTGCTACGGTGAACCGGATCTGTTACTTTCTCGGCTGCGATGTCGGCGATATTCTGAAATTCGATGGGAATCTGGAGGTAGATGAGGATGATGATGAATAAGAGATACATAGTAGCTCCTCTTGCTGTTTTGGGGATCGCTCTTGTGATAGGTGTAATTTCGACGCTAAGTGGTATGTGTCTGGCGGAGCCGAACAGCACCGAAGACGAAAAGCCGGATCAGTTGATTGGTTTTCTCATCACAGAAGGAACCTGGTCTTCGCAAGATATATTCCAAACTTCCTCCGACGAAGCCGCAAGAGTATATGCGACAAATATTCCAGAGCAAGATTCAGCCGAAGTTACTGGAATATCGGATAAGAATCTGCCGGTGTCTTTTGAAGGAATTGAGGGACCGTTTTGCTTCTATGTAATAGATGAGTTCTATGAATTAGACGAGAGAATGTCAACGTCAACGCAATATGCGGATAATAGTGTTTTTGATTCCTGCTTTAGCTATAACGTGACGGATCAGGAAGTAGCCATAGCAATTGAAGGATCTGTTGCCGTTCTTCCCTCCGAAATCTCTGATGAATCGTATTTCGTCCACCCTGTATTCCAAGGGGAGGACGGACGAGTGTACGTAATTCCGGAACATTCGGGGATTAATGCTCCGATGGTAGGCATGAGCAACTCGTACTCCATCAGCAACCAAAGTACAATTAACGATTCGGGAATTGAGACATCATCTGGTAACTCCGTAACCGTAACGATCTACGGCAAGTATCCACCGGTTTCGATCACCATTCTTCAGATGAATGATAAGAATGAGGTTATTTCCCGACTGGACTGCGAGCCTGGACAACTGCCGGAGACGCTTGTCACAGAGAAAAGCACGGAGTATCTGATCGTTGAGGAGATAGTTACAGGAGCTGAGGGCTTGCCGATCGTCAATCGCACGGTTATAAACCACGGAGAAGAAATTCTTCTGACCCATTATCTTCCCGATAACAGCAAATGGATTTCTGCCCAGGTTACTGCGCTGGAGTGGCAGAAGTAATAGAGCAATACTTTTCTCTGAAAGGAGACTTCCTCCATGATCGATAAGAAGGCAATGGAGCTCATACGCAAGTCGTACCGGAAAAGCATTTCCGAAGAAGAGAAGGCATATTGCCGGGAGAAGGGGCTGTTGATGGCTCATGAACCCGTAACACATAATAAAGCGGTTATGCAAATCCACGAACTCTCGACGAAGATTTCGCTTGAATCAGCCGCCAGATCCTTCCTCTACAGTATATCCAGCGGAGATCGCAGGTATCGTACGATATTGTCGAGCCTAATATGGGCGAAGCGTCTACCGGCCCATTATCTTAAACGCGAAACGAGATCCTATCTCTCGCCGGCATGTACGATCTGCGGGATGGCCCTTTCCAGACATAACGACAAGACAGATCTTCCGATGCTGGAATATGCCAATCAGAGCCTTTTCCCGAGAAGGCGCTTTGTGGATATCTGTTGTGCCGGATATGTATTACACGATTTGCTTCAATTTAAGGATCTGCCCGCCGTGGATTTTGTCGAGGAAGACCTTCGAAGCCTCCGGAGAATCCTTTGACTTGCAGAGGAGATCAGTACGTCGAACAAGGTAAATGCGCTGCTGAATCTGATATCCGCCGAGACATCCTTGTCACTTACGGTCGCAGAAGCGTACTCCATATTGGGCGTACTCTCTTCCTGCGGGGTTTTCGATACGCCGGAACTCAAGAGTTATGCCAGCGGCTTTGTTCGTTGTGATGATCGTCAGTTCGTATATGAGACGGACAATTACTACCCGCTTCATCTTTGGAGAGGGAAATACGGGATTAACTACTCGGCTATCGATGACTTCTTCGGCAAAATCACCGACGCGAAAATATCTTCGGAGTGCAGTCTTCGCGGAAGTGTTGTTAGGGAGGAAAGGGACTTATCCTCCGGTTCGCCCAAGGCAGAAGCCTTCTATAAAGATGATGAGCATCTCATTGATCTGGATAACCGACAACGTTACTTCTATGGTCTTACTCCTCTGGATCCAACGTGGGATCGTGTGATAATGTATTCGTCGACGTACGAGACCAGAAAACGAACGGAGATTTTTTTCGAGGGAAACCGTATTCGCAAGATCATTTACGAATGGCGCAATACCATTCACAAATTGCGATCCGGCGAATTCAATGGCTATTACATCGAATCGGATATGGACGTCGTGACGAGAAATCGTCAGATGATACTGCCTAAGACAGATCGTGGGCGAGAACAGACGCTGACACCTTCGCACCTGATGATACCGACCTTTATGCTAGCACAACTGCACGTGACTCTCGGAGGAAGTCGTTCCGGAATCAGTTCGTTCAACAGCAGTAATGATCAGACTTTACCGGTTCCGCAAACGCCTGCTGAGTCAAGGGAAGATTTCACAAGAATCACGGAGGAGTATATCGCATCCTGTCCATCGGACTATCAACGTGATCTGGACCGATTCATTCTCAATAAACGCGTGAGAGTCAGATATACTGCCGGAGACATCTTCCGGGTCCAGACTTCGATGAACCAATATACCTATGGGCTTATTATCGGAAAGATCCGCCAGTTGGAGATGTGGCCGGAAGTTCCGAAAGGCGATCCGATACAGTTAATGATGACTCAACCGGTGATTTACCGACAGTATGATATCCTCACATCGAATCCGGATATGACGACGGAAGAGCTAAGTTCCATTCCGCTGCTGGATATATATATGGCCGATGATAGCGAGATTCTCTTTGCGACATACCCCGTTGTTGATCATAAGGATCTGGTTGAGGACGACATAGATCTGGGGTTTGGTATGTTCGCGCAAATACGGACAATTGTCTGGGGACTGTCGATGCAAACTTTTGATGTATTGACATGGATGAAGGCCGGTTTTGACGAGAAATACTCAGATCCTCTATGCAAGAGCGGAGAAGGCAGGCTCATAATGACCTACGGGGCAGGCATGAGTATACGAATCGAGAAGGGTGAGGAGAAAACGGAATCCTTCTTGCGACGACGAGAGAATGAACAGAAACAGAAGGAGAAAGTTATTCGTGTTCTTGGACTCGACCCTGAGAATGCCTATGACGATTTTGCCCGGCGCTCCGGCGGCCTTACGCGACAACAATATATCGACATTGCTAAGGTTCGATATAGGTAATTTGTTTTTGCGGAATTCCGTTATAGTGTGAGTCATGTGGATTCTTGGCAAGGAGTTGTATCAGCCTTCGATATAATATTTTCTTGACATTTTATGGCGTGTTTGTTAGATTCAATAGCGTTACACAGTAATTATAAGGAGGATTATTTCATGTTTTCTAGAGTTGTTTTGAAGAGAATGTCGGCAGCCTTTATCGCTCTTAATTTGATCCTGATTGTTGCGCTGTTTATGCCATTGGCGAGTGTTTTAGCCGGTTCAATAAATCAAACGCTTAGTTTCACCTATGCGGCTTCTTCATATACCGGGACAATATCGATGCCAACTAAATCGTTTTCGATCAGCGAGAATTGTGAATGGATTTCTGCAAGAAGGTCCTCAGAAAACAAGTTCATAATTTCTGTCTCAAATAATAATGATAAGGCCCGGTCCGCGACAGTAAAAATATACAATGGCGGAACGGTTTTTGTTTTTAATGTCTACCAGGCATCGGGTCTATATAGAGTTACATTCGATTGTACTGACTGGATAATATGTACGTCCCGCTTCTCATATACTACGATCCCCGATGAGCCTCTATACAGAGATGGATACATATTCCTGTATTGGGCCTCGACTCCTGACGGAAGATTCGAAAAATACTTGCCAGGGGACTCGTATCCCTCGCTGCCTTCAAAATTATATTCCATCTGGTGCGTTGATCCAAACGACGGCGTTGCTGATGCGTTTCGGAATCTTAGCAGCACATATAAACTACCTTAATCACTGATTCCCTTGACAGGGTTCGAATCCATATAGTCAATGTCTATGAAAAAGGAGCTATCTCAGAAGCCTTGTAACGAAGTCGGATGAGGTAGCTTTTTCTGTCTAGATGGATGTAAGATCTACCCTCCACTTCCTCGACCTTGCAACAGGCGCAGAGATTTCCTCGATCAACGCACTGGTCTCCGATACCTTCTCGGGATATTTTCTTCCCGGAAATGCGACGTTCGTATTCCAATCCGACGATATGCGGATCCGAGCAGCCGACATTGTGACGGCTCAGCTCGTGTATACCGGAGAGGATTTCATGTATATCGTTCAGGATTGGATCTTCTGCGAGGAGAGAAATACGCTCGCCGTGATCAATTCGAGCCAGACAATTCTTTTCGCGATGAACGGGACGATCGAACCGATTGCCAAAGTCCCCAAATTCTGCGGCTTCTCGGACGACGGGTCAAGTTTCTATGTCTTGACGGATAACGTCCTCGGCGAGTTGCCCTATCGGGATCTCGACGACTTGCTACAGATGGCTCGCGAGACGCTGAACGGAGCGCAGTTATCTGCGGAGAATCGTATCAAGTATTACGTCGATGAGTAGCTGGATTTGAAATAACACTTAATATAGCTTGTTGCTCGAAAAGCAACACTACGGTAGAATGATAAATATTATCTTACTTTTGCGGGAGGCGCAGGAGTACCGGAGGTGATGTATGCGCATAAATCGATCAAATCCGAAAGCCGCCCTCGCGAAGTTCACGATCGCGAAGAGACTGGTTCCCTTCGTCCTTGCCGCTGCTCTACTCATGTCGACGGCAGCTTGCTCCGTTGCGTCATCCGCAGAATCGACGGAGGTAACGTCTGCGATTGTGGGCATTGCTCCAACGGCCGAAGAATCGGATATTGCCGTGGCGGACCCACTTGTTAATCGGTATTATGAGGGCAAGGAGCTCGAGTGCCCGGAGGCGGGAGAGAATGTGCAGCTATCTTGTATAGATGCTGTCCGTACAGATAACGGATTTGTAATTCTGTTCTCGACAACAAATATTGAAGACCCAATGAACCCGATTTACCGATCTTTTATTTGGATCTACGACCAGAGCGGAAAAGTAGTGACAAAGACCGACGTCTTTGTCAAGGGAACATCGCCAGCCGGCAGTGGAATATGCCTTGAGGAAGATCCGAATGGTGGCTTCTGCGGCCTATTCTCAACTTTGACAGGAAAGTATGTGGTGTTGTCATTCGATGAGCGGGGATCACAGGTAAGTGATGCAATCTATTTGACAACGCCGCCGGATTACAATTATTTCGAATCCTTCCTTTTCACGGAAGACGGGACGATTCTTGCCGCGGGTTACTCCTTTATTCATGAATATTCCAGGGACGGAGAACTTCTTCGATCCATTCAGTCATATGATTTCCAGGGTCAGATTTTTCGCGTCGGCGACAAGGTATATGCCGGATGCAGTATTCAACGGGAGAAAATTTATTCGGAGTATGGTGCCGTAGAGATCCCGAAAGAGGGGACGGAACTTGGAGATGAAGCAACATATATATTGCCGAATTACGAGATAAGTGAGATTGATGGTTCGATTTATGGCGTAAATGCGGAATATCTCTTTGAATTTAATGAAGAATCGGAGACGATCGAACCGGTTCTGTATTGGAATCGAACGGATCTTGTGATGGGAAATAACCGGACGGAAACCCTTCCTATCGCGGAGGATCAGTTTCTTTGTATGCAAACCAGATATAACATCAATACACTCACCCTTACACTATTGACTCGCCAGTCGGAAGATTACCTTTCCGGTAAAAAGGTACTGACCATCGCGGGCTCGGGAATCAGCGGTAATTCTGCAATCGAGCGGGCTGTTGTGGATTTCAATCGTGAGAGTGATGAGTATCGTGTGGAAATTGTCGATTATCTGATTCGATATTCAGAAGATGTCAAAACAGCCGATACTCCGGGAGAATACCTAGCGGCAGAAGAGGCAATGCAGCGGCAGATCAAGCTAGAGATCCTATCCGGGAACGGACCGGACATGCTTTTGCCTAGTTGGAATGATGATCTGTCCTACTATGCTGATTCAGGCATTCTCGTGGATATGGCTCCGTACCTTGCGCAGGATGAAATGATTGATGAGAGCCTGTTTGTTCAAAGTGTATGGAACGCGTCCTATGAAGGGGACAAGATTTACGAGCTCCCACTCGACTTCGTCCTGTGGGGATTATATGCGCCGACCCAGGTTGTCGGGAACCGAACCGGATGGACTTTTGAAGAATTCAATCAAGTTGTGAGTGAATTACCGGAAGGCACGCGTTGTTTCGATGTCTTCGAAAAGCAATCTTCTCTCCTTGAAAATGCACTGTCATATTCGATGGAATCCTTTGTCAACCGAGAGAACGGTGAAGTCAACTTTGATAGTGAAGAATTCGGCGCCCTATTGGATTTCGTCAAAATACATGGCACGCCCGACAGTATGTTCGATGAATACGGGATACCAGTGAATGAATCTCTCTACAGCGAAAGAAGTATAAATGAGTTATTTGCTTCCGGAGCGGTTCTGTTCCTGCCATATTATGGATTACAGAATCCTTTAGATTATGCAGCGGTAGACAACTTCTGTGACGATTCTGGTGTCAGCTACTGTGGATATCCGTCCGTCACTTCCGCCGGTCCAATGGCGATCGTGGAGGATTCCATCGCGATTGTGGACAAGGGCGACGTCTCTGAAGGATGCTGGCAGTTTGTTCGTACACTTCTCCTTGAGACCAATCAGCTCAGACTTACCTTGGATTACGAAGAAGATAGTTTTCAGTATTTTCCCATGCTAACATCTCTCCTTATGGAAGACATCGAAATGTCAAAGGGCGAAATCGATCCTTTAATTCAGGGTTATGACTACTTCGACCGGGAATATGAGTCGTTGACAGACCAGCAGGCAGAGGATTTACTCTCCTTGATCAGCGGCGTGACTGTTGTCGATAGTGAGAACCATGAGATTGTTGACATTATCCTGGAAGAAGCAGCGCCGTTTTTCGCCGATCAGAAGTCGAGAGAAGAGGTCATGGCCAATATCCAGAATCGTGTGCAGACGTTGGTGTTGGAGGATATGTAGGATCTTGTCTTTGCATGGAAGTGCATCTGGATATGCTAGTCGAGTGTATTACGACAAATTCCTGCTGACCTCTCGATTCTGCCGATTCATGATGCAAGCACAAAAAATACAACGAATATTTACCGTTTACAACATTTATTCCATAGGAAAAAGTGTGTCAAGCAACATTTATTCCATAGCAAAAAGTGTTCTGGACAACAGATATTCCATAGCAAAAAGTGTGACAGCCGGTGAGGGAGGCCGCTTCTGTGCGCCTCGCACACGTCGGCAGAGTATTCCATATCACTCTTTTCGCGAATCTTTCATGACTGGATCTACTTAAGAAGATAAAATTCAGCAATTTTGGTACTTGTCGGCAAGGAATCATGAGAGTAATCTTATTCAAATAGAGAAAAAATGTGCACTTATTGCTGGCGAGAGCGGGCAATAAGTGTTAGTGGCTTATCAAGGGGGATATTCTTTGTGGCAGTGACTCTTGAGAAACCGGTTGCCAAGAAAGCGCAACCGGTGTTTCGAGCGGTTGTTCAGGCAACCTATAAGGAGAATTTTGCGTTCCGAAACAATATGGCAGTCTCGCTGATTACGCAGCCTGTCTTTTTTCTTGTGCAGTATTTTATCTGGCGATCAGTATTTGAAGCGCACGATACGGTGTCGGGATTTACGTTCGACACCATGCTGTACTACTTCGCCGTCGCGTCCCTGATCGGCTATTTGAACTGGGACGATGCGGACGGAACGTTGCAACGACTCGTGCAAACTGGCAAGTTTATCACCTTCCAGCTTCGGCCTGTGTCGCATTTGTACTACGCATTTTTCGAGAAAGTAGGGCATCGCATCCTGGCGATCTGGGTTGAGATGATTCCGATCTTCTGCTTCTATTTGCTTTTCGGGATACGTCCGATACCCGTAATGCCCGGTTGGGCGATCCTTTCCCTGGCTCTCAGCTTTGTGCTCGGCTACCTGATCAACTATACGATCGGCATCATGGCGTTCTGGCTCGTAAAGACCAACGGTCTCACGCGGGCGCTGCTGGTGATCAAGGACCTCTGTTCGGGACTCTTCCTGCCGCTCACGCTGTTTCCCGACGAAGTGCAAAAGGTCCTGTTCTTCCTGCCGTTTCAGTTCGTATCTTACGTGCCGGTTCGGGTCTTCATGGGAGACTATGAACTCGCCGGCATTCACATGTCCATCCCGCAGATTGTCGGTCTGCAGGCGGTCATGGTGGTCTTGACCTTTATACTGAACCGGATTATCTGGCACTTCGCGATCAAACGCTTCACCGGTGTCGGTGCATGAAGGAGGTGGATGTATGGCGCATACAGTAGATCTGCCGTCGCCTGAAGGGCAGAAAACTCGGTCAAATCCCGTGATCCAATGGATCCGGATCTATCTGCATGGAATGAAGACCTCCCTTGCTTCAAGAATGGCCTACCGCACGGACTTCTTCATGAGTATGTTCATCATGATGGTTGTGGAATTGGGCGGTCCTCTTGTCACCGTATTGATCTACGATAACGGTGCTTCGTTTCCCGGCTGGCAGAAGCATGAAGTCTTGCTGTTGCAGGGCGTGTTCCTGCTCTCGCGCGGCATAGCGTTCCCGTTCTTCATGGGCATGGTTTGGAATACGATCATGCGGGTTCAGGAAGGCACCTACGATCTCCTGCTGATCAAGCCGCGCTCCATTCTTCAGATGTCGATCATCACGGCGTTCGACAGCGAAGATCTGGGCAAACTGGTCGGCGGCCTGCTGCTTTTCGCGTATGCTCTGCAGTCGGTACCGGCGCTGCCGCTATCGAACTGGCTGTCCTTCTTCTTCCTGTTCATCTTCTCCCTGGTCACGATGTTCGCGTTCGGCCTGTTCATGGCGGGGCTCGGAATTATCTGGATCGGCAACTATCGCATCTATGAGATCTTCATGACCGTCATGGAGTTTGGCCTCTATCCCCGGTCGATCTTCACGAAGATGTTCCAGACCATCATTACCTGGGTAATCCCCTTGAGCCTCCTGGGATCCTTTCCCGCGTCGGCGCTTCTCGGGAAACCGATAACGGACGTATTACCAGCCGTGATATGTTCCATTGTATTCCTAATGGCGGGGCTATGGTTCCATCACCGCATGGTCCGGAACTATACGAGCGCGGGAGGCTGAGCATCGTCCAATACGAATTCGACAGCTCGAAAAATTATTATCGCGAGATAACACACCAACTCGAAAAGAATGCCCACAGGCGACAACGCCCGATCTCGAAAAATACCTTCGGGCGACAGTCCGGAAGCTCAAAAAAGATCTCGAGCGACAAAGCCCGAACGAAAAGACCATCTGAAAGCCACAAGCGGATAAACGAGGAAAAGATATGATCAAAGTAGAAAACTTAACAAAAACCTATACCTCCTACGAGCGAGGAGGCACCTTTCGGGAGGCCCTCAAAAGCTTGGTCATCCGCAAGAAAATCCTGGTAGAAGCCTTGAAATCGGTCTCCTTCGAAATCAACGAAGGGGAGCTGATCGGTTTCCTCGGGCCCAACGGCGCCGGCAAATCGACGACCCTGAAGATCTTAACGGGCATCCTCTATCCCACATCCGGATCGGTAGAGATCATGGGCTACGTGCCGTGGAAGGACAGACGGAAATATGTCGGCAATATCGGCGCGGTATTCGGCCAGAAATCCCAGTTGCTTTTCGATATTCCGCCGCTCGATTCCTTCCTCCTCAATCAATCCATCTATGACATCCCCGAGCAGGCTTTTCGCGAAACCATGGACGAGATGGTGGAGATGTTGGAAATTGAGAATATCATCCGAAAGCCTACCAGAAACCTGTCGCTCGGCGAGCGCATGAAATGCGAGTTCGTCATGGCCATGCTGCATCGGCCCAAGATCGTCTTCCTGGACGAACCCACCATCGGCCTCGATGTCATCGCCAAGGAGAAGATCCGCGACTTCATCCTCGCGCAGAACAAGAAGGGAACCACCTTCATACTCACCACTCATGACCTGAAGGACGTCGAGTACTTAGCCAACCGCGTAATCGTCGTCAATCACGGCGAGATCGTTTTCGACAACTCCATGGAAAAGCTCCGGACAAATCTCGGCGACAAGAAGACCGTGCACCTTACGACACGCGAGCCGCTACCTTCGCTGGACCGGCCGGGCATCCTTATCCGTAATCAGCTGTCCGACAGGGATGTAGAACTGGAACTCGATCTGTCCCTTCTCAAGCTGAACGAGTTCATTCAGTGTATGAACGAGAAGTCGATCATCCACGACATGTCCATCGAGAGCCTCGAAATCGAGAACATCATCAAAGACCTCTACATTCAGGAGAAGCCAAACGGCACATCGATCGTGGTTTGAAGGGCGTGAGATAAAACCAGACAGTTGTAGGAGCGAAAAAGGATATTGCTCGCTTGCGAGTCGAATAAGAGAGTGATAATCACGCCCGGTGGGATCTCAAGGAGAGGACCTGCCGGGTGTTTGAATTTCTGCCGTTCGCCAAGCGGGGCCGGCGCGGATTAATGGTCAAGCTGCGGTGCGGCGCTCCGCATTATTTGCCAAATCTCGGTCCCCGACACCTCGAAGTAGTATAAAAATCAGCCTACCATGCGATTTTAGTGGTTATCATTGATGAGAAATCACATTTTCTCTCATTGAGGAAGTATAAAATCGTGACCCCCCACGCATTTTGGTGGTTATCATTGACAAGAAATCACATATTTTCTCAATGAGGAAGTATAAAATCGTGAGCTCCCACGCATTTTAGTGGTTATCATTGACAAGAAATCACATTTTCTCTCATTGAGGAAGTATAAAAAACCGCCTACCCTACGATTTTGGTGGTTATCATTGATTAATGAACTCTTCAGGGCTGCACAATTTCGCTTTCTGAACTCGCTTACTCCCAATTTGCACCTCATAAGCCATCGGACCACAAAATCCCCCCACTCGCGAGCCCATATCCAGCAAACCAGAACATCTAACCCCGACTTTACCTCAACATAACAAACTCGTCTTGCATGCGCCTGCCATTTCCGTCATAATCAGGACATAGAGAACCTTCTATATCCCGGCCACAGGAGGAACCCATGGACTACACAGAGAACACTCGGATATTCAAAGCCCTTGCGGACGAGACGCGCCTTCGCATCGTCGAGATCCTCTCCTGCGGAGAACTCTGCGCTTGCGACATTCTCGATTCCTTTAATTTCTCCCAGCCGACATTGTCCTACCACATGAAGATCCTGGTCGAGAGCGGCCTGGTCCACGTCCGCAAGGACGGTTCCTGGATGCGTTACCGTCTCGATGCGGACAAGATCGCGAAGGTCTCAGCCTATTGGATTGCTATTACGTCCGGCGACGCGTCCTGCATCTGTCACGACAACCGCAACGACGCCCGCGACAACACCCATCACGAAGCCCTTCAAGACGCCCGCGACAACACCCATCACGACGCCCTTCACGAAGTCTGCAACGAGACCCGTCAAGACTCCTCTGTCGCGAAAAGCACCACAAATAGGGAGGGTAACGCAATATGCGCATTGTAATTATCGGAGCCGTAGCAGCAGGAACATCGGCCGCTGCCAAAGCCAGACGCAACGACGAATCCGCGGAGATCATCATCTACGAGAAGGACCGATTCATCTCCTATTCCGGTTGCGGCATGCCCTATTATCTCGGCGGCGAGGTGGATTCCGCGGACAAGCTGACACCGAGAGATCCTACTTTTTTCGCGAAAAAATACCAGGTCGACATCCGAATCCGTCATGAGGTTCTGGCCGTTCACCCCGAATCGAAGTCCATCGACGTAAGAAATCTGGAGACCGGCGAGACCTTCACCGACATCTATGACCGACTGATCCTCGCGACCGGCGCTTCTGCCGTGATTCCACCGATTGGCGGAATGGACAAAGATCACGTCTTTACGCTCCGCAATATCGTCGACATGAACCGGATCAAGGCCTTCCTCGACGAACGCACCCCGAAGACAGCCGCAATCATCGGCACCGGTTTCATCGGCCTCGAGGTTTGCGAGAGCCTGACGCGGCTCGGCATCCAGGTCACTCTCATCGAGCGCCTGCCGCAGGTGACACCCGGTCTCGACCCCGATGTCGCGGCTTATGTTCGAGCCGAGCTTATTAAGAACGGAGTCACGGTTCACACCGGGGTTACGGCTACGGAGATCCTGGGAGGAAAGAGCATTTCTTCAGATGAGCACTCGCTGATCCCTCCTTCCAAAGAGTCTTCACAAATTCCGACCTCCGATGAGTCCTCGCTAATCCCATCTTTCGACACACCCTCTCAGATCCCATCCTCCGGCGACCCCTCTCGCGTTCGTCTATCCGATGGCCGTGAGATCCCGGCTGATATAGTCCTTGTCTCCGTCGGCGTTCGTCCGAATACCACGCTGGCCGTGAATGCAGGCGTGGCGCTCGGACCGACCCGCGCGATCGCCGTCACGCCCGATATGCGGACGAACGTACCGGATATCTACGCTTGCGGCGACTGTATCGAACAGTTCCATCTCGTTACCGGCAAACCCGTGTATCGTCCTCTGGGATCGACCGCCAATAAGACGGGTCGCATTGCCGGTGACGTCGTAACGGGCGGACCGTTGACCTTCCGCGGCATTCTCGGAACCGGGATTTTTCGCGTATTCGACCTCGATGTCGCGATGACCGGACTTAGTGAGAAAGAGGCGAGGGAAGAGGGCTTCGATCCGGTGGTCTGCCACAATATCAAGCCGGCAAGACCCGAGTATATGGGCGGCAAGGAAATTGTGATCAAAGGAATCGCCGACCGCGCGACCGGCTTAATGCTCGGCGCGCAGATCGTCGGCGGTGAGGGAGTCGACAAGCGAATCGATGTCTTTGTAACCGCGATCACGTACCGCGCGAAGGCCGAGGATCTTTTCCATCTCGACCTTGCGTATGCGCCGCCTTTCTCGACGACGAAGGACCCTGTCATGTACACGGGGATGATCCTCGATAACGCGATCTCCCGCGGGCGGGAGCTGATCACGCAGAAGGATCTCGACGCTCTGATTGAATCCGGCGAGCCCTGCCAGCTGATCGATGCCCGAGATCCCGCCCAATTCGCCAAGAACGCGATCCCGACTGCCGTAAGCCTTCCGCACGCCGCAATTCGCGACAAGGCAAAAGACCTCGATACAGACATCCCCACCATCACATACTGCAATAAGGGCGTGACGGGGAACGCCGCACAGAACATACTGCTCGGAAGAGGTTTTCGCGATGTGAAGAACGTTTCCGGCGGGCAGAAGCAATATGCGATCAGTCATCGCGAGGCGGAACTGGAGAAGGAGACTGAAAATGAGTAAGGGGAAAGCACTGGAAATCGGTTTTTTTGAGAAATTCTTAACGGTCTGGGTCATCCTGTGTATGGTCGTAGGCGTCCTGATCGGCAAATTTCTGCCGGCGGTGCCGCAATTCCTGGGACAATTCGAATATGCCAACGTGTCGGTGCCGATCGCGATTTTGATCTGGCTGATGATCTTCCCGATGATGATGAAGGTCGATTTCCAGAGCATCAAGAACGTCGGCAAGAATCCGAAGGGCCTCTTCGTCACCTGGGTCACGAACTGGCTGATCAAGCCTTTCACGATGTACGCGATCGCGGCTTTCTTCTTCTACGTCGTCTTCTCGGCGATCATTCCCGCCGATCTCGCGAAAGATTATCTGGCCGGCGCGATCCTTCTGGGCGCCGCCCCTTGTACGGCGATGGTCTTTGTCTGGAGTCATCTGACCAAAGGAAATCCGGCCTATACGGTCGTCCAGGTCGCGACCAATGACCTGATCATCCTCGTCGCGTTCACTCCGATCGTCGCTTTCCTGCTCGGTGTCGGCGGCGTTCAGGTCCCGTGGGACACCCTGATCCTCTCCGTCGTTCTCTTTGTCGTCATCCCGCTCGCCGGCGGTATCCTGGCGCGTATCCTCATCACGCGCCGCCGCGGTGTCGAATACTTCGAGAAGACCTTCATCCCGAAGTTCAACAATGTTACGATCGGCGGCCTTCTCCTGACGCTCGTCATCATCTTCTCCTTCCAGGGGAACGTGATTCTCGAAAACCCCTTGCACATCCTTCTTATCGCGATCCCTCTGACAATCCAGACCTTCCTGATCTTCTTCATCGCGTATCTCGCGTCGCGCATCCTGAAGCTGCCGCATAATATAGCTGCACCGGCCGGCATGATCGGTGCGTCGAACTTCTTCGAACTCGCCGTCGCGGTCGCCATCGCGCTGTTCGGCACGGCCTCACCCGTCGCCCTCGCCACGATCGTTGGCGTTCTCGTCGAGGTGCCGGTGATGTTGGTCCTCGTCAAGATCGCGAACAAGACGACACACTGGTTTCCGAAGGAGAAGGTGTAGGGGGTAAGTTCTCGAAAAGTTTATAAGGGGGTGTAGTTCTCGAAAAGATATGAAGGGGGCATCTGATTCGTCGGGCTCCTCTTTTTTGAGCGTTGAAAATTGAGGAAATCATCAAGGTTTCCTATGTACATGAAAAGCTTAACGGAGCGTCACGGCGATCATGGTTTGATGAGCAGAGGAATGTCGTCGATAATCGCTCCGCAGAAGATTGATCACGCCGCGGCCGGAGAACCGACTGACGATCAAAATCGTATTACGAGAAATGTTGCAAATGCGCAAAATCTCGTAGTGATTGCGAAAAAGGACAACGTTCGCTTGCGAGAAGAACAAGAGAGGGCATATATTGACGCGCCGGCAGATCCGGCGCGGATTAATGGTCGCACCGCAGAGCGGCGCTTCGCTATATTTGCCAAATCTCGTCTCCGACGCCTCGAAGTAGTATAAAAATCAGCCTACCCTATGATTTTGGTGATAATCATTGATAAAGACCCATTAGTGTGGACTCCTATGCAGTATTGGGTCGCGAAGACTCATTGAATTATTGACTCGCCGTAAGTTCTGCAAAACCGCTCGATGCAATGAACGTTTGGCAGATTTTTTCTTGCCACCTTGTCTTATCACGCGTCCAGCCCAACGCAAGAAGCGCAAGCTTTTCGAAATTATAATCCCTCATAATAATGCTTGACAAATGGGTCGGTGAGTTATAGACTCGCATTAGGTCGGTGATTTATAGACCTGATGCGGGAGGATATTTACATGGATGAGAATCAAGTTCCGGATTACAGCATGACAGATGCCGAGAGGAAGTTTGCCGAATTGATCTGGAAGAACGAGCCGATCAATTCCGGAGATTTGGTTCGACTCTGCGCAGACAGATTCGACTGGAAGAAATCGACGACCTATACCTTTCTGAAGAAGCTGTGTGAGCAACGTCTGTTCCGAAATGTCGACGCCATCGTGACGTCACTGGTCAGCGAGGAAGAATACCTTCGCATTCAGAGCGAGCAATTCGTCGAGAAGAATTTCGGCGGATCGGTTCCGCGCTTTCTGGCCGCCTTTGTCCCGAAGAAGAAGATCAGCCAGAAAGAATATGAGGAGATCATGAAGATCATCAATGATTGCGAGGAGGAGTGACGATGGACGCCATTTTTATGGGAATACTCGACATGAGCCTTGTTTCCGTCTATTGCATCGCGATTGTCCTTCTGATTCGTCTTCTTTTGCGAAAAGCTCCGAAACTCTTCTCTTACATTCTGTGGATCGTCGTATTCGTTCGGTTGGTCTTACCCTTCACTCCGGAAAGTCCGATCAGCCTCGTTCCGCAAGTAATCAGCGAAAACAGCGTAACCGCATGGATGAGCAAAGAGGCGACACCGGCCCTGGTTCAATCTGTGATCCCGGCCTCGGACGTGATCGAACCGATGCAAGAAGCAAATGGTGGCATCACAACGCAAATTCCTGCGAATCTCGGTAACAACACATTGACCGCGCCTCAGAATCTGCCGCAAGAGCAGGACATGGAACAGAGCCAGATCCTTGCATCCGCAGACTCGGTAGCATCCGCCTCGGACGGTCCAATGAACCTGTCATTACCGCAGATTTTTTCGATTATTTGGCTGGTCGGAATATTTGTCCTCTTATCCTTTAACGTGATCGCGTACATCCTGCTCAGGAAACGACTACAATCGGCCTTGCATCAGGAAAACAATATCTTCGTGTCCTCGAGCATTGAGTCGCCCTTTATTCTGGGAATAATTCGCCCTCGAATTTACATCCCTTCAAACCTTCAAGAATCCGACCGCGCGCATATTCTGCGACATGAGCAGATCCATATTCAAAGAGGAGATCATATCATCAAGGCGATCCTTTATGTGATCACATGCGTCCACTGGTTTAATCCCCTCGTCTGGCTGGCTTTTGCGTTCATGAGCCGCGATATGGAGATGTCGTGCGATGAGAAGGTGATTCGCGAGCTGGGTTACGGGATTAAGAAGAACTATTCCTCGTCGCTTCTGAATCTGGCGACGGGAAGAAATCTGTTGCACGCGACGCCGCTGGCATTCGGTGAAGGGAGCCTCAAAGGACGGATTAAGAACATCGTCAACTACCGTAAACCGGCTCTTTGGATCATACTGGTTTCTACGATAATTGTCGGTTTTGTCGTCGTCGGGCTGATTTTCAACCCTCTGCAGCGAAAAGATCCGGAAGAGAATGATCAGACTGAGGCAACAACTGTAGCAACCACTCAAAGTGCGGACGAGACATCTCCGACCACCCCGGCGACAAAAGAGCCGTCTGAGACAAAGCCAATTTCGGATGACCCATACGATAACCTGTTTATCGAAGTGGACGGCGAGCAGATCAGTTATCGGGAAGTGGTAGAGATGCAATCCATAGATTATCGGAGTCACGACCATCTCTCTCCGCTCGATTATCGAACGACGTCGCCGGTCGATGTTAGCGACTTTCAGACGGTGTTCACGGATGCCGGATATATTGTGGAAGAAGGGGCAGGCATTCAAAACGAGAGCTTGATCTCCGGTTGGGACGCAAAAAGTCTGGACGGTAAAGATGTTGTTCGATGCTACAATTATGATTTGGAAGAAGACGCAAATCAGACGGTCAGTCAGCGGGCAATGGAATATTTATATTACGACGCCAAACTCAATCCGGAATACAATAGACAGCCTTTACATATCCTGTTTACCGATTCCGCACTCATGCTTTACTATTATGACGATTACAACAACGAAAGTAACATCTTCAACATTACGTACCAAACCGGAAGTAGTGTCATTCATGCCGAAATAACCGTTGATGTTCCGCGACTGGTGACTTTCTATGAAGCAATGGATACGTTGGGAATTCCCTTCCCAAGCGCATGTAAACTCAATCCAAACCCCGGCGAATGGCCGGAGAAAGCTGTGTTCAGATCCGCGTCGGACTTTGAAAACATTCTAACTGAGCGCGGGTATAACGTGGTGCTATTTGACCCCGATTTTCAATGGGAATGGTACGAAGCCCAATTAGATGAACTACAGGTATCTGTTTGCAACGGGCTTGAGTCGGAAAAGTTCACTCCCTCGCTGCAATATCTTGGGTTAATGAATTTGGTCGAAAGCGACTATCCGGAAAATTTTGAAAATCCGATTATCGAATATCACAGCTCAGACTCATACGAGATGATTATCTATAATTCCCCTCATGAATACACAATCTCCGTGTACTTTGACTTGACCGGCGTTGAAACCCCCTATGACGGTCCATACGATCGCACGATATGGTACGTCAAAGCCAGTGCCGGACTCAATGGACTTTCGGAAGATGAAGCTGAAGCGGCACGCGCGGAGGTAGATGCAGCGATCAAGGCGCTGTGTTTTCCCGAGTGATATTGTAAATAAAGTTATAAAGTCTATCGAAGAGGGTGCATTTAAACGAAAACAGAAGGCAGCGATGTACCGCTGCCTTCCTTTTTTTATACACACGATTTTAACATTTTAAGCGACTAATCGGAAAAACATATACGCCGTCTCTAGAGTTTCCACTGAAAAAAGGCGTCTTCAAGTACTGTTGACAAGAAGCTAACGGTAACGTTGGTTGTTTCTATATTTAATGTAAATCCCGCAAGTAGATATCAGAATTCCATTACTTTTTGATTTGTGATAAATTAATAAGTAGTTTGTTGTCTGAGAGAACTAATGGACTGATCCTAATGGAATAATCGTTTTTTCTTAGAATAAAGACCATTAAAACATATTAAAAAATATCAAATACTATTGACTCCCCCCCCATTACAATATAACATTTACATGTATTTGCCGATCGGTTACATGAAATGGAGGATGTTTATGAAAAAACTATTAGCTCTGCTATCGCTGGTTCTTGTTCTGGTTATTCCTATGTCTTTGGTAAGTGCAAATGTGGAGGATTGCGGAAGCAAATCAGTTACCAGAGGAACGCCTAGTGCTTATGTGACGGGAAACGAAATAATAAAATCTTCTAGTGCTACTACCGCAGCCTGTGTGAATCTTAAGGGATTCCAAGCACCGGGATTACCTCCTAACGTGGTATCGACAAATGATCTGGTATTTCGCGTGTATGCATCAGACGGTTCTCAGGCCACAGAAATTGTTAATTACAGATATTTTACAGCGAGTGAGAACTGTCGCCAATATATGATATATAAACCAGGGAAGGGAGCGAATGGTGCGGAGTATAGTATCGTGCGCTCATTGAATAGCACATCCTGTTCGTCATATTGTAGTTATTATATTAAATGGAATCCGTAAGTAGATGAAGAGTAGCCGACGGCAAATACAGTTCCATATTTTACCGAAAATGTTTTCTTCAGAACATATCATAGGAGAATAACATGCATAATAGAAAAATATCAAAATATATTATTCTACTTATAGCACTTGCCTGTTTGACGGGCTGTAGCCCTTCAAACAGCGAACCTACAACGAAAACTACGACACTCGTCACCTCTGCTTCATCTGAAACCACCGCGGAATCTACGCTTTTTTCTGTGGGAATTACCTATTCCGTGGATCAGCAGGGGAGAACGTTTGTTACTGGAGCGACACCAGAAGGAATACCGGTTTCAGCCGTGATCCTTGCCAATCGCGACTTGCAAGATCCGGGCGAAGCATCGTCTTATGAGATCAAGATAATACCATATGACGAGACAGACCGAGAAATTTTTGTAGGTCAAGACTGGACGCTTGTTGAATCGAGTACGGATGATCAGTTTTATGCAGGAACCATTTATTATGACATGTATAGCGATACACAGAACAAACAATGGAATCTAGCAGTCCTGCCGATGAATATGGTTCTTTATTCCGTAAATGGGAAGGTTCTAAATAGTTTTTTGTATTTCCGATCTGAACAACCAGAAGAACAGGAAGACCTCTCATTTTCATCTTCTGCTGAGGCATATCAAGAGGCTCAGGACTTCTTTTCCAATGCTGGCTTTTCAATTTCCGATTGTTATGACATTATCATATATCCGTCAACTTGGCTGGAGACGAATTCGAAACTGGCGAGAGCGTACGGCGAGGATATGACAGAATATGATCGTCTATATCCGGACGGGTTATTGCCGGAGAACGGTGCCTATCTCTTGAATCTTCGACGAGATATATATGGTTTGCCTATGTTGACGGGCGAGATTGGCAGATTGCTTGTTGATGGGCAGGTACCTCTTGAAATTGATATGGAGAGTTCGATCGATTCTATGACACAAGCTATCGTAACAAATCAAGGAATTGAATATGTTCTGATATTATCTGATTTTGTCGTCGGAGATGTCATACAAACAGGAGCGATGATATCCTTTGAGGAAGCGCTTCATACAGTATCGCAAAATTTCTTCTCGAGAAATCCGAACGATGGTCTTTATCAGTTAATTTACCAACAATGTATGCAGGATCTATCCGTAAATACTGATGGAACAATCTCTCCGATTGAAACCAATTTTTACCAACCGATAAACGGAACCGTTACTGTTGAGAAGGCAGAGCTGGGCCTTCTTCCACTTGTTAAAGGAGAAGAAGATACAGGCCGAGCGATTCCCTGTTGGGAGTTCTTGTTTGTCTGGCATAGTGATCCCAATGATCCTAAATCAGCTACATCAACATGCTGGGTTGCTGTTAACGCTTTGACGGGAGAATATATTCCGGCTACGACATGCTGGGGGGAGATATAGATGAATACGCCTCGAATACGCGTCATTTCACTAGCGCTTTTGTGTTTTGTTTGTATGAGTATGTCTTCCTGTTCATCGGCTTATCAAGAAGATTTGCTGATCACTCCGCGTGACTGTGCGGCATTTCTAACTCAAGAATTGTTCGTTCCGATGCAGAAAGAGACAAGCACCAGGATCAATGATGCTTGTCTAAAAGGCACGAGCATCATCATTCTTAAGGATGTTGTTTCAGATGCAGGAGAATATTCCAGTGAGCTGATATTATGCGACACAAATGGAGATATGAGATCATCGTTGGAAATAACAGGATCCCAAGGGAATCCTGTTGCTGGCCACTCTTTGTGTGTTGATGGTGAATCATTTTATGTTCTGACACAAGATGTTTCAAGCGGAATATGGGAGGTGTTGCAAGTCGCTTCGGATGGGTTAAGCATTGCGAAGAGAGTAGAAATTGCGATTGAGTCCGGAGCCTACTGTACAGATTTTCTTGTGTCCGGTGATGATATTGTTCTTCTTTGCAACAAAGATATTCTTGTCTATCGAGATGGAAAATTGTTTCAGCAGTCGACTGTTCCAGGAGATCTTGTGTTGGAACAAATTATCAAGTACGAAGGAAATGTTTCGTATCTCTATGGGGATTTGGAAGGAAGTTATTTTGGAAGATGGAACTATGTAACGGGGGGATTGAGCAAGACAAATATGCCTGACCTAAATAGTTTAGGTATCACCGGATGGTGTGAATCCGATGATGCATTCTATATAAGTACCGTATCCGGAATCTATCGACTAGATGAACAGTCAGGAAAGATTATAGAAGTGCTAGCCTGGAAAGACACGGATCTTCCTCCGACGAGATATACGTATAATATTTTGAAAGACTACATTCTATCTGAGGACAGAGTCCTTCGAGTAATTTCGCCTGTATCCGTCCAAACCGGTGAATCACCGGAATGCCAGCTCTTAACGCACACGGACAAGAGTCCGACGGAAGGGAAGACGATTCTTACGATCGGCGGGTACGGCGCGAGCACCGATCCGATTATGGCTTATGCGTTATATCAGTTCAATCTAACCAATGATTCATATCGTATTGAGATTCAGGACTATAATGAGCTTCATCCTTTTGAAGATATGTCGGGCTATAACCAGGCTCTTGTCGCGATTCTTGCGGACATGACGAAGGGGAAGGGACAAGACATTCTATATGGAGATTACGCTTTCAATTTTAATAAGTTAGATGATAACGGACTTCTTCTCAACATGATGCCCTATCTTGAGCAAGACAAGAGTCTACCCGAAGATGCCTGGCTTCCGAGTATGTACTCCCTTATGGCAAAGGACAACGAGATGTATTTTTTCTTTCCCTCATTTACCATGAATGGGTTTATGACGAACCAAGATTATTTTCCCGAATCGGATAAGATCACCTGTGAGGATCTCCTGTCACTTAAGCGAGACAAAACTTATGAAGGAGTGATCTTCTCCAATATATTATCATCTGATCTCCTTCGTGGAGCCTTGCTATACTCGATGGACGATTACATGGATTCGAAGGGAGAATTTGCCATTACGGTGGAACAGCTAGATGTGTTGATACAATACGCGAGAGAAACAGGAGTGCTTAACTTCTATCCCAATTCGTCGAACGAACAAGAATCCTACCTTCTTGGGCAACAGGCGATGCTGTACTCGTTCATTTGTTGCCCGCAAGATTACTTCGGTTACCAAATCCTAGCATCATCTCCATCAATGTACATTGGCTATCCAGCGCAACAGGAGAGCGCCAGAATATGTTCTCCGGGACATCAGATCGCGATCTCAGCCGGTTCGAAATACCCGGACGCTTGCTGGGAATTCGTCAAAATCATGATGTCGCCCGAAGTGCAGCAGAAAGTCATTGAGCGGAATAGTATGCCCGTCAGCAGAGCCGCGTTCGAATCTCTTCTCGAGAAAGCTCAGCACCCCGAACTCCGTACACCTGCGGAGAACACGGCCTTGGACTTGACGGTCCAGACCGCGATCCCCGCGGAGTCGATCGCGGAATTCCGCACTCTCGTCGATTCGATCAATGCGATGACTTATTACGACACAGTATTATCGGCGATTATCGACGAGACCTGCGCGCCTTGCCTGACAGGTGAGAAGACTGCTGCCCAAATTGTTGATGAGCTGAACGAGCGAATCAATCTGTATCTTCAGGAGTGATTGACGAAGGAGAAGGTATAGCGAGATCAATTCAAGATTTGATTAATAAGGGGAGTCTGAAGCGTCGGACTCCCTTTTGTTTTATGAAAGAGGCGATAATTGGCTTTTGGAACGGATAAGAGTGGGCCATCAATTTTTTGGGTTTTATTCAGCCTCTGAAGATGAGATCTGAAATTTTGATATGCGAGAGTAACTTCTGATCTAGAATTGGTCGAAAATATTTCGTCGCCTAAAAGATATTTCGGGTAAAACATACCGAAATATCTTTTAGACGTGACTGGTATGAAGAAAGAGATTAAGAGAGACTACTATCAAGACCCGTTGATAGGAATGCAACGGTTTCGTTGACAAGACTGCAATTTCCCAATCATCGCTTTCACCTCGTCACATCCTCCTCTTTCGCGAAAAACATCTTTGCGATATACTTTCGCTATGAAAAATAAAAAAACATCCCGCATCGCGCGCCATATCATCATCGTCCTCCTGTGCCTCATCCTCGTACCCTTTACGGCGATCGCCATCGCGGACGCCGTTATTTTCCGTCGATGCGATTACGGCAGCTACGACACCCGCCGCTACCTGACCCACGACGACATCGACCACGAACAGTATCCGTACGAGACTCTGGAGATTCCGTCCGGCGACCATAACCTCACCGGCTTCCTGTATGGTGCCGGCAACACGAACGGTCTCATCGTCCTGAGCCCCGGTCACACCGACACGACCGATATCAAGCTCTACGAGACCCTCTCCTTCGTTGACGCGGGCTGGACCGTTCTCTCGTATGACTACACCGGCTGCTACAACAGCGAGGGCGCATCGGCGGACGGCTACACCCAGTCCGTTCACGATCTCGATGCCGTCCTCACCTGCGTCGAGAACCAGTCTCGCTTCACCGACCTACCACTTGTCCTCTTCGGTCATAGCCTCGGTGCCTACGCGTCCGCCGCTGTCCTTGCCTACGGACACGACGTCGACGCCGCGATCATAGCATCGGGTTTTGATACGCCAAAGGAGCAATGGACCTATTCGATCGAGCGCTTCACCGGCCCGTTCCACACACTCCTGACGCCCTTCACAGAGGCCTTCATCGCGCTCAAATACGGCGCCGACAAAGACCTCTCCGCGATCGACGGCATTAACTCCGTCACGATCCCCGTCCTCGTCATCAGCGGCACCAAGGACGAGTTCTATGGCGCTGAGAGCCCCATCTACGCGAAAAGATCCACGATCATAAACCCTGCCTGCGAATTCCTCTACGAGACGCGCGAAAACCACGACGGCCACTACGACTACTTCCTCACGGACGCCGCGTTGGTGTACCAGGAAGAAGTCAATGCCGCCGGGTTTGCGGGAGAGATAGATAAGAACCTCTATCTGGAGCATGACAAGGAGTTCATGGAGGAGCTGAATCAGTTCTTGCTGGAGGCGGTGGGGTAAAAGCCTCGGTTCCTGCGCAGGTCAAACCAACCTGTCTCATTTACCTGTGCCGTAACATGTCCTTCGAATCCTCGTATTTGAACGTTCTGAGTTGCGCCATTTCTGAGGGCGTAACTAGCGTAATCACATGCCCCCCGGTATGGGTGATACATCAGATTGAGGAGAAGGAATCCCTCGCTTTCCAGCTTGTGCGCGAGGACATTGAGATCAACTACGTCTGCGATAAATCCATCGCGACGCCGGGTTCGAAACCGTTCGGAATTCTCGGCGATTACAACTTCCTTCGTAATCACGGCAGCAGTAAGGCCGCGCCTTTTTATGATCGACTGTATCCCCGAGAGGATCCGATCCGTGCCGCTGCAACACGGCAGGATCACTATTGATCCGTCCTTCGCAAGCCGGTCGATTTTCTCGCGATACGGCATAGAGAAGGGAAGCTCCGATACGCGCGAGGCACTGATGACCTCCGCAACCCTTGACAAGCCCTCATCATCAAAGTAATACGAGAGATATTCAACTGGCGTACCCGGTCCGTACATTTCAAGGCCAACGGCCAAACGTTCGATGAATTCTGCCTTGCGTTTTTTCGCGCGTCGAGACAGGAGGTAGAATCCGACGAGAAAAAGCAAGAGGGTGGCGAGACCCGCGATTGGGGAGATAAGATAAAAGATCGGAATCGCGACAAGCCCGACGATGAGGGTGGTGAGAATCATCATATTCAAATTCTTCCGTGATTCGCCCGCGGCTTTCCTATACGCCGTGGGTTTTGACTTTGATAAACGTAGAAATAGATGAGGAGAAGAGTCGACAGTTTGGGTTGCCCGGCATAAGAGCTCGATTTACATTTTCTTAATGACATACTAAAAATTAACGCTCAACTATCCCTCAACCCGCACCCTCCAGAAGTGAGAAGCCCCTTCACCCGAGTAGTTCCGCAGGATCGCTTGGGATCCGAGGACTGTTCGTACGCAGGGTGAGGGGCTTCTCACTTCTTTGATAGTTTATCGATCGAGAAGATCAACTTGTCACTTTTCGCGAACTGACTGATGAATAATTCACCGTCCATCTCGTACAAATAGAAACTGATCTTTTTGCCGTATGAGTCAACCATACTGTATCGGAAACGGCTCTCATACCCATCGAAAAATGTTAGCAGTCGCTCGTCGACATCCCCGTAGTTCGTCTGAATAAATTCATCCGTGAGTTCTTCCTTCGTCACCTTGAGATTCGTGAAGGAGAGGTCATTGTCCTCGCCGATGATTTGCAAGGAGTCTTTGCCGATGATAAATTCCGTCCCGTCTCTCGTTTTGCGAAGATGATCCGGTGTTGCGGACGACAGACCGCCGACATACACAATATCCTCGAAAACATACTCTCCGGTGGGAAGTGAGGGGGCGGATGAACAGGCGGCGGTGAGGAGGAGAGCAAGCATCGCGAGTAGTAGGAGAGATCTCGATCGTAAGCATTTCATAGCGAGCCTCCATGCATATGGATCTGCATTTCGCAAGAGAAAACAACAGCAATAATTCCCGTGCTTATTTGAATATACTATTGTATAAGAGCAAATATTTACCCTGCAATAATGTCGATTCCGAACAGGAGCACCGACCCCAAAACGAGAAGAAGTACCGAAGATACCTTGCGACGGATATGGAATGCAAAGGAGGGTTCCAGATCATCCGTGCCTGCATGTCGAAATGACAGAGAATACAAATTTGCTGACCATAAGGCTCTCGGAAGGAGTGCAGTAACGGCGCTTAAGCCAAACAAGATGACTTCTACACAAACAATGTCACCGGGTGTTTTGACTTCCCTGAATAGGTTGGCAAAGATCGAGATGATTGCGAAGACCACGGATGAGATCCCGATAATCTTATCCGAGAGGGTCCGTCTCAGATAGTCGGTCACCTCATATGTTTCGAGAAAATCCTTCGGCGCATCCTCCGATTTGTTGACTCGCGGATTGTTGGAGAAGGGGGTAAACGGGCTGCTACGGCCGAGTTTCTCGCCACAAAACGCGCAGTACAGAAGATGATCGGATTGCTTCTCTCCACAAGATGAACATGTCTTCATGCGGCAGCCTCCTAACGTATGTGTCGTGCGTCGAATGATGTCGTTCTGACGCTTCGCGCACCGGGATTAATATTGATAATAATAACATAAAATGACGTGGCGATATGATCAGAATCACAATCGATCCAATCAAGCGTCTGGATATATCGCGCCTTTCTATCCCAATCCAGATTTGTGTTCATAGAGCTAATGTCATCATCATGCGAAAGTACGCATCTATGCTGAAGAACTCTCCCTATGGCACAGCTGAAGCCTTACGGATTGCTCCGGAGAGCGAGATTATTTCCCTGTGACGCCGGAGTTTCGCACTCGAAAACATACTCTCCGGTGGGAAGTGATGGGGCTGATGAACAGGCGGCGGTGAAGAGGAGAATAAGTACAGCGAGATTCGCGAGGAACTACGATAGAAGAGTTTTCATGGCGAGTCTCCATTCCTATGAATCAACCGCCGCAAATGATCTTTTCGATCGTCTGCGACGGCTGATCCGGTTTTTATTTCATTAGTGTCTTCTTACTTATCCATCTTTTTCACGAGAGAATAAAATTCTGCTTTGTAATCGTCGACTTTCACACAATAAAGATCTGCGAGTGTTTCGAGAACGGATTCATAGGTTGCCGATCCTTTAAATTCGCTGTCGCGCAGCAACATTCCAAACTGGGTGACGCAGGCTGCAAACTGCAAGTTCTCCGAAGGCTCGCTGGAATACTGTTCTTCGGTAACCGGGTAGGATGTAAGCATACTCTCGTCCCCGTCCGGCAATTTGTAACGGATGCTGACCGTCAGCCATTCGTCGGAGGATTTGATCAAGGAATCTTCTTGATACTTGAGATCCGTCTCCGGGATGTCGATCTCACTGTCCGGCAATACAATCTCATACAGGACGGTAACGCGAAGGCCTGCACCGATCTCGCCGGCATCCTTCGTATCGTCGGCAAAATCTTCCGCGTTCATCAGGCGGTTCTCATAGCCGATCAGTCGGTAGCCTTTCACTTGCTCGGGATTGAATTCGACCTGGAACTTTACGTCCTTTGCGACCGTGAAAAGCGTGCCGCCCATCTCTTCGACAAGCACTTTTTTCGCTTCAAGAATCGTATCGATGTAAGAGAAGTTGCCGTTGCCGTTATCGGCGAGGGCTTCCATCTTGTTGTCCTTGATATTGCCGGTTCCGAAGCCCAGGACGGAGAGGAATACACCCGTCTCAGCCTTCTCCGTAATCAGATCAGTTAAAGCGCCTTCACTGGTGATTCCGACGTTCAAGTCACCGTCCGTCGCAAGGATCACGCGGTTATTGCCGCCTTCGATGAAATGCTTTTGGGCAATCTCATATGCCGTCTCAATGCCGGCTGAGCCTTGCGTCGATCCTCCTGCTTCCAGTCCATCAAGCGCGGTGGTGATCTCCAGCTTGTTCTCGCCACTGACGCCATCCAGAACCACCGAATCATTTCCTGCGTAAGTCACGATGGAAATCCGATCTTCTTCCCGCAGATTTTCCGTAAGCAGCTTCATCGCATCCACGACCAGTGGAAGTTTATTGCTGTCATACATGGAACCGGACACATCCAACAAGAAAACAAAGTTCGATGCCGGTAACTCTTCATACTCAATATTTGCCGCCTGAACGCCGATCAGAAGCAGCTTGCTCTCGCTGTTCCACGGACAGTCAGCCAGCTCCCTTGTCACCGAAAAGAGCTCGTCACCCTCCGGTTCCGGATAATCGTAACTGAAGTAATTGATCATCTCTTCGATACGCACCGCATCCGCCGGAATCGTGGATCCGTCCGTGATCATTCTTCGGATATTCGCGTAGGAAGCCGTGTCGACGTCCGCGGAAAAAGTCGATAGAGGAGACGTTTTTACGGATTTATATGTATTCTCGACGATCGCGTTATATTCTTCTGTATTGAATTCGGGATTGTCTATGGGAGCTCCGGCTACAGTAGTGGCCTCGGCAAAACCGTAATTGGAATCCGGACTTCGCGTCGTTGACGCGGTGTAAGAACTCGTGGCAGTGGAGCAAGACGCAAGAATGGGAATCAGTATGGCGCAGGAGACAATAATAGCAAGTATCTTTTTGCTCATAAATTCACCTCTTTGCAATTTTGTCTATTCTGATACAACAATCATTACTTGTTGTTATATTTTATCACAGTTCCAAAACATCACATAACATGAATATGAATAGCGGCTCTCAGGCGAGAACTTGTGCGTAAATTGTCCGCCACACAATAAATCTTATCCTTAGTGTGGACTCGCGTTGACGTGCGAACCCCATTAGGCAAACGTATCGGGCAGCCCTTGTGCTAGCTCTGGATTCTTAAGCGTCAATATCAGTTATATGGTACAATAACAGTAAGTCATTTTAAACGAATGAGAGACACAATAAAAACTGAGGTGCTCTATGGGAATTTTATCATGGTTAATATTTGGTGGTTTAGCTGGCTGGGTTGCCAGCATGATCATGAAGAAAAACAAATCGATGGGCATACTTGCCAACATAGTTGTCGGAATCGTCGGAGCATTTGTCGGCGGATTTGTAATGGATCTGATCGGACAGGAAAGTCTGATGACTTTCAATTTGAAGAGCTTCCTGGTTGCCGTAGTCGGGTCTGTTATCCTTCTGGCGATTATAAACTTTATTAAAAGAAAATAACCTGTACTTGCGGCCTCTTCGGCGGCATGAGATTCATAAGGGCTGTTGCAAAATGAACGGAAAGGTTCATCATGCAGCAGCCTCTTTTTGTGTGAAAAGGCGGGTTCGAAAGCTTGCGGCTAATCAAGAAATATTCATTAAGTCTTAGCCGATCGACCCTTCCTTTCTGACGAGAATAGCCCGCCTCATGCGCCGTAGTTCCGCAGGATCGATTGCGATCCGAGGACTGTCTGAACGCCGCATTAGAGGGCTCTTCTCTGCGGATTGCTCCGGAGAACGAAGTTTTTCTCCTGTGACGCACGCAAAGAGATGGTGGGAGATCGAAGCTTGCAATCACGCAACAATTTCATTAGGTGTCGATCATAAGACAGAGAGAAGCCCCTTCACTCGCCGTAGTTCCGCAGGATCGTTTACGATCCGAGGACTGTTCGTACGCCGTGTGAAGGGGCTTCTCGGCGCTGGCGCTTCGGACAGGAATCGAACCCGTATCAACAGTACCGGAAACTGTTGTCCTATCCATTGAACGACCGAAGCATGTTGTGGTCAGCAGGTGTCATTATAGCTTTTGACCGCGTAAATAGCAAGTATAGGAAGGTAAGCTCGAGGGGTTCCTCTTGTGGGCAAAAATGCCCTGAACGACCGGTTTCGTCCACAAATCCCCTCGCCTCCAGCGCTTGGAGAGGCTACTCTTGTGGACGAAAATGCCTCGGACGAACGATTTCGTCCACAAATTCCGACTGTGGTGGTGCCCGGAAAGTCACTTCTTATGGACTTCCATAAACCGAGGGATGTGGACACGTGGAGGGATGGCTTAGTATGGGCGAAATGGAGGGTTGGGGTCGGTTTCGCCCATAAAGTGGAGGGCGTGGGCTCGATGCGGGAAGGCTGAGTCTGGGCGAAAACGGGGGAAGTGGGTCTTTTCGCCCATAAACCGTGGGATGTGGACGCATGGAGGTGTGGCTGATTATGGGCGAAATGGATGGGTAGGTTCGGTTTCGCCCATAAAGTAGTGAAGAAGAGTATGGGCGAAATCGAGGGATGTGGTTCTTCTCGCCCATAAAGTTGAGAGTAGGAGTATGGGCGAAATCAGGGGATGTGGCACTTTTCGCCCATAAACCGAGGGATGTGGACACGTGGAGGGATGGCTTAGTATGGGCGAAATGGAGGGTTGGGGTCGGTTTCGCCCATAAAGGGGGGGGAAGAGAAGTATGGGCGAAATCGGGGGATGTGGGTCTTTTCGCCCATAAACTGGATGATTTGGACGCTCGGAGGGAATTCTGATAATGCCCCGAGCGCTGGTTTCGTCCGTTACCAGCGCCCTGCGAGGCTCATCTTGTGGACGAAATCACTACGGTGTCTGTCCTCTGCAGTTGACTTTACACAGAACGGATCGTATTATGAATTGAACAACGTTCAATTCAACGAATCTACAACAATTCAACGGATCTACAACAATTCTCACGATTTACAACAATTCTCGCGATCAGCAAACATCGCACACAATCCAATCCCACTTTTCGCGCAAAAAGGAAGCAGCCAATATGAAATCAGATGACACGAAGGAATCGATTATTCGGGAGACGATCCGTCGGATCGAGGCGTCGAACGGGCGCGTCGAGGAGGTGACGATCCGGGCGATTGCGCAGGGGGCGGGTGTCGGTGTAGGGCTTGTGAATCATTATTTCGGCAGTAAGGAACGGCTGATTGAGCTGTGTGTCCAGCGGATGATCCGCGAGGTCGTGGGCTCGTTTCAGGTGGAACCGCGGGAGGGGGATACGCCGCTTGTTGTGACGCAGAGGGTCGCGAAGCAGGTGATGGATTTCCTGATGGCACATCCGGAAGTGTCGACGATCTCGATTCTTGGTGAAATGCTAAGCCCAAGGACGGATGATAATTCGATGGGGACGGTTCGGGATTTTTCGATGTGTATGTCCGGAGCCCGAGCGCCGGAGAAATTCCGACAACGGGCGTTTGCGCTTGTGGCCTTGATGCACGAGTCTTTCCTGCGCAGGGAGCTGATGAAGGCGAGTCTGGATGTGGATTTTCATGACAAGGAACAGAGGGATCGTTTTTTGGATGAGGCGGTAGCCATGGTGATGGGAGAAGTATGAGATATTTTTTTTGACGGATGTGCGCGCAAAGGAAATACCTGGAAGCTGGCGGAATTGGTGCAGGCCCAGCTGAGGGACTTGGATCCCCAGGTCGTGTTCGAAGAGATCCACCTGATGCAGGCCGAATTGCCGTTCTGTGTCGGATGCAGCAATTGTTTTCGCGTAGGGGAAGAGAAATGCCCGCATGCGGCGAAGATCCGGTCGATTGTGGATGCGATTGATCGGGCGGATGGGGTGATCTTTACATCGACGACCTATGCCATGCGCGAGACGGCGCTGCTGAAGAATCTTTTCGATCATCTGTGCTTCATGATGCACCGGCCGCGATTCTTCCGTAGCAAGTCGCTTATCCTGACGACGACGGGCGGGGTCGGAGCGATGTCGGCAGCCAAGGGAATCGCGTCGACGCTCTACGGTTTCGGGTTCAACCGGTGCCGGTTGTTCGCCCGCGCGGCGATCAGTTGGAATGATTATCGGGTTTCGGAGAAGACGGAGCTTGCGCTGCGAAAGTTGACGCGACAGTTTGCGGCGGACTGTTCGTCCGGCAAGCTCAGGAGTCCGCTTATTTCGTCGCTAATTCCGTACAATCTCTTCCGCGGGATGTCGCTCGCGTATGTGGAGGGAACAAGTTTCCCGACTGAGGACGGCGCGTACTGGACGCAACCGGAGAGGACCCGGGGCGTGTACGATCGATCTGTGCCGGTCCCGTTTTATAAGAAACCCTTTGGGCATTTTTTCTACTGGCTCGGGAAGAACGTCGGCCGGATGAAGAGTATGATGATAACATATAAGAAGTGATTTTTTTCGCGAAAAGGGCGGCCGGGCTGATGCCGGGCTACCGATACAATGGAGGCATGACGCTCGGATGGATTCGATCAACACATTGACTCTGGTTCACAAATGTCTGCGGGATGAGGTGAAGCCCGGTATGTTCTGTATCGATGCGACGGCCGGGCGCGGGCACGACACGGCGCTCTTGTGCGAACTTACTGGCGATGCCGGGAAGGTCATCGCGTTTGATGTTCAGGAGAACGCGGTGCGGAGTACGCGGGAGCGGCTCGAAGCGAGGCGCTTTTCGAGCATCGGAGAGGTGCACTTGGACTCGCACGCGAATATGGAGAACTACGCAGAGGCGGGAAGCGTTGACTGCATTGTCTTCAACTTCGGATTTCTGCCTGGAGGAGACAAGTCGATCTTCACGCGGGCGGATTCGAGTGTCGCCGCGATCGGGGCGGGCCTGCGGCTGCTGAAGGACGGCGGTCTGATGTGCCTGTCGCTCTATTACGGCGGACCGAACGGGTATGAGGAGCGCGACGCGATCCTTGCGGCGCTGAGACAGACCGATCCGAGGTTGTGCACGGTGATCTGCTGTGAGTTTCTGAACCGCAAAGGCGATCCGCCGTTTCCGATCTTTATCCGAAAAGGTGCATATTAAAGATGACATGCACGAGGACGCCGATGAGGATGCCGAGGAACACGCTGGTCAGCACGTCCGACAGGAAGTGAACGCACAGGTAGAGGCGCGAGAAGGCGATGAGGATCGCGACGGCGAAGGCGATCAGGCCGATATACGGAAGGAAAAGGAAGATCACGGTCGCAGCCGCGAAGGACGATCCGGTGTGGCCGGACGGGAACGAATAATCTCTCGGATGGGCGATGATCGTGTTGATCCCTTCCGCGACGTCAAAAGGACGACGGCGTTTCGCGAGATTCTTGATGATCAGATTGCCGAAAAAGGCCGAGAAGAAGAGCGACCAGAAGGTCGCGTAGGCGACGGTTCGATAGGGCTTGAAGATGAAGAGCGCACCGACCGTCAGGAACCAGATAATACCGAAATTACCGGTCATCGTGATCAGTGGCATGAGGATATTGCACGCGCGGTTACGCATGTTCTTGTGAATCCAGTGCAGCACTCGTAAATCTGTGGATTGGATGCGTTGTAACATGCGTCAATTCCCCTCGCTCCTATATATTTATACCTTGTAGGGGTTTTGCAAGTCAAGGAAGAACGGGTAAAGATACCGTTTTTTTGCCGCAAATTCATGAGATTCGCAAAGATCGATCAGATGTGATCATTTCGGGTACAGGAAGGACACGAAGCCAGTCGGCGAGCGGGGAGTTTTCGGGTATACTGTTGTCATGCAAAGAGAATTTTTTCACACGTTGAGCATCGGCGGCCGGAGCCTCTCCGGCAACATTGCGCTGGCACCCATGGCGGGGACCAGCGATCTTCCTTTTCGCGCGCTATGTGCGCGGCAGGGGGCTTCGTTCGTTTGCACGGAGCTCGTCAGTGCCCGGGGCATTCGCTTCTCCGGCGGCATCGCGAAAAGCTACCGCTACTTGGAGATTGCGCCCGCGGCCGAAGGGCCTGTCGCGATTCAACTTTTCGGATTCGATCCAAGAGACTTCTCCGAGGCGATTCCTCTGATTCTGGAGCACCCGACGCTGGGCGGTGCATTTGCGATTGATATCAACATGGGTTGTCCGGTTGTAAAGGTTGTGAAGACAGGCGCAGGGTCCGCCCTGATGAGAGACATAAAGAAAGCGGAGGCGATTCTGGCAGCCGCAGTGAGAGCTTCCACCGCCTATGGCGTGCCGGTTACGGTGAAGTTCAGAAAGGGCTGGGATGAAGCACATGTGAATGCGCCGGAATTCGCGCGGATGTGCGTCGACGCGGGAGCTGCCGCGCTGACACTGCACGCGCGAACGCGAGATCAGATGTATTCCGGACAAGCAGATTGGTCGATCTTGCGGGAGACCGCAGCGGCAATTCAAGGATCGGGAGTTCCTATCTTCGGGAACGGAGATGTGACGGATGGTGAGAGCGCCGCACGGATGATCCGCGAGACGGGTGTCGACGGGGTGATGATCGGTCGAGCCGCACAGGGAAACCCTTGGCTGTTTGCCTCGGTGCGCGCCTATCTTACAGGCGCACCGGAGCCGGTGCCGCCGACGCCGGAGGAACGTGTCGCGGTAATCCTTGCGCACTTGGAAGGCCAGATTCCACGTCTCGGAGAGGAAACGGCCGTTCGCGAAATGCGATCGCAGCTGGCGATGTACTTGAAGGGCCAGCCGCACGGCGTCGCGTACAAAGTACAGGCGATGCACGCAAATACCGCTGCCGAGGTTCGGGAAATCCTGTTGCGATGGGCACAGGAGGCGGGAGAAGAGGGTTGACGTGTAGGTTCGGCGGATCGTGCAAGCGTGGTGATACTTTGCTGAGGGTAAATCAGCAAAGTAACTTCTGGGGAAAGCGGTACCACTTCACAATGCTGCATCATGGGAACAATCTACTACGTTGAGAACAATGCCTGGAAAACTGCACCCCCTGCACAATACTGCACCATAGGTTCAATTCCTCGTCGAGACGAGCGACGGTCTTCACTCTAGAATCCGAAATATAGACATTCCCCTTCCCCATGTGGTTTTCGTATGTGCGTTTACCTTCCCGGATCCGTTATTTATCAATGATGCACATACGAAACAAGCCGCTCTCTGGGATTTCGTATGTGCGGCGGCCCGTTCGTGGCGGTTATTTATCAATGATGCACATACGAAACAAGCTCTTTCACGTGTTTTCGTATGTGCACCGGCCGCTTCGTGGCGATTATTTGTCAATGATGCACATACGAAACAGGCTACTTCCCGGGTTTTCGTATGTGCGGTGGTTATCATTGATAAGGAATCACACTTTGCGACAGCCCCTTTTTCCGTGTGAGAGAAGAGTGTGGACAAAGGAACGACAGACATGCGTTTTGTTGGGAATTTCCCACCGAGCGAGAACGATAATCCATGGGGGTGAACATAAGACGAGAATCTCATTGGGGGAAACGGATTTTGCCGTGCCGACGCGGGCCGCCACCGTTAGGATTTGCGGACGAAACCTGTCGTTCGAGGCGTTTTCGTCCACAAGACAGATCTTGACCCTTATGTGCAAAATGAAAAACGACCTCTCTTCCCCTCACAATGCCCCCATTCCGGACGAAGTGTCCACATAAGGCGCGCATTTTTCTGAAGGAAGAGAGGTCGTCGCAAGATCAATTCAGTCAGCAATCTTACTTCATGAACCCGCCCAGAAGTCCCCGGATCAGGCTGCGGCCGATTTCGCGACCGGCGGAATTCAGGGCAGAACTGACGGCCTTCTCGGCGACGGATTTCTTCGCTCGCGAGGTACGGCCCGTGGTGGTACGACTTTTCGCCTTTTCGGCTTTCTCTTTCTCAAGCTCGGCGGCTTCGGCCTCCTGCGCCTTCTGCTGCTCGGTGTATTTCTCCATCAGCATCTCGTAGGCGGATTCGCGATCGAGCGCTTTCTCGTATTTCCCATAGAGGAGGGACGCCCGCGTGCATGCATCGGTGTTGGCGTCGCCTGCAGGTCCTATGAAGCTCTGCGGCGGGAGGATGAAGGCGCGTTCGACGATGCCGGGAACGCCTTTCGGATCGAGGAAGGAGACAAGCGCTTCACCGACGCCGAGTTCGGTCAGCGCTGTCTCGGTATCGAAGGCTGGATTGACGCGGAAACTCTGCGCCGCTGCGCGGATGTTCTTCTGTTCTGCCGGCGTGTAGGCGCGCAATGCGTGTTGGACACGGTTGCCGAGTTGCGCGAGTACGCCCTCGGGGATGTCCGCCGGACTCTGTGAGATGAAGTAGACGCCGATGCCCTTTGAGCGGATCAGGCGGATGACCTGCTCGACGCGATCGACGAGAAACGGCGGCGCATCGCGGAACAGCAGGTGTGCCTCGTCGAAGAAGAACACCATCTTCGGCTTGTCGAGGTCGCCGGCTTCCGGCATCGTCTCGAAAAGTTCCGACAGGAGCCACAAGAGGAAGGTCGAGTAGAGAAGCGGGCGCGAGAAAAGCTCTACGGCCGACAGAATGTTGACGAAACCGCGTCCGTTGGCGTCGACGCGCATGAAGTCGGCGATTGAGAAGCCGGGCTCGCCGAAGAAATCGCCGGCGCCCTGATCCTCGAGAAGAGCAAGGCTTCTTTGGATCGTTCCGATCGTGGTCTTGCTGACATTGCCGTGACTTAAGGTGAAGGATTCGGCGTTGTCGCCGACATACTGGAGCATCAGGCGAAGGTCCTTCAAATCGAGAAGCAGAAGGCCGCGCTCATCGGCGATGCGAAAGACCATGGAGAGAACCGCGCGCTGCACGTCGGAGAGCTCCATCATGCGACCGAGAAGAAGCGGCCCCATCTCGGATACCGTGACGCGGACGGGGTGGCCTACCTTGCCGAACACGTCGAAAAACGTCGTCGGATAGGGCTTGTATTCCCACTTCGGAATCGGGAAACGCGCGATGCGCTCCTGCATCTTCGGGCTGTCGACACCCGGCAGGCAGAGGCCGGACATATCGCCTTTGACATCGGCGAGGAAGACCGGAACACCCATATCGGACAGGGATTCCGCCATGACCTTCAGAGTCACGGATTTTCCGGTGCCCGTCGCGCCGGCGATCAGGCCGTGACGGTTCGCCATATTCGGCGAGATAAAGACCTGCGGTGCGGAGCCGGCGATCCAGAGCTTGTTTTCGAGATGCATGGGGTACCTCCTTGGGATCTTCGCGATCGTATTGCGTGCGTAAGAACTCTTTAGTAGCATCCATATTGGGGAGGCGCTTCGCCTCGGTCGGGATGCAGGAACTCTATATAGCAGATCGGACAGGAACTTTGTCTCTACCAGCTCTTAGGAATTCTGTGCCGTGGGCAGATAGGGCTTAAGCTTCGCCTCGACAAGTGCCGCAACGCGCTCATGTACCGCGAAAAGCGGGTGGTAATAGGCTCCAAGTTCGGCCGGTGCGGTGTCGGGCAGAAGAAGATACTCGAACCGGTCGATGCCGAGTTCGTGGACGCGACGTTCAGCCTCGCGAAGAACGCCAGAGAAGGCGTGGCCCATGATGCCGTAGATCCATAGAATCCGCGCGCGCGGATTCTTCTCGGCAACATGCAGGATGAAATTAACCGTCGTCGTGACGAAGGTCTCGAAGTCCTCCGGATGATAGGCGAGGATACCGTCGGCATCCGGTGCTCCGGGATCACGCGTCTGATACGTCTCGCCGGTACGCGGGTTGGTCCACGCTTCCTGTGAGTGCGAATAGGAATCGTTGGTGCCGAGGTGGATGACGACCGCGTCCGGGTCGAACGAGAAGTCATAAAGATCCGAAGCGCCGCGCTGCGATGCGACCGGCTCGGGGACAATGCCGCAGACGGCGTCGTAGATCGGGGGAATCGCCATATCGCGGCTGTTATTCCACGCGCAATAGACGCCCCAACCGCCGTGCGACACGACCTGCCAGTCGGCGTTGAGTCGGCGCGATAGGAAACCCGCCCAGCTGTGGTAGAAGGAACACCATTCATCGCAGGAGAATTCGGCGCCGATCTCAGACATTGGCGGAGAGATGGTGCCCTCGCCGGATGTCAGGGAATCGCCGATCATCTCGATCTTGAGCCTCTTTGGAGGCGCCGATACTTCGCCGTCGACGGAGATCGCGTCGAGGCGCAGTAAGCCCTTCTCGCCGCTCATATTGGCCTGCGAGTCTTTCATGATGCGGATGTGTCGTTTAGCGCCCTTCAGCAGATCGAGCAATTCACCTTCGACATGGGAATCGAGAACCGTATATTCATGGGTGCCCTTTTTCGCGCGAAAACGTCGTGTGACAATGCCGTCGACCTCGAAGATGACGTATTGTTCGCGTCCTGTGTGATCGGCCGTCAGGGTAACGGAAGCGTGAACGCCGCGAAGGAAGAACTCGGCGCAGGCACCGCTGTATTCCATCAGAAACCCATGGCCGTGACGGGCGAAACGTCCGTGAAGCCGGACCAGATCCGGCGAGAAGAGATCGATCGAATGCATAAAGGGATCCTCCCGATGGGCGCGCCATGGACGCGCAGTAATCTTAACTCCTCCCATTGTAACGAAAAACTACGCGCGGGAAAAGCCGAAACATAAGATCTTCCACGCAAAGGACGATCCGCGCGGTCGGGTTCATGTTTCTCACGGACGGGAGAAATGCTTTTCGCGTCACTTTGCATGAACTGCGGCGAATAGTGTAAACTAGAGTCATTCTTCTTAAGACAAGACGCCTTGTTCACACCGGAGGTTCGTATGAACACACAGGAGAAAGAGAATCCTACATCCCCCTATGCCTGCTCGGCAAATATTATTCACGAGGACGCCATTCGATTGGTCCGGTCCGAGATGTTGCCGTCCGGTCTGCGAGCGGATATGGCGGACTTCTATAAGGTGATGGGAGATGCGACGCGCATCAGTATATTGAATGCGCTGACCTATTCCGAGCTCTGTGTTTGCGATATTTCCGCGCTTCTGGGAATGCATCAATCCGCGGTATCCCATCAGTTGAAGACCTTGCGCCAAGCGAGATTGGTCACGAGTCGCAGAGATGGCAAGGTTGTTTATTATTCCTTGAGCGATGACCATGTCAAACAGATTATCGAACTCGGTAAGACGCATCTGACCGAGTAACCGATGGTGTTGAACGATAAGAATTTTCGACAGTCTCGCGCTGCCGTGTGAAAAGAGGAGCCTCATGCTGATCATCACGTCTATTCTCACGCTGATTGCCGGCGTTGTTTTATGTTTCTTCGGATACCGATCATTCCGTGCCGCCATGACGGTCGCGGGATTTGTCATCGGCGCGATGCTCGGTCTCGCGCTCGAGGCATTGGTCGTCGATGCTCTGCCCGGACTCGGGCCGGAACTGTGGATGCTGATCTTTATGGGCGTCGGCGGGCTTCTCGGAGCCGCGCTCTCGTTTCGCCTGTTCCGTAGTGCGCTCTTCTATGTCACGATGTTTGTCACGACATTTTCCGTTCTCAAGGGATTTCTCTTATCTTCGACGACCGGGATGGGGATGTATTCCTTCTTCCGGATTCTTTTCGGGAAACTGCCCAATGGGGAGGTGCTCCGGAATATCGATTCGGCGACGACACCGGATCCCGTTTTTTCGGGATTTTTCGCGAAGCTATTCGAGATGCTGCCGGGTGAACAGCTGTTTGATAAATTATGGGTGGTTTTCGCCGTCGCTTGCCTTCTGGGTGCTGTGGCCGGAATTGTCGTCTGTGCGCTGCAAAAACCCGCGATCATCGTTGTCACGTCCGTATTTGGGGGTATAATGATCGCACAGGGGATCAGTATTCTGGTCGGGATCGAATGGTCGGGCGATGTTCTCGGGACGGGGATCAATCAAGTCGTATCCGGAGGAAGCGTCCGTCCGGAATTGTCGCTGATTCTGACCGTTGTAGCCATTGTGGCAGGAATTGTAGTACAGAATCGTACCGTCAAGAAATTGAAGCAGTAACAAGCGGCGCGCGCACGCGGGGGTCCGCGAAAAGGAACTGGCGATCGCGCCGCAAAGGAATAAAGGCAGTAACAAGCGGCGCGCGCACGCGGGGGGCCCGCGAAAAGGAACCGGCGATCGCTGCGCGAGCACGCGGGGGCCCGCGACGAAGAAGGAGTGAGAAGCATGATTACGCTGATTACACCGGACACGCGTTACGAGGAGCAATATCGCGAGATGATCGCGACCTGGGAAGAGGCGTTTGAAGAGCCGGAACCCTGGGTGCTCCGTGAAGACTATGAGGATTTCGAGGCGCTTGTCGACTTGCTTCGCGGGTTTTCCCACGGTGAGCGGCTCCGACCGGGTTTTTATGCATCGCACACGTATTGGGCGATGGAGGAAGAGTCCGACCGTATTGTCGGCGCGGCGAATCTGCGCCCCGAACTCAATGCGTTCCAGAGCGTATACGGCGGAAACATCGGGTACGGTGTGCGACCGGATATGCGTGGCAAGGGCTTCGCGACGGAGATTCTCGCGCGGACGCTCGACAAGGCGAGAGAGTTGGGTCTTACGGAAGTCCTTCTATGCTGTTATCGCGAGAACCGCGCGTCGGAGACGGTAATACTGCGTAACGGCGGCGTTTTTCTCGAGGACGTAGAGAGCAAAGAGACGGGTCGCGTCATCCGAAGATTCCGTATTCTTCTCTAAGGCTGGTAGAACTTTTCGCGAAACAATCATTTATTCTACTATTTTGGGGAGCGTGACGGTAAACGTGCTGCCCTGATTCAATTTGCTCCGGACATCGATGGTGCCGCCATGCGCCGTTACGATGGATTTCGCGATGGTGAGTCCGATGCCCGCGCCGCCGGTTTTCCTGTTGCGCGATTTGTCCGTGCGGTAGAATCTCTCGAAAACCAAGGGTATTTCGTCCTCCGGGATGCCGATGCCGTCATCCCGGACTGTCAGCGTGCCTTGCAGCTCACGATCCTCGACAGTGACCCGGATCCGGCCGCCATCCCGCGAGAACTTGATCGCATTCGACAGAAGGTTCGTGATCACCTGTTGGATTCGGTCCTTGTCGCCGGGAATCACACAGGACGTACCGTCCACCTGAATGGTTATACCCCTCTTCATAGCCTCTGCGGTAAATGTGTCGGCGGCAACACCAGCCACATGATAAAGATCAAAGGGTTCGACGGATCTCTTGCCATTGTCGTTCTCCACCTGTGCGAGTTTCTCCAACTCCGCTACAAGGCTCGCGATCCGGCTGATCTCTTCGTGGCAGCTGCGCAGTCTCTCGGGAGTCGGTTCCCACACACCTTCGATCATCGCCTCCAGATAAGAAGAGACAGAGGTTAAGGGCGTTCTGAGTTCATGCGCTACGTCTGTCGTCAACTGTTTGCGGAGATCTTCCTGTCGACGCAGCGAGTCGGACATATGGTTCACGGCTGTCACCAGTTCATGCAGTTCAATCGTGTCGGTCCTCGTATCACTCTGGATTCCGTAATTTCCGTCGGAGATTTGCGTTGCCAAATGAACCGTATCGGTCATTGGGCGAGCGATTTGCCTAGACAACAGGCTTCCCGCCAGGATCGAGAATCCCAGAGATAACAATGCGATTACCACCAGAATCACATTTATCGCTTCGAGGAATCGGACGTCATTTTCGGTGAAGAAGAAGGGGCCATACGAGGTTATCTCGACCTTGCCGACGTATTGGCCATCGGAGACCAGATCGAATTCCAGGGTTGAGAAGCCGGCGTCCCGCAACGGGATCGCCCGATCCATCCGGTCGGAGATCTCTTCCATGATCTGATTACACAGCGCCATATCGTGGTTCTCGGCATCCCAGACGATGTTGCCGCCTTGGTCGATAAGCCGAATCACATACCCATCATACAGCGCGAACATCCCGACGCCATGAACAAAGGAAGGATCCCATTGATCTGCGGCTGAATCGTATTGGCTGCTTAAATTCGTGACGATATCCTGTGAACGAACATCGCGCTGCGCGACCGCGTTCTTCTCAAAAGCGTCTCGGATCAAGACATTTGCCAAAACACTGATTAACGCGATGGAGAGAACAACCACGAGTGAGATCGTGAGACTGAGTTGCGTCTGCAGCCGTCGAAGCATGTTATTCGCCTCCGAATTTATATCCAAGTCCGTGAACGGTCAAGATGTATACCGGTTTCTTCATGTCGTCCTCAATCTTCTGCCGGAGATTCTTGATGTGTGTGTCAATCACTCGATCCAACCCGTCATAGTCGTCATCGAATATCAGCGCGATCAGCTCTTCTCTGCGAAAAACTTTGCCGGGGTATTTGACGAAAGACGATAGGAGCTTACGCTCACTCGGCGTTAGATTTATGATCGAACCCTTCTTGCGAAACGTGTCCGTCTCAAAATCGATCACCAGATCCCCGTCGCGCCAATTCGTTTTCTGACTCAGCGGAAGAAGGTCGTCAACGGATCTCCGGAGAACGGTCTCCACGCGCGCCGCGAGAACTTTCAGACTGAAGGGCTTCCCGATATAATCATCGGCGCCGATGGAGAGTCCGTTGATCTGGCTCGCTTCATCGACCTTTGCGGTCAACATCAGGATCGGCACGCGCGACTTTCTCCGAATGCTCCGGCAAATCTCCTCGCCGGACATATCCGGCAACATCAGGTCGAGGAGAATCAGGGCGATGTTTTGCTTCTCGAAAATCTCCAGCGCCGTCTGTCCGCACTCCGCGGTATAGACCTGATAACCTTTACTGCGCAGAAAAGCGGAGACGACCTCGAGGATTTTCGGTTCGTCGTCGACAACCAGAATGGATTTATTCATCGGCAACGTTATCACCAACTTCCTGCCGGGTATGAAGCAACGTAGAATCCGAGTTATCGGATTCTACGCGCGATCGTTTGTATTCTTTCATCATATCACCGGCGACAAGTTTTCGGTTCACGTACCGTTCGGATGAGTCGTCAACATCTCTTGCTACGCAACGATATCGAATGGCTTCAGAAGTTTCCACACTTCCACAGGCGCACCGTTTTCCTCGACCGTGACCTTCGCATAGACCCATCCCTCGATATTCTCCGGATCCGCTCCCGCAGCGATGAACGGTTCGGGATTTAATACGAAAACAATGTCCTTATCCTGCTCGCTGTTGTCAAAACGATTTACGGCAAGATCCCTCGCCCATTCAAACATATTGCCGCCCCCGAGCTTCACGCCGTAATGGTCGAGGCTGGTGTGATAGTTCACGACGTCGCGATGATCCCGAACCATATTTTCGAGGAAGGCTTTGGGGGTTAAGGCCGCTGTGCTTGTGCCGCCGCTCAGGGTCGTTCCGATAAGAAGCGTCTCTTCGCCATCGGGGCTGGAACTAACATATTGCGGAGAATCGGAAAGTTTCGCAGGATCCATCCCGGCAGCGACAAAGGGAGCAGCGTCGATCTCGAGCCGAAGATAGGTTTGCGAGGCATCACTGCTGTCCGTTCCCCAGATAAATCGCACGGAATCGTCGGGGGCTTCAAGCGACCATCCGATATCCCCCTCGTTTTCTCGAACACGATCCGGCAATGACCGGACCACCGAATCAAAGGAAATGACAGACTGCTGTCCGACGACGTCGAGTGACGGAAGGATTTGTGAGCAACCGGACAGGGAAATAGCGGCCACAATTCCGGCGGCTGTAGCGGCATATTTTCTCATGGAATATTTCATCTGGATACACCTTTCCTTTCTGTGTGAGGGGCTTTATATCTTCGCAAACGCAGGGCATTACTGAGGACGGATACAGAACTTAAACTCATCGCGGCTGCGGCAAGCATCGGATTCAAGAGAGGGCCGCCGAACAGGAACAGAAGACCCGCCGCGACGGGAATGCCGATCACGTTGTACGCGAAGGCCCAGAAGAGATTCTGTCGAATGTTCATCATTGTCTTCTTGCTGAGATCGATCGCCGTCGCGACATCCGCGACATCACTTCGCATGAGTACGATGTCCGCACTCTCCATGGCGACATCGGTGCCCGAACCGATCGCTATGCCGACGTTTGCCTGTGCAAGCGCGGGTGCGTCGTTGATTCCGTCGCCGACCATGGCGACGATATGTTTTTCCTGAAGTTTCTTAACTTCGTTTGCTTTGTCCTGTGGAAGGACATCTGCGAGCACGTAGTCAATTTGAACCTGACGGGCGATGGCAGCGGCGGTTTTCTGATTGTCCCCTGTCACCATGGCCACAGAAACTCCCATTTTCTTCAAGGTTTCGATTGCGGCTCGACTCGAAGCCTTCACGACATCTGCCACGGCAATGATCCCGGCGAGTCGTCCGTTGATTGCAATATAGATCGGTGTCTTGCCTTCATCCGCCAGACGGTCGGAAATTTCGGCCATCGAATCCAGATCCACGTCCTGTTCCGCACAAAGCTTTCGATTCCCGGCAAGCACATGCGTCCCGTCTATCGTAGCGGCAATACCCTGGCCGGTGATCGAGAGGAACGATTCCGCATTATGAAGGATGATATTGTCTGCCTCTGCTTTGCGCACAATGGCCTGTCCGAGCGGATGTTCGGAATTCATCTCCGCCGAACCCGCGATTCGAAGAAGTTCCTTTGGATTACATCCATTTTCCGGCAGAATGTCCGTCACAGTGGGCTTTCCTTCTGTGATCGTACCGGTCTTATCGAAAACAACCATATTGATCCGATGCGCTGTCTCGAGAGCTTCGCCGCCCTTAATCAGAATTCCGTTCTCCGCGCCCTTGCCGGTACCGACCATAATCGCGGTCGGAGTAGCCAGACCAAGAGCACAGGGACAGGCGATTACAAGGACGGAAATGAACTGTGTCAGGGAGAAGGCCAGATCGCCTCCGGTTCCGATATACCAGGCGATGCCGACGACAAGAGCGATCAGGCATACAACCGGAACAAAATACCCGGAGACGGTGTCCGCGAGTTTCGCGATCGGAGCTTTGGAGGACTGGGCGTCTTCGACAAGTCGGATGATTTGCGAAAGTGCGGTATCGGCACCGATCTTCTCCGCCCGGAAACGGATGCTTCCCGTCGTGTTCAACGATGCTGCGAAGACTTTATCGCCGACGGTCTTATCAACCGGCATACTCTCTCCCGTCAACATGGATTCATCAATCGTCGTATGGCCTTCCTCAACCACACCGTCGGCCGGGATCTTGGCACCCGGCTTCACAACGATAAGGTCATGGATTGCGAGTTCCTCTACGGGAATTTCAACTTCATGCCCGTCACGGATGATGATCGCGGATTTGGGCGCGAGGCCCATCAATTTCTTGATCGCCTCTGAGGTGCGTCCCTTGGAGACCGCCTCAAGGTATTTGCCCAGAAGGATCAGCGTGATAATTACGCCCGCAGTCTCGAAATAAAGTGACTCCACGGCGAAGAAATCGCCGGACAGAATTCTTCCCGTGTTGTAGAGGCTGAAAACAACGGCGGAGGTCGTTCCGATCGCGATCAGAGAGTCCATGTTCGGGCTTCTTTTCAAGAGAGCGGAAAATCCTTTTGTATAGAAGGAGAATCCCACGATTATGACCGGGATGACCAGCACGAATTGTACGAGCGCATAGAGCAACGGAAAATTCATGGGATCGAGCCCGGAAGGGTAGGGAAGACGTACCCCGTATTTAGTCAACATGGGAACCATGGCAATGTAGAAGAGAGGAAGGGAGAAGATTGTCGAGACGATGAACTTCTTCTGGAGTGTCCATGTCTCCTTCTCTTTGCGCAGCTTGGCGTCTTCCGCGGCATTTGCGGCATTGATATCAATAACTTCGTACCCCGCCGATACCACGGCATCGCGAATGTGTTGCAACGAGAGAACATTGTCGTCGAAAAGTACAGTTGCTCTCTCGGTTGCCAGATTTACGGAAACCTCCGCAATTCCTTCCAGTTTTTGGATTCCTCGCTCCACACGCTGCGCACATGCCGCACAGGTCATATTTCCGATACCGATTACGTGACTTGTCATTATACTCACCCCTTAATTCGAGCCTAAAGATTGATTATGAGATTTTCCAGTCTGCGAAGATCTCTTTTGCCGCCTGAAGGTAATCGTACGAGATGGAGATAGACGTATCGCTCATCGTCGTATTCTCATCAAAGATCGGCCAGGGATTGCACCCGCCGGCGGATGTCTCGACTTGGTCCATCGTGAACTGATTTCCGCAGTTCTGGCAGACCAGACGATCGCCTTCCTGCTTGTAATAACCTCTTCCGGAACTGTAGCAGACCTGACAGGTGTTGAATGCCGTACGAACCGTCCCGTCCGATGCCTGCACCGCGATGATCTCCATCGATGTGCCGTCGACCTCGATCGGGTAGAAGTTGGCTTCCGATGAAATATCGGCGAGGGGAATCTCGAGAAGCTCTCCCCGGTGCAAAGATTTATCACTGACATCCTTATTCGAACATCCGGTCATAATGGCTGCTATCAGTACAATCAACGACAGGACCCCCATTCTTCCCGTAATCCTGGAAAATCTCATCAGCATAGAGCGCATGTTTCTGTCCCCCTTGTTGTTTCGTTGTCCGTGGTGTTATTGCTGTCCGAAGTGCCGGCGCCGGCTGTCGTATCGGTATTCGTTGCCGATTCGGCTGTATCTTCACCGAAAATTGTGCTGGTATAGGGTTGGCCGTCCGATGCGGACGAGGTGTCGGAGACAGCCGCAAATCCGTCTTCTTGGATCACGGTGATATTTCCGTCGATCATGCCCATCCAGCAGCTATAGGATATTGTGCCTACTTGCGTGGGCGTAAATGTGATGATGTTCTCGCCCTCCGCAAAGGTATGCTCAATGCCATAATCCTGAATGAACATCTTGTAATTACAGCCGTTGATACTGCCTTCCGGAGCGTCGATAATCCACTGAACGGGACTCCCCGGTTGAACGGTTATGTCGGGATATTGGCCGGGTGAGAGTGTGCTTCGGATGATCTGCACACCGTTTACAGTCTCCGGCGCAGCTGTCTCCGAGACCTCCTCGGTTGCCGCGGTCTTTGCATGGGCAACACTGAGATCTACGCCCACATATAGTGACATTCCCACAACAAAGGCCGCGCCCATACAAAGCAATCTGGTTGCGGGCTTACGAAATGATAAGGTGCTGATCGCACCCGCGATTCCAAGCAGTATCAGAAAAGCGACTAAATAATTTCCCGGAACGAAAGAAGCGAGATTGTTTCCCTGAGAAATCATCGCCAGACCGAGGATGACGACGAGAATTGCGCCGATTTCCGTGACTTTTTTCGCGAAAGATCTGCCTAGGGCGGTTATCAGGGCGCCAAGTCCCAGCATCAAGGGTAACGTTCCAAGACTGAACAGGAACATCGATAGCGCTCCAGTAAGCGGATTTCCGGAGACCAGAGCGATCAGTTGCATCGACTGCAACGGGCCGCAAGGCATGAGTCCGTTTAGAAGACCGATTACAAGGGCACTGCGGCTTTTCTGAGATCCTCTGATAATCCACTTCGACAAGCCCCTGGGAAGTTGCAGCTGCAATTTGCGGAAAAACGGGAAGATGCTGAGCATATTGATTCCCATGACTACCATGAAGAGTCCGGCGAAAATCTTGATAAGCCCCTGCAGAAGCGGCGGCAGGACAAATTGCGCATCGGATCCGAGTTGTTGACCGGCAAACCCAAGTATAAAACCAATCGCAGTGTAGGACATTACCCTGCCGAGATTATAAAGAATCGTCGGTCGCAGTGCGGACACGCCGTTGCGCTTAGCGGCCGCGTCGGGAGAGGGCAGACTTTGCGAGATGTTGATGCCTCCGCACATTGCCACACAATGAACGGATGTGATCAGTCCGATGACAAACAGCATGCCGAACCCCATCGTAGAATCCGCGAGTTGATTGGGTACGAGCAGATTGAGCACGTTAAATCGCTGGAGAAGTACAAACGCCCCGAGGATCAGTGTAATAAGAACAATGACCCGACCCGGTTGTACTTTGGGGCGACTGTCCTCCCGCAGAACCTGATAATTCAGATCCGTTATGGCGGCGACAATGGCGGGCTTCTCAATGATTCCGGAATCGTAGGTGACATCTGCCGTGCCGCTTCGGAAGCTGACGTGGGCATGTTGAACTCCGGGCAGGCTCTGGAGCTTCGCCTCAATGGTGTTTTGGCAATGATTACAGGTCATGCCGCCGATCATCAGTCGTGTAGATTTGATGGAAGAAGCCATTTTATTCCCTCGCTTTTCGATAGAAAGGATTCGATGAGCCGAATATACGCGAAAAGTTTGTGGATTTTATGTGGATGGGAGGGTTTTTCTGATATTCGGTTGATTTTCCCGATGCATAGGCGTATATTTTCATTCTTGGCGGGAGGTATTCCCGACGAGGTGTGCACATGAAGTTTTTGCAATCGATTTTCTACCCCAAATTGATTTCTTCCATGAAGGGTTACACGCGGCAACAGTTCCTCAAGGATCTTACCGCCGGTGTTATTGTCGCGATTATTGCGCTCCCTCTATCGATCGCTCTGGCGATCTCTTCAAACGTTCCTCCCGAGCGCGGCATCTATACGGCGATTATCGCGGGTTTTCTGATCTCGGCACTCGGAGGCAGTCGCGTGCAAATCGGCGGACCGACCGCTGCCTTCATGGCAATCGTCTTCGGTATTGTCGCTGAGTTCGGTATGGACGGACTGATCATCGCGACCTTCATGGCCGGAGCGATGATGATTCTCTTCGGTCTCCTAAAACTCGGATCGGTCATCAAGTTCATCCCATATCCGATTACGACCGGCTTCACCAGCGGTATCGCTGTCGCGATATTCACGTCACAAATTAAAGAGTTTCTCGGCTTGACCACGCCGGATATGCCGGGCGAATTCCTTGGCAAATGGGAACTGATTATCGGTAATATCACCACCGTCAAATGGCAAGTTGTTCTCGTCGGGGCCGTCGCCCTGGCCATCATGATTCTGTGGCCGAAAGTAACGAAAAAAATCCCCGGCGCACTGATCGCGCTGGTAGTCACGGCGGCCCTTGTTCAGATCTTCCACCTCGATGTTCCGACCATCGGCTCCAAGTATCAAGATTTGTCCGCGTCGCTTCCGGCGCTCTCGATTCCGAATATTACATGGGAGAAGGTCTCGAAACTCATTGAGCCCGCCTTCACAATCGCATTTCTCGGAAGCGTCGAATCTCTTCTGTCTGCCGTCGTCGCCGACGGCATGATCGGAAGCAAACACCGTTCGAACACCGAGTTAATCGGTCAGGGCATCGCGAATATCGGTTCTGCTCTGTTCGGGGGAATCCCGGCGACCGGAGCGATCGCGCGCACGGTCGCAAACATCAAGAACGGGGGCCGCACGCCTGTCGCCGGCATGGTACATGCCGTAACGCTTCTCTTGATTCTGGTTCTCTTCATGCCTCTGGCAAAAATGATCCCCTTGTCGTCCCTCGCGGCCGTTCTTCTGATCGTCGCTTACAACATGAGCGAGTGGCGCGAATTTGTCGCCTTGTTCAAGTCGCCCAAGAGCGATATTCTCGTTCTTCTTCTCACATTCTTCCTCACAGTCTTCTTCGACCTTACCCTCGCAATCGAGGTCGGTATCGTCGTTGCCGCGCTCCTGTTCATGAAGCGCATGGCGGATGTTTCCGAGGTCAAGGTTCGCAATATGGATGCCGGAGAAGAATCCACGGAGAATGTCGAGGGCGGTGACGATGAGCAACTTCCGAAGACCAAGATCTTCGAACATGTTCTGATCTATGAGATCAACGGACCCTTCTTCTTCGGCGCTGCGGACAAGTTCCTCGACGTCCTCGCCGAGGTCGGAGATAAGACGGAAATCCTTATCATTAAACTGAAACATGTTCCGGCTATGGACGCGACCGCGTTGCACGCCTTCGAACGCATGGTGAAACTCTGTCACAAGAAGAAGATTCGCATTCTTCTTACCGGGCTTCAGGATCAGCCGAAACAAACACTCGCGAAGGCGAAAATCCTCGACGAGATCGGCGAAGATCATATCTTTGTCGGACTCGGCAACGCGATTTCCTACGTCGAGGCGAACGCAATCGCTGAGCCCGCCAAGGCCTGATGCTGAAGTCGCTAGGCGGTATCTCTACGCCACCGAAGGGTTGAGAACAAAGAAAATACCGCCCGGCTGAGCTATCACCCTGCGACTGGCGGTAATCTATCGTAGTTCAAGCGTTGTGTCAACGTAAGCAGCCTGGGAAAAACCAAACGCGCATCGAGGCTGTATTCCAACCCGTAAAAACATCACAAAACGGGAGAACACAGCCTAAATCATTAGGATTATAGATTCGGGCTGTGTTTCGTGCGCCGAGAAAGTGTCTTGTGGTGATAATCACAGCCTGAAAGAATGAAAACACGAGCGCAGGCTGTGTTCTGACATCAGCAAGCGGCTCGGGCCGTTAAAAAACACAGCCTGAGGCAATCAAAATGCTCGTTTAGGCTGTAAATCGGTACGATCGGAAGGATTTGACTAGGAATAATGCAGCCTGAAAAGTGTAAGTCTAGCATTCAGGCTGTATTGTTGACAATGTCAAACAAACCTCCAACTGCCATTCACATAGACAGCCCTATGTGAAAAAACCCTAATGCTCGCTCTATTAACTAGAAATTCTCAACTTTCTTGACCACGCTGTCGAGCCACTGATCCCAAGCCTCGTCAAACTTCTGCATCGATGGTGTGGCCAAAAGCACATCGAGGGACTGGCGGATGCCCCGGTCGAACCTGGTCGTCGCACAGTAACCGGGCGTCAGACGTTTGATCTTCCTATTATCGAAAACCACCGAATGACTCTTGTCCCCGAGAAGTCCTCCGCTAAGATCGGGATCCAGGGAGATGAGCATATCCGTCGAGACGTGGCAAAGGACCGGTTTGACGCCGAGTGCGTCGCCGACGGACTGGTAGATCTGATTCCATGTGAGGGACTCGTCCGAGGTGATGTGCACCGCCTCGCCGATCGCGTGGGGATTCGCGAGAAGTCCGACGAAGCCCTTGGCAAAATCCGTGCTGTGTGTGACCGTCCAGAGTGTCTCTCCGTCGCCGTGAACGATGACCGGACGGCCCTCCATCATGCGCCGGATCTCGGTCCACGGCCCCATCGGTCCATGGATCGCCAACGGGATCGCGCCGTCGGCATAGGTATGGCTCGGTCGGACGATCGTTATGGGGAAGCCTTCTTTGCGGTACGTCTCGATCAGAAGTTCCTCGCAGGCGATCTTGTCTCGCGAATACTGCCAGAAGGGATTCGCAAGCGGTGTGCTCTCGGTAATGACAAAGTGCGAGAGCGGTTTCTGGTACGCCGACGCCGAACTGATGAAGATATACTGGCCGCATCGGCCGGCAAAGACACGGATATCCCGCGCGACCTGTTTGGGCAGAAAAGCGATAAAGTCGGCGACCACGTCGAAGCTCTCTGTCCCGATCGCCTCGCGCATCGCCACCTCATCATTGACATCGCATGTGATCTGACGAACGTTCTCCGGTAAAAGCGGCGCGCGAGCGCCGCGATTCATCACCGTCAGCTGGACGTCGTCCATCGTCGACAAGAGACGCGTGATCGACGCACTGATATTTCCTGTTCCACCGATGAACAAAACCTTCATATCTACCTCCGTGCGCAAAATCGCGCGTCATTTCGTTGGTCGTTTACTCTTTAAGAATAGCATTCGCGTCAGAAATGTCATGTCGGCATTCGGGAAAAATATCTACCGATTCTTTCCGATTGCACTTTTCGCGGAGAACCGTCAAAATATATACAGAATGCTTGTGCGCGCGTTTGCGCGATGCCGCGAGAGGAGAATCCTATGGACTCGTTTGATGAACTCTATCGACAGACACTCGAGAATGCCGTCCGCCGTAAGGTGGAGAAGCACTTGAAGGACCCTGAGGCGAACGCCGATTACGATAAATATCAACTGGACTGCCTTCTGAATCCGGAGAAGGAGAGGGAAGCGCGTACGATTTCCGAGTGCCTCTGCGTAAATCCCGATGCGAAAGCCAAAGGGCTTAAATGCTTTTTCGAAGCGATTCGCAAGGACGAGAACGGCAAGGTCTTTCTATCGGAAGAGAAGTGGGACGGGTGTACAGCTTGTCTCGAGGGAGACCGTAAGAAGGACCTCGCGGAGCGAAAAGATCTGTTGCCGATTTTCGAGATGCTGATGCATAAGGAGGCTCCGGTGTACGCCCTGATCGCGCCGGCCTTCATCAGCCAGTTCAGCGAGGAGATCACGCCGGGAATGCTCCGGAGTTCCTTCAAACATATCGGTTTCGCGGGGATGATCGAGGTGGCGCTTTTCGCGGACATTCTGACGCTCAAGGAAGCTCTCGAATACGACCGGTCGATCAAGTCCGAAGAGGACTTTGTGCTCGCCTCCTGTTGCTGTCCGATGTGGATCGCGATGATCCGCAAGTCCTACAAGGATATGGTGCCTCACATCCCGCCGTCGGTGTCTCCGATGGTAGCGAGCGGCCGCTCGATCAAGCGACTCCACCCCGAAGCCCGAACCGTCTTTATCGGCCCCTGCATCGCTAAGAAGGCAGAGGCGCGAGAGCCCGACGTCGCGGACGCGATCGATTATGTGCTGACCTTCCAGGAGGTCCGTGACATCTTCGCTCTGACTGGAGTTGACCCCGCGACCGAACCGGAGGATCTCCGTGCGCACTCCTCGCTGGCCGGTCGCATCTACGCGCGTGCGGGGGGCGTCAGCATGGCCGTCCGAAGCACCGTCGAGAGACTTCATCCGAATCGCAATATTCCATTCAAAGCAGAGAAAGCGGACGGTGTCGCGGCATGTCGTGCACTTCTCGAGCGAGTTCGCGCCGGAGAAGTGACCTCGAACTTCATCGAGGGCATGGGTTGTGCCGGCGGCTGCGTCGGCGGTCCCAAGGCCTTGATCCCCCGCGATGAAGGCACCGAACACGTCAGTCACTATGCCCTCTCCGCGACGCATCACACGCCCGTCGACAATCCTTATGTGATGGATCTTCTCCATCGTCTGGGCATCGATTCGATCGATGCGTTACTGGAGGATACAGAGATCTTCACGCGACATTTTGATGCGCCGTAGGAGTAAGAGTAAACGAGCATTCTTATTGCTCCCGTGTGTGGCCTCGCATTTGTTTCGCGTCCCTTGTCTGGTCAAGCATTCTTCTCGCTCCCAAGTGTGGTCTCGCATTTGTTTCGCGTCCCTTGTCCTCGAGCTAAAGCTCTGCGGAGGAGACGCTCCTCAAATGCTCGACCACGGCAGGACTAGGATTTGGGGTGCTGTGGGATTTTTCCAAAGAAATGAAGGATGTCGAGGTGGTCGAGCTTGCTATAGTTTCTGAGATCTAGCATTTCTGCTCAATGATAACCTACTAAAATGTCCTTTTGGGTCGAATTGGTAGGTAAATCATTGATAAATAATCGTTTTTTTATTCAATGATTAGCTATTTCTCCTCAATGATAACCTACCCAAAGTCATTTTTTATGGGATTGAGTAGGTAGTCATTAACAAATAATCGCGTTATTCTTCAATGATTTACCTACCAAAAAGCCATTAATTGGTGTTTTGGTAGGTTTCCTTATGAGAGATATCTATTCCTGACATCATATTCCTTCGCTCTCCAAACGTGAATTCACAAGAACGCGATCTAGTAGTTCGTGTTCTTGCGAATGCTTCAACGAAGAGATGTCCTGCATCCACCTCGCTCACCGACCGCCATCAGCACACAGTATTTCGCGGATGTCCGGCCAGATAGGCCTCGAGATTTCCGGCTACGGTGTCAAGAAGACGGCTGCGGGTCTCTTTGGGAGCCCAGGCGATGTGCGGGGTGATGATACAATTCGGCGCGGAAAGAAGAGGGTTGTTTTCTTGCGGTGGCTCATGGGAGAGGACATCAACCGCGACGCCGCCGAGTTTTCCGGCGATCAGAGCTTCTGCGACGGCGCTCTCATCGAGAACCGGGCCGCGAGACGTATTGATGATGAGCGCGCCGTCTCTCATCTTGGCGATGGTATCGACGGAGATCAGGTGACGCGTTTCCGGCGTCAGCGGACAATGGCAGGAGATGACATCGCTTTCCCGAAGCAGTGTGGTCAGGGAGGTGAGTCGGATGTCGGGAAGCAGGGAATCCGGCGACAAATCCGGAAGGCTCTCCCGGTGCATCCGCGCCTCGATCGAACGGCTGGTGGCCAGGACGCGCATTCCGAGTGCGGAAGCTATCCGCGCGGTCCGCTGCGCGATACGTCCGTATCCGATTAAGCCCAATGTTTTCCCGAAAAGTTCGGTCATCGGACCGTCCGTGAAGCAGAAGTCGACCGACCGGCTCCACGCGCCTTCGTGAACGTGCTGATTATGACTGCCGACGCGATTGGTCAGTTCGAGAAGGAGAGCGATCGTCATCTGTGCCGTCGCGAAGGTCGCATATTCGGGCACGTTCGTTACGGTAATTCCGCGGCGCTGCGCTTCTTCGAGATCGATGACATTGTATCCGGTTGACATACAGCCGATATAGCGGACAGACGGCAATGCAGCGATGACTCTTGCCGGGAAAAGTGTCTTGTTGGTAAGGATAATCTCAGCATCCCCAACCCGCTCAAGTACCAGATCCGGCGCCGTGCGGTCATAGACGGTAATGTCGCCCATTCGCGATATCGGCTCCCAGGAGAGGTCGCCGGGATTCGTGGTATATCCGTCGAGAATAACAATTCGTGTCATTTGACCCCCAGATACTTCGTGATTCCCTCAGCTGCTTTCTTGCCGGCGCCCATCGCAAGGATAACCGTGGCGGCGCCTGTGACGGCATCACCGCCGGCAAATACGCCGGGCCTTGTGGTCATCAGGTTCTCGTCGACGACGAGACAGCCGCGACGATCGGTCTGAAGGCCTTCGGTCGTCGAACGCAAGAGCGGATTCGGCGAGGTTCCGATGGAAATGATGACGGTGTCTGTGTCGAGAATGAAATTGGAATCCTTCTTGACCACGGGACGACGGCGGCCGGACTCATCCGGTTCGCCCAGATCCATCTCGACGCATTCGATGCCGGTGACTTCTCCGGCGTCGCTGCCGAGGATGCGGATCGGATTCGAGAGCGTCCGGAAGATAATTCCTTCTTCCTTGGCATGATGGACTTCTTCAAGTCGTGCCGGCATCTCAGCTTCAGAACGACGATATACAATATAGACATTCTCGGCGCCCAAGCGTTTTGCGGTACGCGCCGCGTCCATCGCGACATTGCCGCCGCCGACGACCGTGACCGAACGACTCTTGCGAAGGGGGGTGTCATAGCTCGCGTCATACGCTTTCATCAGGTTGGCGCGCGTAAGATATTCGTTTGCCGAGTAGACGCCGACGAGAGATTCGCCCTCGATATTCATGAAGCTCGGAAGACCGGCTCCCGAACCGATAAAGACCGCTTCGTATCCCTCCTCGAAAAGCTCATCGATCGACCAGACCTTGCCGATGACCATATTCGTTCGGATCTCCGCGCCCAACGCCGTAACATTCTCGATCTCGCGAGCTACCAGATCTTTCGGCAAGCGAAACTCCGGGATGCCATAGACCAGGACACCACCCGGCTTGTGAAAGGCCTCGAAAACCGTGACCGCAAAACCCTGTGCCGCCAGATCTCCCGCACAGGTTAATCCCGCGGGTCCCGCGCCGATGACCGCGACGCGGTGTCCGTTCGGCTGTGGCTTCTCCGGTTTGGTCGTCGTTGTAGCCATATGACGATCGGCGACAAACCGTTCCAGACGACCGATTCCGACGGACTCGCCTTTGATGGCGCGCACACAACGCTCCTCGCACTGGGACTCCTGCGGACATACACGACCGCAGACCGCGGGAAGGCAGTTCGTCTCGCGGATCAAGCGAAATGCTTCTTCGAACTCTCCATCGACAACCTTCATGATGAAGTCCGGGATATTAACATTGACGGGGCACCCCGAGACACACGGGCGATGCTTGCAATTCAAGCATCGCTTCGCCTCGGCGATCGCCATCTCTTCGGTATAACCGAGCGAAACCTCAGAGAAATTCGTGCTCCGGATCTTGGGATCCTGCTCGGGCATCGGGACCTTGCGAGGTGACATATCAGCCATTTTGCATATCCTCCGGATTCAAGCGACAGTGGTGTGCCGCATCATTGACTTCCTGCTTCTTGTAAATCGTATTCCGCCGCATCAGCTCGTCGAAGTCAACCGCATGTCCGTCGAAATCCGGCCCGTCGACGCAGGCGAACTTGATCTCGCCGCCGACGGTAACGCGACAGCCGCCGCACATTCCGGTGCCGTCCACCATAATCGGGTTCAGGGAGACGACTGTCTTGATCCCATAGGGCTTTGTGACGGCCGCGACCATCTTCATCATGATGACGGGACCGATCGCGATGACCAGATCATATTCGTTGCCGGCATCGATAAGCGCGCGTACGCGATCGGTGACGAAGCCCTTGTCGCCGTAAGAACCGTCATCGGTGGTGATGTACAGGTTCTCGGAAACGGCCTTCATCTCGTCTTCGAGGATCACGATATCCTTGTTGCGGAAGCCCGCGACAACATCGACACGAGTACCCTTCGTGAAAAGTGCCTTTGCGGAAGGGTAGGCGATCGCGCAACCGACGCCGCCGCCGACGACAAGCGCCCGTTTATATCCTTCGAGTTCCGTAGCCTTGCCGAGCGGTCCGACAAAATCGAGAATGGTATCGCCGGGATTCTTCTCGGCGAGTAGCTTCGTCGACCGACCGACGTGCTGGAATATGATCGTTACCGTGCCGCGCTCGCGGTCGTAATCGGCGATGGTGAGAGGAATTCTCTCGCCGAATTCGTCTATGCGGAAAATAATAAACTGACCGGCCTGCGCCTTGCGGGCGATCAGAGGGGCGTCGACCTCAATCAACGTTACATTGTCATTCAGAATTCGCTTGGAAACGATGGTAAACATAGCTGTTTGTCCCTTTCGGCCTTGTCGCGGCCTTGCCTGCGGGTGCAGGCGGGCGATTTCGTACATGAACCTGTTATAGCACGTTTTCGCGATGAAGTGCAAGGAAGCAGACGGCAAGGAAACCTTACGATTTCTGACGAGTTTTCGATTCGGACGAAGCGGGGACGTTCCGTAACCCTCTATCGTATCGAAAAAGAATACAGCTCTTTATCGGAAGAACGTTTTACGGGATGAAAAAAAACAAGTTTATGGTATGATATGCAGGAAGATTCTATCAGATATGAGGAACACACGAATGACACCCAAGAGAAATGACGCCCGCAAGTCGATTAATATGCTTTCGAGCGCGTACAAGGTCAAGGGTCAGGGCGTCGGGTCTGCTTACGATGAGATGGTTGCTCTCGTGAAGTCCGGCTTGTCTAACGAATTCGAGATCACCGAGAACAAGATTCGTTTCGCCAATATCACGCATTATCACACAATTGACATCAAGTTCTACCTCACCCTGGCGCTCGTCAAGCATTTTGGCACGACGGTCGGGTATGTGCATTTTTTGCCGGAGACCGTTGAAACGAGCATTGATCTTCCGCGTATTCTGAAGCGCATGTTTTACAAGTATATGATTTCATTCTATAATCGAATGGATTATCTAGTCACGGTAAACTCCTATTTCATTGATGAGTTGGTCCGGTATGGGGTCCAACGTGACAGGATTGTCTATATCCCGAATTATGTGTCCGGCGACGTCTTCTATCGCAAATGCGATGAGGAACGCCGTATGTTGCGTAAGCGCTACAAGATTCCGGAGGACAAGTACGTTGTCCTCGGCGTCGGTCAACTTCAGGTGCGTAAGGGGATTTTTGACTTCATTGAGGTGGCGAAGCGGTTGCCGCATATCCAGTTTGTATGGGCCGGGGGATTCTCCTTCGGACAAATGACGGACGGATATCCGGAAGTCAAGAAGGTCATGCAGAATCCGCCTCCGAATGTTACCTTCCTCGGCATCATCGACAGGGAGAAGATGCCGGAGATTTATAACATTGCGGATACGATGTTTCTGCCGTCTTTCGAGGAACTGTTTCCGATGACGGTCCTGGAGTCCATGAGTTGCCATATCCCGATGCTCTTGCGCGATATTGATATCTACAAGAACATTCTTTTCGATTATTACCTTCGCGAGAAGGACGTCGACGGATTTGTGTCCGTCCTGCGTCGTCTTTCGGAAGACGCCGACTACTATCGTGAGGCGTCGGAAGCGTCCGCAAGAGGACATCAATTCTATTCGAAGGAGCATGTTTTCGCCATGTGGGATGAGTTCTACCATAAGGTGTACGCTAAGGAGAAACTGCGTGGAGAATAAGGTCAACGAAGGCAGCGTCAAATCCAACCGCTTCATCGTTGTGTTGTGTATCCTTTCCTTTCTTGTGATGATCGGCTATCTGGTTCTCGTCGACAGTATCAAGAATGTGGTGGAGGTACTGCGTATTTCGCATGTCGGTTGGCTGATTGCCGCCGTTGCTTGCATCTTCATCTATTGGTTCCTCGACGGTGTGGCTTTGCATCTTTCGTTAAAGCCGATTCATCCATCGCAGAAATTTTCTGTCTCGGTTCGAATTGCAATGATCGGGCAGTATTTTAACGCGATTACTCCGCTGGCTTCCGGTGGGGAGCCTGCGCAGGCTTATTTTCTGGTGAAGAACGGCGCGCCGCTCGGCGAATGTATGTCGGCGCTTTTGACAAAGTTTATCGTCTACCAGTTGACGCTCACGGCCATCAGTGTTTCCGCGATTATTTTTCGTTTCCAATTCTTCATGGGACATGTCGATACCCTGATGGTTGCGGTGTTGTTTGGCTTTGCCGGGAATACCGTTATCACGTTGGGACTTCTTGCCATTGCGTTTTTCAAGGACTGGACGAAGAAGATTGCCAACAAAACGATCGACTTACTTGCATATCTTCGATTGTTGAAGAAGCCTGAGGCAAAGAGAGAGTTTCTGAATATCGAACTCGACAGCTTCAATCGTCAATTCACCTACCTGAGTCGACATAAGCTCCAACTTGCTAGGATTGCTCTTGTTACAGCGGTTCAGCTTCTGGCGTATTTCTTCATCGGGAATGTCATCTACTATAGCTTCCGTTTGCCCCCGACCGACAGCGTCACGTTGCTCGCTGCGCAATCCTTCGTGCACATGATCTCCTCGTCGGTTCCGATCCCCGGCGGTATCGGGGCGGCGGAAGGAAGCTTCTCGATTTTTTTCAGCATGTTTTTCCCGAAAAATATGATCAGTCTGGCTGTTGTTCTATGGCGTATGATCACGTTCTATTTGTCCATCGTCGTCGGATTGGTTTTCACGGTAATAGAGAAGAAGCAATCTTCGACTCTGCCGCTGGAGGAAACTCCGGTCATCGATGACCCGCTGCCGTCAGACCTCTGATTTTTCGCTTCTCAGGCAGAATTCAACAGGCTTGTATCAATATGACGGTAAGTTACATCGATCTCTTGCGCACCTTTTTCAGACAAGAACAAGGAATTCTGCTATAATTGATCCATATACATCGTTCATTCACCAAATGTAAATCTGGGAGGATTTTATGAGCAAGAAAATAATTGGAACAATCGTCCGGTATCTGTGTATTCTTTTACTGGTCGGTTCGTTTACTGTTGCGACAACAGGTTGTGACATGTTAAGCAAACTGACCCCTACGTCCGCGACGACCGAAGATGAAGATGAAGACGAAGATGAGGACGAGGAAGAGGAAGAAGACGAGGAAGAGGAAGAAGACGAGGACGAGGACGAGGACGAGACGGAAGTCACAGAAGACGAGGACGAAGACGAAGACGAGACTGAGGCAACCGAAGAGGAAGAAGACGAAGATGAGGACGAGGATGAGGATCGCAACACGAACCTGCCCTCCATGGAGGAACAGGTCATCGTTGATGAGTCAGACATCAAGATTACGGCAACAGAACTCAAAGAAGACGATTATGACGGCATCGGCGTGAAGCTCTTGATCGAGAACAACTCGGATCTTGACATTTCTGTTTCTGCGCCACAGCTCGCAGTCAATGATTTTATGGTTCCCGGTTACCTGTACACAGATGTCAGCGCAGGCAAGAAGACAAATGATGTACTCTATTTGTCCTCTGATCTTCTGAAGGATTTAGGCATCAGCAATGTGGGCAAGATTGAGGTCGTTATTGATGTTTATGATTCTGACTCCTATGACAGCGTCCTTGTTACCGATGTGATCACGATCGAGACATCTGACATCTCGAAGATGGATACTACTCCGGATAACGCAGAGAATGGAGCCGAGGTATACAATGCCAACGGTATTCGTGTGACCTATTTGTCCATGGAGTCGGATGACTGGGCGACGGTTCTGTACTTTGTCGTCGAGAACACGACAGGTAATACAGTCAATGTCGGCGGTTATGACATGGCCGTGAACGGATTCATGATCAACTCCTACATGGGAACGACAGTAATGGACGGCAAGAATGGCATCTGTGAGATGTACTTCTATTCCGAAGATCTTGAGGAGAACGACATCGAAGAGTTCGAAGAAGTCGAGTTCCTTCTTGAGGCGTATGACTACGATAGTTACGAGACCATCTTTGAGGATGAATCGGTTACGATCAATCCGTAAGAGAACAATAATTCACTGAACACCGAGGAGGCTGTTGCAGAAGTGATTGCATAATCACTGACGTGACAGCCTCTTTTCATGTGTTCATATAGGAGAAACGGTTTCGCCCATAATCACGACAGGTGGCCACATTCCAGCTTTGCAATCCAATCGTAAGAAAAAATCAAATTCTCTTTCATTTTTCGCGCCTATGTGTATGCTAGTATCTAGTTAATCGTTTCATAGGCCCTTTTTTATGCTTTTTATAAGACGAAGGGGTAAAGAATTTGAGTCACGCAGAGCAAGAGACATATCCTATCGCAGCATTCATCCCGCGCATGCAGGAGTTATATCGTAATCCGGAGACGCGCATCTTGGCTTCCGACTGGGAACGCCTCCTGATTCAGGCGCCCTTGACGGAGGCATCCGATCGCGATGCGATTGCGGCAGGTGTTCTACAGTTCTTTATTGATCATCCGTATGTTCCCGGTCGTGTGTGGTCGATGTTTGATGCATTCTTCGGATGGACAGTTTACGAGAAATCCTACTTGCATCTTCCGACGGAATCCATCGGCGTGATTCAGCACGAGACAAACACCACATATAGCCTCTCCTATCTTCCGATCATTCCTGAGGCAACAGATCCGAAATACATGTCCTACAAAAGAAGCTTGCGCGACGCGGCGATCGACGACCGACGGGACGATGTGCGTCGCTACTTCGATTTGGCTTCGCATATCTGCGGCAAAGATCCGGAACTCTATGCCTTGGCCTTCCGATATTATGACAGCCTGAACCATTGGGAGCAGACATCGGTAATGATCGGATATGCCTGGGAAGCCCTGACCCAGCTCCTATCCCTGCTCGGAGATTCCTATGATTATGAGATCAAGCGTCCGGAATATCTGAAGAAACGCGGATTTGATACGGAGGCGCTTGATGCGTACCGGCAGCTTGCGAAGAAGTATCCCTATCGACTTGAGATCCCTTACAGACGTATGGAGTGTCTCTACACGCTTCATGACAAGGGCGGAGCCAGTGCGGAGCGTATGCAGATTCATGCGCTGTACCCCCGCGTTCGCAAGGAATTGGAGAAGCGGCGGATAAGTGCCGGGAATCCGATGGAGATTGATAAACTCATCGCCGAGAATGAATCCATCATGCTGGAGATTAACAACCGGTATCCCTTGATGCCGATCCCCGATGAGAACACACGAAACGGCAAGATCCTTCTGATCGCGGCAGGTCTTGCTGTCGTTGTCGTCGTCATTCTTCTTGTGATTTTCTTGCCCGGAATGATCGGTGCGAATAAGCGCGATACGAAATATGGACCGGATCCGTCGATCCTCGAGAATCAGATGGCGGAGGTCAATGAAGCTACAATCGATTTTGCCGAGAATTTGCAGCTTCGATTTCCGAATGAATTGTATTCGCACGATCTCGAATATTCTGACGATGGATATCTTGTTCTGACACTTACGTCCTTGCAGAGCTTCACTTCATCGGTGCGCGAAAGAATTCTTTCCGATGTGGCCGGTTTTGTCCGAAATCGCAGATCAACAAGTCCCGACGAATATACGACTGCCAGCTGGCGCGTGATTTTCGTGAGCGGTGACGCATCCACTGAATCCTATATATCCAGTGCCGAAAAGATAGCCGCCGGCGCGTCTGTCGAAGACAGCTGGAAGAAGGAATGAGTCCATTCCGGCTTTCCTGATCGGCCTCCCGGTGCTTTCGAAAATTATCAAGTATTTTCGAAAATACGCGGATTCCCTACTTGTTTCACTGCAATCAGGGTGTTAAAATTGTTTGAGAGCATGCGCGTCCGGTTGCGATTTCGCGACTCGAACGCGCGGCAAGCAAGGAGTAAACGGAGGGAAAGTTATGGATGCATTAGTTCCTATTCTCTGCGGTTTTCTCGCGTGGTTTATCATTCGCTATGTGTTTCGCGGTTTCTACATCGTGAACCAGAACGAGCGTGCCGTTAAGACAGTTTTCGGCAAGGCACAGCGAATTAAGGGTAAGACAACGCTGGACGACCCGATAGCGGACAACTTAAGGAATGACGAGCGCGAGAGGTACAAGTACCCGCAAGTCAAGGTCATTCCACCCGGCGGCCCGTATTTTCAGTGGCCGTGGGAGAAGGTCTACAAGGTCTCGATTGCGATTGAGACGCGCAATATGGCCTATGATCCCGAATTTCCGAATGCCAATCAACGCAATACCATTCTCGACGCCGTAACGAAGGATCAGCTGAACATCGGACTTACCGGTCAGATCCGATACCGCGTTTCCGAGAAGAATCTCTACGCGTATATCTTCGGTGTCAAGAAGCCGATCGCTCATGTCATGGGATATTTCGTTTCTGTGCTTCGTGAGAGAATCGCGCAGTTCGAGGGCAAAGCTCCCGAATTGGATAAGGATCCGTCCGTGTCACCGGTGGTTGCTGTTCTCTCCCCCGAGGAGGCTTCCGCAACTTCGGGAACGTTCTCGACGTTTGAGGCGTTGCAATCCTCCGCCGCATCGTCGGTTCAGGGGATTTCTATTAACGACCTTCGTAAGAATCTTCGCGAGCTCAACGACCACATGGACCAGGAGTGCGATGTATCGGCCGCCCGTTATGGCGTCCTTCTCGAAGCGTCGTTGATTACCGGCATTGACCCGCCGGCCGAGGTCGAATCCGCGCTGGCCGCGATCAATACCGCGCACAACCAGGTTTCTTCTGATATCAGCCTTGCGCAAGCTTCCGCCGATCAGAAGATCGTACAGAGTAAGCGTGCCGTCGAGATTGAGACATTGAAGGCCCAGGGTGAGATCGAGACATTGCAGCGTTTGTCGACGCAGTTACGTGAACTGAAGGCGCAGGGTGGCGAAGAAGCCATCGAGCTCTATGTTCGCAACGTCCGGCTGGCCCTTCTTGATCAGACGAAGCGTATTGTAAGGAGGGAGAAGAGATGAGTATGTTTCCTGTTCTTCTTTTCCTGGCAGTCTCGACCGAATATATCGGCGTTTGGCTGACGGTTTTCTTTGTCTCCGCGTTAATCTTTGCCATCGGAGTTCCGCTCTTTTTCGCGATTCTTCGATTCCTCGGCATCTATGTAATTGTCAAGGAGCGACAGGCTCTCGTATATGTTCTGTTCGGTAACGTAATCGGGACGATCGATGAACCGGGCTTGCACTTCCTCTGGAAGGATCTCGGTCTCGCTGCCCTTGTTATCAACTGGCTTGGGAAGAAGTATACGGTCGACTTGCGTCTGGATCAGGAGTACCTGCGCAGTCAGCCCGTTAACTCCGAGGAAGGCGCACCGATGGGCGTCGGTATCTGGTACGAGATGTACATCAATGACCCGCTCGCTTATATCTTCAAGAACACAGATCCCCGCGGCTCATTGGCGGCGAACGTCGGCAACTCCACCGTCCGCTGTCTGTCGAACCTTCCGCTGGAGCGTATGATGATTGATCGCCATGCGATGAGTCAGACGGTCCGTTCCGAAGTTTCTGCGAAGTCCTCCGAGTGGGGATACATGCTGGGATCCTGCTATGTCCGTAAAGTACACTTCCGCGATCATGAGATGATTCGCCAGATCGAGAGCAAGGTTGTGAACCGCCTTCGTCAGGTAACGAGCGCGATCAAGCAAGACGGAGCGAATCAGGTCAATATCATTCGCAGTGCGGCAGAGCGTACCGCGGCTCTTGATTTCGGTAAGGCAGCAGCGATTCGGCCGAAGATCGTCGGAGAAGCTCTGCGTGAGATTTCCCAGGATCCGAAGGTGGCTGCGGCGATGTTCGAGATTCTCGAGACGACGCGCATTCAGAATGCCGGGACGCCGATTGACCTGATCCCGGAGGACAGCGAGATCATGGCGCAGATGCTGGCTGCTTCACGGATGGCAACGATTAATCCGGCACCGCCGAGCATGCGGGCGCAGACGATTCAGAACCCCAACTGAGAAATACTTCTTTAACAATTGAATGCGGCAGATCGACTTTCGGTCTGCCGCATTTTTTTGCGACTTTTGCCATGCATTGTTGTTGTGAAACCATTACGATAGAGAAAAGTAGTGGAAACGAATCTGGAATAGAGGTTGAATGAATGAAGAGAAAGAATCAGATGAGTTCGGCTGGCGGCAAGAGGACTACCCCGAAAATCAAGCAAAATTTCAACCAATGGCTTCGCATCGCGAGTCAGGTGTTATTCTTTTTTCTTCTCCCAAGCCTTTATATCTCGGCGTATTTTGGCGTCATTGATCTTGCTATTGCTTTGAGAGACGGAACCTTTACCTTCGCCGGCAGCCTTGCTGATCTTGTCCCACTTCTTGCCTCTGTGACTGTTACTCTTCTTGCGGGACGATTCTTCTGCGGCTGGATGTGTGCGTTCGGCAGCTTTGTTGAGATGTTCTATCGCTTGGGATCACGCGTGTTCAAACGTCGAATCCGCGTTCGGCCCTCTGTGGATCGTGTGCTACGGGGCGTGAAATACGTCCTTCTCTCCGTGCTGGTCCTTCTGTCCATACTTGAAATCAGTGTGAGTACCTTCAGTCCATGGGATGTTTTTGCCCTGCTCTTGACGACAGGGAAACTCCCGAATCTTGCACTCATCTTTCCCGGCTTGCTGCCGGCGTCGATCCTTCTTCTCGCAATTCTTCTTGCTTCGATTCGAATCGAACGTTTCTTCTGTCGATATCTATGCCCAATTGGCGCGGTTTTTTCCGTTTGTTCGAGAGTTTCAATCATACGTCTCGAAAAGAGTAGTGAAGCTTGCGGAAATTGCAAAGCTTGCTCGTCCGCTTGTGGTATGGGAGTTCACTTGCAAGGTATCGATGTCATTCGTGACGGCGCATGTATCCGATGTATGAAATGTGTGGATATTTGCCCGAAGAAGAACATCGGAATTCGTTCCTTTCACCGATCGATGCATCCGATCCTTGCGGCATCCATAGCCATTCTACTTCTCGTTGGACTTGCGGTGGCGGGAAACACTCTGGCCGATCGAATTTCTGCAATCGAGGATTCAGCTGCTGTGATCACTGTTGAGATTCAACCAACACCGGGGATGACGAGTGCATCCAGCGAAGTGTCATCCGAGTCATTACCGGAATCATCGGAGGCAACATCAACTGGGACTTCGGGAAATGCCAGTTCAACGGAAACATCGGCTGCTTTGGGCACATCTGTAACCTCCATCGGAAGTAACACATATATTGACGGGACATATCGTGGTACAGGATCAGGTTTTCGCGGGGATATCACCGTAGATGTCACCGTAGAGGGCGGGTTGATCACCTCGATTACGGTTGTCTCGTCTGAGGAAGACAGGAAATATTTTGACCGTGCGATCGACGTTATCCTCGATGACATATACGATGCGCAGACAACGCAGGTCGATGTGGTTTCCGGAGCGACATACAGCAGCGAAGGGATTCTTCAGGCAGTGGAGAACGCACTGGCATCCGCAGGCTCCGGAGCATAAGCGGTACGATCGGGTTTCCGGCCCAAAATTAAGTCAAAGTTAAGGATATACGTTTCGGAAACAATGACAATTGAAGCAGATTTTGCTACGATTGTCAGAGCAGACGAAACGTTTCTTACTTTATGGATTGATGCCGGAGGTGCACGCATGCTTACAGTGACGGAGCTCACAAAGAAATACAACAAGGTACTGGCCAACGACCACGTCAGCCTTACGCTTAACGCGGGCGAGATCGGAGTACTCTTGGGACCGAACGGTGCAGGTAAATCGACGGCGATCAAATCGATCATCGGCCTTCTGCGCTTCTCCGGCTCCGTGAACATCGACGGTCATCCCAATAAGAGCACCGCAGCCAAGAAAGTCCTCGGCTATGTTCCGGAGATACCGGCTCCTTACGAGCTTCTGACGATTGAAGAACACGCGGAGTTCATCATTCGCGCCTATAAACTGGATTCCTCTGCTCATGAATATGCAGAAGAGTTGATGAAGCGACTGGAGATTTATGATATTCGAACGAAGCTGGGCAAGGAGCTCTCGAAAGGTATGCAACAGAAGGTCAGCCTTCTTTGCGCTTTGTTGCCGCGCCCGAAAATGATCCTTCTCGACGAACCGCTCGTAGGTCTTGATCCGCATGCGATCAAGGAGCTCAAGATCATCCTTTCTGAGCTTCGAGACCAGGGCGCAGCTATTCTCGTGTCAACACATATGATCGAGAGTGTCGAGGGATTATGGGATCAGGCCTTCATTATGGTCAAGGGTAAGATCGTCGCCATGCGGAGCCGTGAAGAGGAGCAGGCGAACGGCGGACAGAGCCTTGCGGATCTCTTCTTCCAAATCACGGAGGGAAACGCATGAGGAGTATCTTCTATCTTCTTCGTACAATCCTCAAGAATATGTTGCGACAGATGCTTCGCAAGCCGGCGCAATTGATCGCCTATCTGATTTTCGGTGGATTGATGGTGTTCTCCGCGTTGAACAGCGGCGGAGAACGTGGAGAAGGCGGGCAGGCGATGCTGGCCGCTGCCGCACCGTATTTCTTCGCCATAGTCTTTGCCCTCTTCCTGTTCATATCTTTCTTAACGATAAATAAGGGTCTGAAGCAGGGATCGACATTTTTTTCGATGTCGGATGTAAATTTCATGTTCACTTCGCCGATACGGCCGCAGACGGTTCTGATCTACGGTATGATACGGCAACTTGGTTTGAGCCTTCTGATGACCCTGTTCATGTGCTTCCAGATTCCGAATCTTATTAATTTCTTCGGACTCGACGCGATGGGAATATTTGCCGTACTTTCCGGCTGGTTTTTCCTTGTGATGTCCGTGCAGGCATCGACACTTTGTATTTACTCGCTGACGGCACCGGTGCCCTCCCGTCGTTCCGTCGGAAAATATATACTTTATGGCTTGGCCGTTGTTCTGGGGCTCGGATTTATTGCGTTTTTAGCGCTTCAGAAGGGCGATTATACGAAGATCCCAGAGTTTTTTCAGCTTCCGATTGTTGGGTTTTTCCCATTTGCAGGTTGGCTGATGGGCTATGTAAGATACCTCATCGAAGGAAATGTGCTTCTGGCACTACTTCACCTGACACCGGCTTTGCTATTCCCCGCAATAGGATTAGTTCTCGTTCGGAGGACCGAGTCGGATTATTATGAGGACGTATTAAGTATTACAGAGATTTCACATGCGACCCGGACGGCGATCAAGGATGGCAAACCGGCATTTACACAAAATCTCGGGGATGTCAAAACAGGTAAGAGCGGTCTTGTCGGCCGCGGTCGCGGCGCATCGGCGATCTTCTTCCGTCATCTTACGGAACAAAGACGAACCGGCCTGTACCTTGTCGACAAGATGTCGATTCTGGCGGTCGGAGCCGCTGTTGTGGCAGGATTTATCTTCCGATTCATAATAAACGCCGGTGAGATGGAGCCATTTCTCGCCGAAGTCATCGGGGTTGCGGCGCTCGCGTATCTTCTGTATTTTACGAGTATCATGGGAAAATTCACGCAGGAATTAACGAAGCCCTTTATTTATATCATCCCCGCATCCAATTTCTCCAAACTCTTCTTCTCGAATTTGGCAACGGTTGTCAAGGCGGCCATCGAGGGCCTTGTGGCGTTTTCGATATTGGCCGTCATGATCGGATCTGATCCCTGGTATCCGATCTGCGCGACACTGGTGTATGCGGCGATGTCCCAGATCTATATCAGCATGACGATACTGACCCAGCGAATTCTCGGGGATACGAAGTCCAAGTTTCTCAATGCGATTGTCTATCTGGTTTGCGGGGGTATTCTCTTAGCGCCCGGCATCGCTGTTTTCAGCGTCTCTCTGTACTTCCTTCATACGCTGATGCCGGCTCTGATATTCCTTGCGTATCTTGCGGCATTTGTCTATGCGACGCTGATTTCTCTTCTGATTCTATTTCTCGGCAGAGGAGTTTTACAAGCCGGAGATGTGTGATACGCAAGGACCCAAATCCCTTGCTATGCACTGTTACTCCTCATCGCTTTTCAGTGCGTCGATGATATTTTCGCGATGAATTTGTGCGATGGAGAAGGACATTGTCGCGAATATGAGGACAAAGATCATGACAACGACAATGACGTACTGTACGACGGGGATGCGAAAAGAGAACAGGTTATTGTATGACTGTAAATAGAATAGCAGCAGATCCAGACCGATACTGATCGGGATGCCGAAGATAAGTACTCGAAGTCCGACAAAAATGCTCTCGAGCCGGATCATGCGATTGAACGACTTTTGCGACATTCCGACAGAGCGAAGCATGGCATACTCCTTGCGTCGCAATGTTGTTGTCGTGGTCACGGTGTTAATCAGATTTGCCAAGCAGATCACACTGACCAACGAGATGAACCCGAAGGAAAGAAGTTTGGTTATCACAGCAACCTGTTCGTCGCTCTCGCGAGCGGTCGACATATTTATAAGATAAACCTGGCTCGAGGGAATTGTCGTCAGCATCGTTCGTATATTCTCTTCCACATCTTTGGACCGATCCGTGGCGATATAAATCGAAGGCAGGTATAGGTTTGTCGCCACAGATTCATCCGCATTCTCTGCCATTCCCTTGTAAAGAGATAGCGGAATGACCATCGTTGGAGAGCCGAAGTATTGATATTCCAGACCGATCGGGCTCTCGTGCGAAATTGCGACAGCGGTAAACGCCTGTTTCTGATTCTCCGGCAAGTCGGCATAGTCTTCAAAAGTATGCTCATAGTCGTACGTCATTGACATGAACGATATCGGAAGCTTCTCTCCGGGTGAGATATCAAGAACCTCGCCGGAGATGATTCTCATCTGTTCGTAATCGTATTCTTCCACGAAGTTGATAAAGATCCCGCCCGGATTCAAAGGATCAAGGCACAGATTCGGATCAACGCCTTGCGATAGTGCATAGTCATGGAAAGCCTCATCGTTCATGATGTGGAGCATGAGAGATAAGTATTCGAAATCCCATGATGAAGTTCGCGCTATCTCGGTAAACCTCTCTTCGGGTAGATAAAGATTAAGATATGTCTGATAGATGAGCGCGGCGCTGTCGACGTCGGGAATGGAGAGAATCTTCTTCTGAATGTTCTCTTGCTCGGCGTCGGATATCCCGTCGATCATCAGGGAAATGCTGGCATTGTCGCTATAGCCGAAACTATCGAGCATCATCTGCTCGTAATCCAGATATGCCGATACCGTGAGAAAGAGAAGCATCCCGATCACAAGCGAGATCGTTGTCGCACGGTAACGAGAGCGGTTGCGATAATAACTCTTTGTCGCCAGAACCGCTTCGATGCCAAACGGCTTTGACAGATGCTCCCATATGTGCGGCATCCGGAACTTTCTCTTGGCGGGCATGGATTGGCGGACGGCTTCGATCGGACGGATCTTCGCCGCTCGGAATGCCGGCAACAGAGAGGATAACATCAAGGTCGCCATCTCTACGATGCAGATCACCGCAAGCAGCAGCGGATGAACAAGTAGACGAAGCTTCATCTCGCTCCAATCCCCCGCAGCCAGGAACATCGGTTCCGCAAAGCAAAGTAACGCCGCAACGGTAGCAAGTCCAGCGCCGACACCGAGAGGAATGCCGACAAACGCTACAAACATTCCTTCGCGAAAAACGTAACTTCGGAGTTGCTTGCTCGTTGCGCCCGCCGTTGCGAGAAGGCCGAGGTGTCGCGTTCTTTCGGCAACGGAAATCGAAAAGGAATTATAGATCAGGAAGAAGGAGGAGAACAAAACAGTAAGAAGAATGAAAATAACGGCAGAATAGATGAAGTTCGCAATACCTCCGTAGTTGAACACACCCAACAAATTCAGGTACTCGCCGTTGACATAGAAGGTGCCGTCCTCATAGCCGTAAGTATAGGCTATGTCGGTAATCCTCTCATCATAAAGAAAATCGGGATTGTCAATAAAGGAGAAGAGATTAATCGCAAGAGAGGGAGTCGCCGTTCCGGATTCTGACGGAATTGTGATTCCCCGATACCCGGCAGACCACGATTCCTCTCCGACCGGCGTCTCGATGAATCCAACGACCGTGTATTCTTTCGAGAAGATATAACGCAATTCCTCTGGACCGACTGTGATCTGTTGTCCAACTTCGTCATAGTACGTATAAGAAGCGCCATAATATTCATTACTCCAAATGGCGATGCCATTCGCCATGACCCGTTGACCAAGATCAAGAGACAAACGATCACCGATCGAAAAGGAGAGTCCCGACGTATTGCGAATCTCATCCGGAAGAACGATCTCTCTGTCTGTAGCCGGAAGCCGGCCTTCGACAAGATCCACACCCATCATACGCAGCGAGTTCGCATCGAACTCCGAAACCATGAGATAAGGTTTCCCCTTGTTGGATGTTCCCTCCAGATTCGCGAAACCTAATTCGCGGATGATACCGATCTGGCTGGGAGACAGATCCTCCAGAAGCGAAGACAGATCCTTTTCGGGGACATTGTTGAAACAAACGGTCCATCGGCCGGCATATTCGATCTCATTTGAGATCAACATCTGGAGTAAAGAATAGGCGAGGGTTGTAACCGACGTGAGGAGCATGGTCGACAACAATGCACCGATCACGGTGACAATCGTCCATTTTCGATACGTCTTCATCGTCTTGAGCGTGAATGACGTGAGTATATTCATGATCGAATGACCTCGTCACGCAGAATACGACCGTCGGTGAGCGTGATGATCCGATCCGCTTGAAGAGCAATATTCGGATCATGCGTGATCACGATCAGTGTCTGATGAAACTTGCGATTGGACATCCGAAGAAGCTCCATGATCTGGGCGCTGTTATGACTGTCGAGATTGCCTGTCGGTTCGTCAGCCAGAACAAGCGCCGGATTATTGATCAAGGCTCTTCCGATCGAAACACGTTGTTGTTGCCCTCCGGATAGTTGATTGGGCAGGTGCTTCGACCGGTCCGAGACATTCAGCGTCACGAGCAGCTCCGAGAGTCTCGCGGGATCCGGTTTGCGCTCGTCAAGCAGAAGGGGGAGCGTGATATTCTCCTCAACATTCAAGACGGGAATCAGATTATTGAACTGGTACACGAGTCCGATATGTCGCCTGCGAAAAACGGCCAGAGAAGACTCCTTGAGCGAATACAGATTCGTACCGTCAATAAAGACGGAACCGCCCGATGGCTTGTCCACGCCGCCGATCATATGAAGAAGTGTCGATTTGCCCGATCCGGAGGGACCCATGATCGCGACGAAATCGCCCTTCTTCACAGAAAAAGAGACGCCGTCTAATGCGACAACCTTCGCGTCGCCCGTTCCGTATTCTTTGCGCAAATCCTCGACACGTAAAATGTCCATCGTATCGCCTTGTATCCTCCGGTATATAGAGATTGTCTCAATTCATAGCTTAAGGGCTCAACATGACTTCTTCGTGACTTAATCCGTGACGATTTCGTCACTTATCCAAAAAATTTGACAATGAATGTAGTCCCGGCTCCCGGCTGACTCTCGCATTGTATACTTCCACCCTGTGCAGATATAATGCTGCGTGCCATTGAAAGGCCGATGCCAACGCTGTCATCGGAGGAATTCTTACCACGGTAGAAACGGTCGAAAATATGCGGAAGCTCTGCGGCGTCGATTCCTTCGCCGCTATCGCTGATGGTAATTTGCGTGTACAGAGCATTTCCGGAGCAGGTAATGCGCAGAACACCTCCAACCGGTGTGTGTTCGACGCAATTCTTCATAACATTGAGAAGCGCTTCCGATGTCCAGTTCGGATCACAGAGAATCGTTGTTTCACAGTAACACGTCTCGAGTGTTTGTTTTCGAAGTTCCATCGGAATCATCAAAGGTTGTAGGGATTTCTCCAGGAGATCTTTGAGCGCAATTCGACGAGGCTTGAAATGCACGGATCCCGCGTCGATGCGGGCCAACTTGAGAAGAGAAGTCACAAGCCACTCGATACGCTCAAGTTGCAACTTGATTCTCTCGGTAAATTCATGCCGCTTATCCGTCGGAAGATCCGCATCCGTTAATAGATCGGTCATGACGAGCATGGAGGTCAGCGGAGTCTTGAGTTGATGAGAAATATCCGACATCGCGTCAGCCAGCTGTGCTTTCTCCTTGTGGAGCGCGTCTGCCTGCACCCGTAGAGTCGTCGTCGTCTTATAGATCTCACTCTTCAGAATGGATAATTCGCCTTCGTCATATTCGTCGACCTCAAGTTGATAATTGCCTTCATTGACGGATTTGAGGTAATCGGATAATCGCGCCAGCCTGCGGTAACGATATCGCGCGAAAAGCACCTCGATCAGCAAAATCAAACCGGTCAGTACCAGAAGAAAAACGACCGATGAGGGTGCCAGAAGATACGCGGCTACACAAAGGAGGAGAGACAACCCAAGAATCAGGAGAATATGTCTTCGGAATTCCTTGTTGCGCCAGAGTCCCACAGATTACCCCTTCCTGTCGCCGAGACGATATCCGAGGCCGCGTACGGTGATAATGATCTTCGGATCCGTCGGATCCTCTTCGATCTTCTCGCGTAATCGCTTGATATAAACGGTAAGCGTATTATCGTTGACAAAATCTCCGCCGATATCCCAGATTCCCTCAAGGAGCTGGTTGCGTGACAAGATATTGCCCTCGTGACTGATCAAAGTCAACAGTAGACGGTACTCGAGCGCGGTGAGGAAAACCTCGCTGTCACCTCGGCGAACTTTGCCGGCGTTCATGTTGATCACAAGTTCCCCGATTGTCACGATGCCGGAACTATCGGGGGATCTCTCATTCCTTCGCAACACGGTCTTAATTCTCGAGAGAAGTTCGCGAAGGCGGAAAGGCTTGGTGATGTAGTCGTCGGCGCCCATCTCAAGACCCATGACAACGTTGATCTCGTCGTCACACGCAGTGAGAAAAATCACAGGCATGTCGTCCTTGTCGCGAGCGACGGAACAGACGTCATAACCGCTGCCATCCGGAAGCGACAGATCCAATAGAATCAGGTCAAATCGCGTTTCTGACATTTTGCGCAAAGCTTCCGCAACGGTACCCGCGGACACCACATGATAGCCCTCCGCGTTTAACGAGTACGAGAGACCGATAACGATGGATTTATCGTCTTCAACAAGAAGTATATTTTTCATAGGCGTATTATAGTACACCCAAGGCAATGAATACAAGACAAGCAAATGCGTGTTCCGGGTTTGTCGCAGCCGTTACAACCGTAATACAACAAAAATATATCGAAAAACAATAAAAAACTATTGCAAAACGAATTTCTTGGATGTAGTATAGGGACAAGAAACACGAAGGGAAGGTTCTATCTATGAAGATTATCGGTCAAGTCAGTCTCGCGTTTGCCGTTCGCCTCTTCAATGATTTCCTCTTGATTATGAATGTTCTTGTACTTCTTACCATGCCATTTTTTCTGCCCTCGTTCTATGCGACCTTCAACACAATTCTTATGATGTCCGAGACATACGAATTTCTTCTTCTATTCCTCTATATCGCGGGTACCTTCACGATTCCGGTTCTTCTGTCGGGACACGGAATTCTTCGCTCGTTGGAGAAGAATCTGCCCTTCGATCCGAAGAACCCCCGTCGTTTCATCGTTCTTGCGATATCCTTTCTACTCCTCTCCGTGATCTTCTTTTTGAAACTATATACTTTTGCGACCATCATGACATTTCTCGGCGGTTTTCTTTTCCTCCTTCTTACCCTTCTCTCCCTCATCCTCGCAGAGGTTTTTCGACAAGCCTGCAAGATCTGGGAAGAACATCAACTAACCATATAGGAGGTGTGATATGGGAATTATCGTTCGACTTGACGTATTGATGGCAAAGCAGAAGATCGGCCTTGCCGAGCTTGCTGACAAGATTGATATCACCCAGGCGAATCTGTCCGTACTTAAGAATGATCATGCCAAAGCGATTCGATTCTCGACATTGGAAGCACTTTGCCGGGCATTGCAGTGCCAGCCGGGTGACATCCTGGAATATATCGAAGACGAGAAATGAGATTGATCGCAATATTTGTAAACAAGGAGATCATAAGATGAAGACAGTTCGCGGATTCTTGGCCGGAGGTTTGGCTACCTTTGCCCTCATCGAATACTTTTTGTGGAACGGATTACTGGGGGGACTCGGGACAACACTGTTTTTCTTGTTGATCATCGCTTCCTATTACGTCGGGGTCGGTTTACCGGTCGGAACCAGAATCCAGAAGCTGGAGCATTTCGCTCTTGTTGGTTCGGCACTTCTCTTGTCCTTAACCTATGTGATTTTCGACAACACATGGTTGGGCATCCTAAACTTTCTCGTGATATTCGTATTGTTGTCGATCGGCTTCTTGCAAGGGGTTATCGCGGATCGTTTCCGTTGGGACAACTTCATATTTATGCTGGAAACTGCCGTCGGGAGCTTCATACGGCCCTTTGTAAAGATCGCAGCTCCTTTTACATCGATAACATCGATGGTGAAGGGGGGCGCAAAGCCGGAGAACAAGAAGGTTCGCCAAACCATCGGGCAAGTTGTTCTCGCGCTTGTCATCGGATTTCCCATCCTCATCTTCTTGTCGATACTTCTCTTCATGTCCGATGCGGTTTTTTTTGTGTTGCTGCGACCGATCCTGGATTCTCTGAACCAGTTCCATCTGGAAGAGTTCGTCGTGAAGATCATCCTGTTTATCTTCTGCATTCCGTTTGTCTGGAGCGTCCTCTGGAGTTATAAGGATAAGTTCCTGCTTCTCGGACAGGAGGAGCATTCGGCTGTACCCAAGGATTCTCCCAAACTTCCGGCTGCATTTGCGATTACCATTCTTGCGATGATTAATGCATTGTATCTTCTCTATGCGGTCGTGCAGTTCAGGTATCTGTTCGGAGCGACACAAGGCGCCCTTCCGGACGGTATGTCCTATGCGGAATACGCCAGAAGCGGATTCTTTGAACTGGCATTTATCTCCTTTATCAATTTGCTGATGATGCTCACATCCGTGCGAACAACCAAGCATAACGGAAGAGCGGGTATCGTGCTCCGTATTATGAATTTACTTCTGCTCGCCTTGTCCTGTGTTCAACTAGCTTCCGCGTTTCTGCGTATGCAGCTCTATATCAATGTATTTGGCTTGAGTCTTCTCCGGTATAATGTCACAGCGTTCATGATCCTTATTGCTGTGCTTTTCCTCCTTGTGCTTCTGTCCTCCTTCCTTCCTCGCTTGCCATTGATCAAGTGTTTTCTGTTGGCGGGTACGATTGCGTTGGTCGCAGTAAATTACTCCGCTCCGGATTATCGGATCGCCCGATATAACACAGAGAAATATCTCGCCGGAGAGCTGGAAGAATATGACGAGTCCTATTTGTTCTATGAACTGAATTCCGGCGGGAGATTAGTGATTATCGAGTATCGCGAAGCGCTATTAGATCAGGATTCGGGTATTGCGACGACTATAGCCGAGATTGAGTATTATGCCCGACTCACGCGAGACGCGGAGGGACTGACACGCACCTATAAACATTTCACCGTCGCAGAGGAGCTTCTTATGCAAGCCGTGGAGAAGTCTTGATCATTATGACGGCGCAGATAACGCGATGATTTGCTCAGCGACGCAGTCCCCGCCCAGTCAAGAGGTCCGGGGAGTCTCGGAAGCAATAGGCACGGCGAGTACTTCCGACACGGCGTGCGCATCGGGAGAATCAATAATCGTTTTGACTTCGGGCACCACAGGCACCTCGCACGGTGACGTATCGGTTGGCGTCAAGCGTATACCCAGCATGAACAGCGCTTCGGCTGCGGCATAGGGAGCCGGAAAGAGCCTGCGCAGGACGTCTCTCGCCGCCGCGGGAGCCGTCGGGTCACCGAGAAGTTCAACGGTCGCCGGAATCAGGAATTCCTTGTCGATCTTACCCAAACGCGGTCGATTTCGCAGGAGACGCTCGCGCAGGAGTGTTTTCTGGTTCCTGCGGAAAAGGACGTAATTCTCGCTGTCTTGACAGAAACGCGTCCGAACAAACTGCACCAACCTGTCGGGCGTATACACTCGTAAAGGATCCGCACCGTATCGTTCGGCGGCGATCTCAAGACCATCCAGAATATTCTGTCCATAGGTGCGCACGAATCTTCTCGAACTGCGGACGGAGAGATAAAGGCGGTTTCCGGACAATTTACCGAATGCCCGGTAGGTATCGAGCATGCCTCGTTTGATGCTGCGTTGCAGAACGGGGAAGGACATATCCAGAATGCCGCCGAGACTAACCTGCGGACGAATCGTAATGACGCGTATCCCCTCCGTCTTCGGCGGGCGAACAAGCTCAATGCCGCCGACATCGATGACGATAATATCGTGAATTCCCCGGGCGGCCAGCATGTCAATCGGGATGTTATTATAGAACCCCCCGTCGAGGAATCGGCTCCCGTCAATCTCGATCGTTTTGAAGACAGGAAGGCACGCGCTCGCCAGAAGATAATCATAAAGGGAGCCCTCGGGAATCTCATCGACAAAACGTTCGACCGGCTGCCTGGAAGTCATGTCGTAGGACAGAATACCCAGAGATATTGGTGATTTGCGCACCGCCTCCTCGTCGATATAGCGGTGCATCAGCTCGCGCAAAGGATCCATATCAAGACCTCTGTCGGTGAGAAGGACCTTCAGAAGCTGACCTCCGTTACGAGGATCGAAAAGATTATCAACAACGGGGAGATCCTCTAAGCGGACGATATCGAAAAGATTCAACCTCCGCCACGCGCTGAGCGTCAGCTTCAGGTCGCCCTGAGCAAAAAAAGCGCCGTTAATCGCGCCGATCGATGCACCGGACACCGATGAGATCTGAATCCCCAATTTATGAAGAGCCTTGAAGGCTCCGATCTGGTACGCTCCGCGAGCGCCGCCGCCCCCGAGAACCAAACCATAGCTTGTGTTACTAAACATAAGAAGACCTCGTAAATACGTTTGCCATGTCTCCTAATTTGTATTTTATCACAAAATAAAAAGTCGAAAATCGAAAGGGCACACCCGGTAAATTACCCAGTGTGCCTCTCGAGTTGGAATTATGGCTCGGAAGAACACGAAACGTGCTTGAGCTCTACAGGTTTATTCTAGAACTGATTTGCTAAATGCGCTAGGTTGAACTTTTTTCACCCCTATTGCATAAAATTACTTTTTGTTGGATGAATTGACGATGAAAGTCTTTTCGAGCATGAGATATAACGCTTGGGCGTAGATGGAAGCCTTTTCGAGCATGTGATATAACGCTTGGGCGTAAAAGGTTTATAATGAACGTATCTATAAATGGGAGGATGAAGCGATGCGTTTTGCCTACGTTGTCATTCATGCGGAGGGGCGTCAGATTGCCGAACGACTCCAGATCAGGTTCGGCGGGGACATTGTAACAGTAGCAGGTTTGCGTGAGGCCTTCGCAAGTGTCGACGCACTCGTATTCCTCATCCCGGCGCAACTGATGATTCGACTTCTGGCACCGATCATTGAGTCGCGGGTTTTCGACCCGGCCGTGCTCCTTGTTGATCCCACAGGCAAGTTTGTCGTACCGTTTCTCGCTGGTCAACGGGGAGACGCTGACCGCATTGCGGAGGCGATGGCCGCGGAACTTAAGGGATTTGCCGTCATAACGACATCTTCCGAGAACACGGAACTGATATCCTTCGAGGACGTGGCGATTCGAAATCAATTGACCATCGAGAATCATCGGGCGCTGAAGCACATCCAGACCCTGATGCAACAAGGTGCTTCCGTGGAATTACATACCGACCATGATATCGAGTGGGAGACGAGCGATCCGACATCCGGCGGACTTCGCGTTCTGCAATATGACGCAGAGGATGCACGCATGATTCGTCGAGGCTGGCAGATGTGCGCGAGGGAAGAAGTGCCCGCCGTATTCCTCACATCCCGTGAACTCAAGGATGAATCCGACGACCGTTATCCGGATCATCTTCTGCTGCTGCGCCCGCGGGATATCGTGCTGGGCATCTCCTGTCGTTCGAGGAGTAATCCGGACTATGTCTATCAGTCGGTCCGTGAAACACTGGAGCGGCAATCAATCCCCGAGAATGCGATCCGACTATTGGCGACGGGATCCATCAAGGCCGCTGAACCGGCATTAACCGGGCTGGCGGAGCGATTTGGGGTGACCCTTACGGAGATTCCGGCCGCCGACCTTCGCAAGGTCGACTTTCTATTCATGCAGACCCCGTTCACTCACCATGCGGCGAAGTCAGAGAACGTTGCCGCATCATCTGCTTACATCGCGTCGGCCCGCGGCCGTATGTTACTGGTTCGCGCAAGTCACCCCGGCGGAGTTACGGTTGCCGTAGCGCAAGAGAGGGTCCGGATTCGACTCTGAGCGTGTTGTGACGGGATCGCATGTATCTCGCTTCCGTAGAGTTAGTATCTTGTTAGCTCAATAACTGAAATTGCCACTGGTCTACTACGTGCAACGCTGCGTTGTCGTCTATCGGAATACATCAAGTATTCCGATAGACGACGCTTTGCGTTTCAAGTAGCATCTTCGACGGTATTTAAGCGCTTTAGAATTAACAAGGTACTCAATCCATCGATCCTATGGAGGGGAAGCTCATCCTATCCTAGCATCCTGTGTAATGAATACCGGGAGAATGTAGGCTGTCGCAATTTGCAGTGGCGTTAGGCTTCTCAAGGTCAAAATATATATCAATGATGCACATACGAAACGGGCTCCTTCATGGGTTTTCGTATGTGCGCTAGCCATCCGGTGACCGTTCTTATCCTTGATTACGTACGAAAATGCATTTTTTTCGGGTTTCGTACCTATTTTGGACCGCTCGGTCGACGAATTTTAGTAATTTTTGATCAAGTATTGTGTCCCTTTCCCTGGAAGTTAACCTTTTACGATAGCTTGTATTTACTCGCCATAAGAATCAATCGGGTACCGCATCACAATTGGCGTGAACAGGTATTATGGGCCTGCTTTTCCCTGTCCCTTTGCTTTTCGAAAAGTAAGAAAAAATGAAAATTACTTAAAACATTATCGAAATCAAATAGAATATTTACTTAGATGAAAGCGAATGATATCATAGGCTTGCAAGCAAGGGGGTGGGGCTATGGATCGAATTGACAGAGAAATATTGCAGATTCTTCATGGGAACGGACGCGCTACCGCATCGGAGATCAGCAGAGCGGTTCATCTCTCGATTCCGGCGGTTGCCGAGCGCATTCGCAAAATGGATGATTCGGGACTGATCGAGAACTATACCGTGCGGATTCATCGAGAGAAGGCCGGCTGGAATATCATGGCCTTCATTCATGTGAGCGTAGATGAGACGGAGAATATCGCCAGCTTCCGCGATCAGATCAGCACCTTTCCTTGCGTTCTCGAATGCCATCATGTCGCAGGTGAATATGATTATCTTCTCAAGGTTCTTACAGGGACCATGAGTGAACTCGATTCCTTCCTGTCACACTCTCTTAAGACCATTCAGGGCGTCTCACGATCGAATACCACTGTCGTCTTATCGACATTGAAAGAGACCTTGAATCCGTACTAACAATCGATTATTTCGATAAGAAGAAAGGAGGTCTTACCTATGTTTGGTAAAGGCTTTACTTATGGTATGCTTCTGCAACTCGCTGTCGGCCCCGTGTGTATGCTCGTTTTTCGCACGGCCGGATCGATCGGACTCGTCAGAACCCTGCCGCAAATTCTCGGGGTCGCTTTGGTTGACGCCGTATTTCTGGCCCTGGCCGGTGCCGGCGCCATCGCGCTTTTGCGCAGGGAGAAGGTGCAGACCGTTGCGCGAATTGTCAGCGCTGTCGTTCTGTTTCTTTTCGGAGCGATGATGATTCTCGATGTTTTTGGCATCAGTATTTTGCCGGGAATCAATGTATCGGACTCTCTTCGCACACAAAGTGTTTTCTGGCAGGGTGTCCTGTTAACGGCATCAAATCCGATGACCGTTCTATTCTGGAACAGTCTTCTGACCAGTCAGACGGCCCGTGCGCCGATGGGGCGCCGTGCAATGACTGCATTCAGTGCAGGCTGTGTTGTGTCTACGCTGGTATTTCTTGTTCTGATTGCGATCGTGGGCACTTTCGTTGAGCGATTCCTTCCGTCAGTCGTCACACAGACCATTACGGTCATCGTTGGTGCCGGTATGGGACTATATGGAATCAAGACTCTTGTTTGGAAGAAGCCGGCGGTTGCCGTCGCGGAATACGCGAAAGAGTGAATTCTTTCCGATCTCGCGTTAAGGTGTTTCGAAAAATATCGAAAACATCGAGATTCGACTGCATGAAAAAGGCTGCCTCATTTGACTTGGAAAAAGTCTTCTGAGACAGCCTTTCGACACGTAATAAGTTATTATCCTGATTCTTCCCGGACAGTTCTCGCGTTACTTCTTCCAAAGAGGGGTAATCCGAATCACACCGTCGTTGACTTCCGTCGCGGGAACATCGGATCCGGTGTTCTCCTCTGAGGAGAATCCCTCTTCGACAATCTGTCGAAGTTCGTCTGCGTAGGAATCGAAGCGCTTCAGATAGTAAGCGGACTTCTTCTTCGAAAGAAGTTCGCAGATGATGTTGGATTCAGAGATGAAGAGAACCCGGGCCACGGAATTCGCATCGATCCGATCATAAAGCCGGCCGGCACTCATCGTCCCACGCACGACCGAACGAGGACTGTTCGCAAGATAACCGACAGTTCCGACATACGGAAGATGGACGGCGATTGCCTCGGCATCATGGAGATTGTCCGGCTCCTTCTTAAGGTAAACAATCTGACCCTCCTCGAAGGGGATCAATCCGTAGTATTTCCAGAAACCTGCTACCGTTACATACTGCTTAGCCATGATGCGCACCTCCTTTTGGTTGATCTTATATGCATTAAGCATATCAAAAACGTATCGCTATGTATAGATAAAAAGGAAATGGTTTGTGAACAATTTTCGCTACTTTCGAAAAAATACGAATTATTTGATCATTTTGAAAAACAAAGCATCGTGCCCAAACTTCGGTGGTGCAAGGCTTTTCGGATTTTTCGTGATAGAGGAGTATTTCTCGAGTTAGTTTATTCATTCGAGTAGAATGCGCTGAAATTGAACACAAGAAAATTATCATTGACTTATGTAATCGACGAACAATTTGTAAAGTTTTTCCCGGTGACAAGATTGTCACTGTCCAAGTCACCAAGAAGTAATATAATCTTTATAGTATGAGATCAGAACTAACATTTTCGCAAACGAATGATTATCACGCCACAGAAAGAGGTATCCTATGAAAGTACGAATTACAACATCCGCTTCGAAGCAGCTTCGGCGTCCGTCGCTACTTCTTCGCGGGCTATGCGCGGGTCTCTGCCTTGCGATGACCTCCTCACTCGCGGCTTGCAACGGAACCGACTTCCTCGGCGGAATCGGCGGACCCGCTGTCGACCGAGTATCGGCCGACCAACCCTATTATTCTGCCTCGGATCTTCCGGGTTATACGGCGGAAGAGGGAGAAGATGTTTACATTGTTTCCGTTGCGGAGGCCAATGATAAAGTTCTTGTTGTACTCTCCGTTTCCAAGTACACCGAGGGTGAAGGCGGTCCGGTTGAGCCGCTTCCGATCGATCTTGAGGAGCCGACGGTTGCGATCGAGACAGCTTCCGAAGAAGCCGTTACCGATGAGACAGAAGCCACAGAGTCTTCCGTCGCAGCGGACGAGACGGATACTGCGGATGAGACAGACACTTCTGTTGCTGAAGAGGAGTATGAGCTTTCTGAAGAAGAAATTAAGCAGATGGAAGCGTCCATGTACGACGAAGGTATGTATGGGACGTATACATCTAAGACAATTCTCCTGGCGTATTCGAAGGAAGGCGAACTTCTGACACAGTCGGATATGTCTTCGATTGTCGACGAGAACAGCAGCATCATGCGGATCAGCGTGCGTGCAGACGGAACACTTGTCGCTCTCATAACTTCCTACGATCCGGAATCATATGAGCAGATCTTCAATGAGTGTGTTATTGATGACACCGGCAAGATCGTCGGAGCTCCTGTCGCAATTGAGCTCCCGGAGTATTTCTACCCGAATGATGTTGTATATGACGACGAAGGTAATCGCTACTTCTCCGGTTGGGGCGAGACCGCGATGGTCTATGTCACTGATGCTTCCGGCAAGAAGATCTTCGAGGCGAAAGATGATAACATCAATTCGAGATTCTTCGAGATGGACGGCAAGATCTATGTCGACGGATACGATGTGGAAGACAATTATGCCTATGTTTTCTTCGAGATTGACCTCGAAGCCAAAGAGCTCGGGAAACCGATGGACATGGGATTTATTCAGAGTTCCGGCATGAATTCATTCTTCGCCGGACCGGAAGGTATGTATGTACAGACCACAACCGGCATCAGCAAGGTTGACCTTGAGGAGAAGACCACGAAGGAGATTATCTCTTGGAGTGATTGTAACTTCGAGCGCGAATTGTACGGCGACGACCGGATCGTGATGCTGTCAGATTCGAAGCTCATTATTTTCAGTAATATCTATGACAACGAGACGATGAAGTCGAATGTTCGTGCAATTCTCCTGACCAAGGAAGACACGAACCCGGATGCCGGCAAGATCATTATCACCGTCGGCGGGATCGGTCTGTCCTATGACAACATTCTCTCGAAGAATATCTACGAATTTAATAAGGCAAGCACCGAATACAGAATTGTAACCAAGGATTATGAAGCGGGTGTCGATTATTCCAAGGTTCAAGACGAAGACGACTACACGAAGGTTTATACCGATATGATTAACAAGATGAATCTTGAGATCATGAGCGGTGACGGACCGGATATCTTGTACGGCGCATACTCCGATTTCAGTCTCTATGAATCTAAGGGACTTCTGGTTGACCTTAACACGTTGATCGATAAGGACGATACGTTCAAGAAGGATGATTTCCTGCCGTCACTGTTTACGGTATGCGCGTCCGGCGACAAGCTCTATAAGCTGGGTACGGGATGTTACATTTATGGATTTGCCGGCGCGACGAGTTTGATTGGCGAACGTACCGGTTGGACTATCGATGAGTTCAATGAAGTAGCGGGAACACTTCCCGAGGGTATGGATATGTTATCTCCTTATGGGATGACGCAATCGAGTATTCTCGACATGCTACTTACGACATCCATGGCAAACTTCATTGATCCGGTCAGCGGCTCTGTGAACTTCGACACTGACGAGTTCCGCGCTGTTCTCGAGTTTTCCAAGACACACGGCAAGGATGATGATGCAGAGGAGAACTGGGAGAACTACGTCGATGATATGACGTTGATCCGTAACGGAGAACTGGCGTTGACGCAGGCGTACATCGGAGATCCGTCATCCTTCCACCAACTTGCGGCGGCTTTCGGCGAGCCGATCTCGGTGGTAGGCTTCCCATCTGCCACAAAGAACGGACCGATCTGTCAGATGAATTCCATCCTGGCGATTTCTTCCGAGTCTCCATCAATCGATGCGGCATGGTCGTTTATCAAGACCTTCTTTACAGAAGCGGCTCAGACCAAGGTAGCGGAGAACTGGTCCATTCCTTTCCACAAGGTCGCTTTTGAGAACAAGATTCAGAAAGCAATCAAGGGCGAGGATGACATGATGATGTATTATTATGAAGGGATGCCTGAGAACAGTAAAATGACAGAGGAGTCTGCTGAAGCATACAGGGCACTCGTAAACAGCCTCACGACAATGACGATCGTTGATCCTGCGATTCAGGCGATTATCCGTGAGGAGGTTCCCGCGTATTTCAATGATCAAAAGAAGGTTGAGGATGTTGCGAAACTGATCCAGAACCGTGTTGAGACGATGGTCAACGAGAGAAAGTAACATAGGATTTTACCGCAGCTTGAGGCCGGCGGTGATTCGATAAGATTCACCGCCGGCTTTTTCCGGTAAATACGCACGAAAATGCCTTCCGTGACAAGACAGTCACGCGAAGAGCTCCCGAATGTATTATACTTTCTTTTGATGAGATATGTTTACTTATCAGAAGAGAACGTAAGGGAAGACTCCTCTTTCCACAGAGTGAAGGATTACGTAACGATGGCGAAGCATGAACAAGATAAATCCCTCATACAAGCCAAGAAGAAGGCGGGTGTCCGTCAGAGAAAGAAGCGTGACTGGTTCGTATTCACGGGCTATCTGACGCCGAGTCTTGCGGGCGTTATGCTCTTCTTTATACTTCCTCTTGCGATGATTTTCGAGACTTCGTTCCAGCGAAGCGCCACAAATTCGACCTTCGTCGGACTCAAGAATTATACGGACATTATCAGCAATGAAGCCTTTCTTCAGGCGTCCCGCAATACATTGTTGTTCTCCGCGATGGCGGTTCCGCTGGCGGTCATTCTCGCGCTGCTTCTGGCTCTGCTCCTCAATACGAAGCTACCCGGGCGCAGCTTCTTCCGCAGCGCACTTCTGAACCCTATGATGGTACCCGTAGCGTCGATTGTCCTGATCTGGCAGGTAATATTCAGCTTCAACGGTTCGCTCAACTCCTTTCTCGGAGGACTCGGCTGGGGGCTTGATAAGATCGATTGGATGAAGTCGGACTGGAGTCGACTTGTGATTCTGATTCTCTTCTTGTGGAAGAACCTCGGTTATAATATGGTTCTCTTCCTCTCCGCCCTCAACAACGTTCCCGCTGAGCTCATGGATTCCGCCAAGATGGACGGAGCTAACAGTGTGAAGCGATTCTTCCATATCAGCCTTGTGTATCTGTATCCCACGATATTTTTCGTCGGTATTATGTCGCTGATTAACTCTTTTAAGATATTCCGAGAGGTTTACCTTCTTACCGGATCACATCCGGTCAAGGAACTCTATCTCTTACAGCACTTCATGAACAATGCCTTCCAGGATCTGAATTACCAGAAGCTGTCCTCCGGCGCGATCATCATGTGCGTAGTTATGATTATCATTGTCGGCGTGCTGTTCCTTGCGGAGAGTAAATTCGGAAGCGAGGTGGAGGAGTAGCATGAAGAAGCATCAGCATGAAGATACCAACCCACCGGTTCACGTCGACCCGACGATAAGCTCTCGAGATCTGTCCCGCGAGGCTGTCTTGGTTAAGAAAGAAGCGGCCGCTCAAAGAGCGGCGGCGTTCTCAGCAAACCATCATGATACGATCGAGGATCAAACCACCGCGAATTTTTCCGCAAAGACCTCAATCGATACGACATCCAATGACGATCCCACCACGGGTGTACGCGTACCGAAGGAAGCAGCCCATCACGTACGACTTCGACTCATGAAACGCAACAAGATTGTCTCGACGATCGCTACAACCATATTTTTTATTATTGCGGCGGTGTTTGCAATATTCGCCCTGTTGCCGATTGTTCTCACTGTCCTGAATTCTTTCATGTCGAACAAGGAGATCGTAACGAACTACAGCGCGGTGTTTGCGAGTCTCTCCAGCAACATATCTGATACGAAGACCTATCTTGCGAAAGAGGCTCACCTCAAGTTAATCCCGGATATGGTCAGCATAGAGCAGTATGCGACGGTGCTTTTCAAGAGCCCGATGTATATCACGAAGTTCTGGAATTCGATCTTTCTGGTTGTTCCGATCGTCTTATTCCAGATGGTGACCGGATCTCTGGCTGCATACAGCTTCGCGCGTTACCGCCGGAAGAGCAGAGAGATTCTCTACTTCTGCTATATCATCCTGATGCTGATGCCTTTCCAAGTAACGCTGGTTCCCAATTATCTGATCGCAGATAAGTTAGGCATCATCGATACGGTGCAGGCCATCATTCTTCCGGGTATATTTTCCACCTTCAGTGTTTTCCTTCTGACGAAGTATATGCGACGGATTCCGTCTTCCTATATTGAAGCCGCCAAGCTTGACGGCGCCGGCGACTGGCACATCTTTATTCATATTTGTTTGCCGATGTGTAAGAGCGCCTTGTACGCGATGGCGATTCTGTTGTTCATCGATTACTGGAACATGGTCGAGCAACCGTTAATTCTGCTGCCCGATCCGGAGAAGCAACCTCTTTCGGTCTTCCTGGCGGAGATTAACAGCGGAGAAGTAGGCATCGCATTTGCCGCATCATTTATTTTCATGGTACCGCCGCTGCTGCTTTTCCTAAATGGCGAGCAATATTTGGTTGAGGGTATTTCGAAATCGGGTCTAAAATAACACGTGTACATTCGCATGGTGAATCATTCGATCGGAGGAGAGTCAGAATGAACGAGAATAGTCAATTCAAAAACAGGAAGTGGGTTATACGAGTGGCGGTGATTTTTTTCGCGGTCATGTTCCTTCTTCTGTTCTTTTCCAATACGATTTATAACTACTCGTTGCCGCAGGTGACGGTTGTCTATTCGTCACCGGGACAGATGACTTCGGCGATCTCCGGCACGGGTACGGTAGAAGCAATAGCGGCGACGAAGATCACTGCCGACGGGTCGCATAAGATCGATGCGGTCTTAGCGAACATGTATGACGATGTAACAGCCGGTGATGTTCTTCTCACGTACAAGGAAGTCAAGCTGGAGGACAACGAGGAGCTCAAAGCTGCGCAGGAAGCTTTGGATGCTCTTCTTAAGGCGCAGTATACCGAGGGCCTTCAGGAGGTTCCGCGCGACTATTCTCTGGATGAACGGGGAATTGCCGACGCACTCGATGCTCTGAACGAGGCAAAGGCCGTGTTGACGACAGCACAGAGCAAGACGTCCGTCGTCGCCGCTGCGCAGAGCGACCTTACGGCAAAACAGAGCGTCGTTGCTACCAAACAGGCTGAACTTACCGTTATTAAGTACGACGAAGAAGCCAAGGTTGCCGCTGTCGGCACGGCGAATACCAATTTGATCGCCGCACAGACGGACTTAAGTCAATATCTCCTAATTATTGATGAGAAGACGGCCGAATTAGAGATCGCCAAGACGAATCTCGCGAATATTCCCGCCGGCGACGATACAACAGCCGCGCAGGCAGCTGTCGTCGCAGCGCAGTCCGCTTTGGATTTGGCGGTAGCTACGGCGGCCCCCTATCAGTCGGCTGTAGATGCTGCGCAGGTCGTATATGATACAGCTTCAGCTGATCTTGCAAGTTTCGCGCAGACGGTTGCTGCTAAGGAGGCGGAGATTGCCACCGCGGAACAGAATGTTATCGATGCGCAGACCAAATTGACGGAAGCGCAAGGTCTTCCGTCGGTAGAGGTTGCATCGGATGCGGTAAAGATGGCTCAGCGTTCCTATGACGATGCAGTCAAGGCGCTGGCAGACAAGAAGAAGGCAGATGGGATTCAGGATATTCTGGACTCCATGGATGATGAAGATGCCAAGAAGGCGATTATCGACGCACAGAAGAAGGTCGATGACCTGACGAAGATATTGACGGCCACAACCGTAACCGCGCCGATCTCCGGTCGCATCTCCCAAATCAATGTCGCAGCGGATTCCGAGACGAACAAGGGCGATATATTGATCGTCATCGACGATCTGTCTCAGGGTTTCAAGGTCTCGATTCCATATACAATCGAACAAGTTACACAGGGACAGATGGCAGTTGGTATGGGCGCCCGGGAGCAATACTCCTGGGGTGGTGCCGAAGATGACGCGTTCATCGTCGCGATTAAGCCGGATCCCTCGAATCCCAAGGAAAGCCGTCTTGTCACGTATAAACTCAACACGGAATCTGAGTATGGCGGATGGTATTATGCCGGACAGCAGGTTACTCTCGTCCTTAATAATCGAAGCCAGAAATATGAGTGTATCATCCCCTTATCCGCTGTACACGAAGAGAGCGGAGAGACGTTCGTATATTCACTTAAGACAAAGAGCAGTCCTTTGGGTGACCGCTATATCGCCGTCAAGGTTCCTGTGACAATCATCGCAAGAGATGACACGAGTGCCGCTATCAATCCTGAAGCATTGGGTGAATACGGATCCGCTGTTATAACAGAAACCAATGACAAGTCCTTCCAGTCGGGTGATCAGGTTCGGTTGGCGGAAGACTGACGGGAGGCGTACAGGTGAGCATTAGTAAAGAGCGAATTATTAAAGGACTAGGGACGTTCTGGTCCAATACCCGCGCGAACACGCGGAAAGTCCTGCTCGCACTGCCGTATATCTTTCTGGCAACAGGTGTTATCTTGAGCATCATATCCGGAGTGCGTTTGTACCAGATCCGGGACGCACAGAAGTCTCAGATTGCCGCTGAGATCTGGTCCGGTGACTCCGGCATTATGTATCGTCAGATCAGTTGCTTTGCTCAAGGACAGAAGCAGATAGAAGGCGGGCCGGATCTATATCTGACCTCAGATTACAGCCTGAACCTTACGGAGATCGAGCGAATCCGTGAATCGCTCGACCAGACTATCACTACGTCTTTTGGAATGGAGGATGATGATACGGCTCCGAATCAACCGGACAAGTCAGAGTCCGAAAGCAAGATTTGGATTGATGCATATTCAACGACTTGCGATGCATCGGTTGTGAGACCGGCTTCGGATATTTCAAAGGAGATTCCTGCCGAAGTGACACTCACCGGTGTTGGCGGCGATTTCCATCTGATTCATCCGATGCAGATGGAGTCAGGAGCTTTCCTTCGGGCTGATACGCTGGACACGAAGAAGATCGTGCTCGATACCGAGTTATCATTTAAGTTGTTCGGAACCTATCAGGTTATCGGCAGGTCTGTGACGATCGGTCAGCGTGAGTATGTCATTATCGGTGTCGTACGTCACGCATCGACGGAGATTGACCAGAAGACACAAGGAGATAGGCTTCGCGCCTATATTCCTTTTGCCGAACTCGCCTATCTTCTGCCGGCAGACGATACGGGGTTTGAGTTGGACCAGCCAGGTTCTCTCAATGGCGCCTCTGCGCAGCGTCTTGACTCGATCGCGATCACCTGTTACGAAGCCGTTCTGCCGAACCGAATTACGGGAATCGCTATGGCAAACGTTTTATCGGCCTTCGAGACGAGCGGTAAGATGGACAAGAACTATCTCTTCGTTGACAATACCGATCGATTCTCTCCGTTACGGCTCTGGGATATGACATTTCCTGCAGGCGAGACCCAATATCTGCGTCAGGGATTCACCTTTCCCTTCTGGGAGGCATCTGCGCAGATGGCTGAGAGCACTTCGGTTTTCTGGTGGTCAATGCTTGTTCTGGGATCTGTCCAAGTCCTGTGGGGCTTGTTGACGATGTATTGTCGTTTTGTTAAGAGAAAATTCGCATAATATACACAAATACGCTGACGTGATATATTGCACAACAGCGATCGATCAAATATAATTTACTTATCTTCAGAACTGGTTCCGGGTATCTCTATTTATGTAGGATTGGCAATCAATCCGTTTTCTGTGACAATTTTCGTATACGGCACCCCATCTTGCCGTTCTTTCTAAGAAGCCTGTAGCTCCCCCTACAGGTTTCTTGCTGTTAGCCGGGTAAAAGGTGTTCTTTCGGGAAGAAATCATGTGTGGTAGCATAAGGGGGCATCGGATCAACTGATGTACGAGACGTGGAGGAAGGACACAAAGAAGATGCGGACTCTGGGTAGAATCATCGCTTGTATTCTGTGTATTGGCAGTTTTTTCTCTGTTTCCGCGTGTGATCTTTTGTCGGACACGACGGTAAGCGTCTCTGCGACTTCGGATGCCAACTCCGACTCTGCTACGATCGAGTTCTTCAGTATGGATACGTTTATGCAGATTACCGTTTTCGGGACAAGGGCGAATGAGGCGGCCGAAGCTGCGAAGTCCCGGGTTCTTGCCATCGAACAGATCTTTTCGAGAACGCTGGAGGACAGTGAGATATCCCGGATTCATCAAGCAAGTGCGGGCAGTGCGGTCACCGTTTCCGAGGAGGCGATTGCCTTGCTTACACGAGCGATTGCGGCGTCCGACGAGACCGATGGCGCCTTCGATATAACGATAGCTCCGATTATGTCGCTGTGGGGATTCACAGAGGACAGCTATTATGTACCGGAGGATGCGGAGATTACAAAGCTTCTACCATTGGTTGATTCTTCGAAGGTGTTGATAGATCCTGAGGCGCGAACCGTAACCCTGGGCGTTGAAGGAATTGCGATCGATGTGGGTGGCATCGCAAAAGGCTATGCATCGGACGAGGTTCAGAAGGTCCTGCGCGAGTACGACTGTGCGGGAGCTCTGATCTCCCTTGGAGGGAATGCCGCGGTCATGGGCAATAAGCCCGATGGATCAGCTTTTCGCGTCGCCATCACCGATCCGTCGGATCCGTCAAGTTATTTGGGAGTTCTGACATGTAAAGAGACCAGCATCGTAACTTCGGGCGGGTATGAGAGGTTTTTTGTTGAGGACGGCGTCACGTATATCCATATCATGGATCCGAAGACCGGTCGCCCGGCAGACAGTGATCTAACTTCCGTAACCATCGTTAGTTCCGAAGGTTTACGCGCTGATTATTTGTCGACGGCGCTGTTTGTTATGGGACGGGAGGGCGCGGAGGCATTCTGGCGGGAACATAGGGATTTCTCAATGATTCTTTGTGACGCGAGTGGGATCATCTATGTGAGCGAAGATCTTGTCTCCGACTTCGAAGTTACCGGAGAATCTTATGACAAACCGGTGATTGTATCGACGGAAGGTGGTGCTTTGAATGACCGGTAAGCCTTCAGATCCGAATAGAGTTCGCGTTATGCCGTCGTTTCGTTTCGGTAAAGTGGATATCGTTTTCTATGGGTCGGTTCTCCTTGCGGCAGCATTTGTTGCGCTTTTTGTCTTCGCTCCTTGGAGGGCAATGGGGGCAACCGGGGAGCAACTTTACGCGATACTGACGGTTGACGGTAAGGAAGTCTGGCGTGCGGATCTGGAGGCGGATGTTGAACAGGAATACCAACTTTCTCTGGTGGGCGGTTCGCTAACGGTTCGCGTCGGCAACGGCCAGGCGCGGGTGACCGCATCGGATTGCCCCGATCAGGTTTGTGTACATACGGGTATCATCACTTTACCCGGGCAAACGGTCGTATGTTTGCCGAATCGGGCCGTTCTGTCCATCCGCTCCGAACAGAGCGGAGAGAATGCCGGAAGCTCTGCACAGACATCCATCAGTGGATCTTCCAACGACGATATTGATATCGTCGTGCGGTGATGATGATGGAGAGACGAACGTTGAAACTCACGCGATTCGCGATCCTTACGTCTCTGGCACTGGCATTATCGCTCGCCGAAGCCATGTTGATTCCGGACGGTTGGTTCCCGATTCCGGGCCTTCGTCTGGGGCTCGCGAATATCGTAACCCTTCTTGTGGTACTTATGTACGGCGCCGGACCGGCCTTCGTTGTGCTTGTGGTCCGATCTCTGATTGTCTTTGTATTCAGCGGCAACGTCACGGCGTTTCTTCTGGCTCTCTGCGGGGGAGCCGCGGCGATCCTTGGGATGTATGTCGCCTCCCGGTTAAGGTTCTTCTCCATATTCTCCGTCAGCGTCGCGGGGGCCGCGGCACATCATGTCGGACAGATCGTCGCGGCAGCCTTCCTTACCGGAACCTTATCCGTTATCTCGTATCTTCCGCTTCTTCTCGCAGCGAGTCTTCCGACCGGTACGGTAATCGCTTTGCTCTGCATCCCGGTATATAAGGCATTAACCCGAAGAAGGCCTTCTGATACATGATGTTATGCGAAAAAATCCTTTGCGCCTGTTTGACGTATGTAAATTTATCTTCTGCGTATGCTAGAATGAAGGAAATCACACTGTTTTGATATTGTTTGAAGCGTGATTTTGAAGAACGCCGGAGGCTGTCCTATGAGAATACCGGAGAATCCGTTCTGGCCGCAGAAGAGTATACTCAATCCGCCGCCAGCCAAGGAGCCGTACGTACCGGTTCGCCGCATTAAGAAGTCATTGACACGAGACGAACAGAGACGTGTCGATATTGCCGCGGCCGAGAAGTTTGGCATTCCGCTGAGTCTCTTGATGGAACACGCAGGGCTGGCTGTCGCCGATGTATGCGAGGTCATCGCCGGATCCGGAACGACTCCGATTCATATTTTTGCCGGCAAAGGGAACAACGGAGGAGACGCGTATGTCGTCGCTCGTCTGATGTATGCCCGCGGTTACCCCGTGACGATCTGGGACTGCGCTCCGGGTGCGAATCACGCCGGTTATATCAAGACATTGCGGGACGCGACGATGGCTCTCGGTATTCGTATTCGACCGGTGGAAGAATTTGAACCCTATAAGCTGAAGAGCGGTGTGTCGCGAATGATCGATGATCGGACCTCGGGAATGCCTTGTGTTCTCATTGACGGAATCCTCGGCACCGGTTTTCGCGTGGATCGACCATTGCCGCCGCAGATACGCACGATCACATCGAAGATCGAGCAGGGTCATCAGCGCGGTGCGCGCGTGATCGCGATCGACATTCCGACCGGGGTAGATTCAGATACGGGGGAGGCGGACCCCAAGGCGGTCGCCGCTGATTTTACCGTGACATTTATCCTGCCCAAAGCAGGGTTGTTGAGAGGTAAAGGACGGGAGCTCGCGGGACAAGTTCGCGTGTTCCCGATCGGGTTGCCGATCGATTTTGCGGATCGGGCATTACAATAGCAGCACAAAACGGGAGTGAAGGCGACGGAGTTTTCTGTTACTCCCAGTAACGGAGGAGAGATATATGGATCAGGCAGCACTTAATAAGATTAACTACGGCCTCTATGTAACCGGTGTGGCGGGGAAGGAGAGCTTCGGCGGATGCATCGTTGATGCCCTGATTCAGGTGACCCTGGAACCGGCTTCGATTATATACAGTTCGATGAAGAAGAACCTGACGACAGATCTAATTCTGGAGAATCGGGAATTCACCGTCTCGGTTCTGCCGGCGGATGTACATCCTTTTGTGATCGCAAACTTCGGCTTTCAGAGCGGAAGAACTATTGATAAGTGGAAGAACGTACCGTATGACATGATGGGCGACCTGCCGGTCCTGCGCGACGTCGCTGCCGCATACCGATGCCGGGTGATCGACGCGCGAGATCTCGGATCCCATCAACTCTTCTACTGCGAGGTCCTTGAGACAAGAAACACCGAGAAGGACTCTCTCGTATACATTGACTACCAGAAATCCATGAAGCCCCAGACGGCGGCTTCCATTATGGAATATAGAAAAACGGGCATCTCACCATTGTTGGGATGACGACGAAGGAGGAACGAATATGAGAATTGCATTTTTTGATACGAAACCTTATGACAGGGTCTGGTTTGATACATATGTCACGGAATACGGTTACACCATCAAGTACATCGAGAGCCGCTTGAGCCCGATGACGGCACAGCTTGCGAAGGGTTGCGACGCGGTATGCGTTTTTGTCAATGACCAGGTAACCGCGGAAGTGATTGAAGAACTGGTACAACTGGGCGTTAAGGCGGTGCTTTTGCGTTGCGCAGGTTTCAACAACGTCAACTTCGAAACGGCGTTTAAGAAGCTTCACGTCATGCGTGTTCCGGCATACTCTCCCTATGCGGTCGCCGAGTACGCCTGTGCGCTGCTGCTGTCCGTTAATCGCAAGACGCACCGCGCCTATTCCCGCACACGAGACTATAACTTCACGATCAACGGCCTGTGCGGCATCGACCTCCGCGGGAAGACCTGCGGCATTGTCGGTACCGGTAAGATCGGCCGTGTGATGATCGACATCATGAAGGGTTTCGGCATGGAGATCATCGCGTATGATCCCTTCCCTCCGAAGGAGAGCGATATTACTTTCGTTTCACTGGAAGAGATCTGGAGCCGGTCCGATGTGATCTCGCTTCATTGTCCGCTGACACCCCAGACAGCCCACATCGTCAATGCGGAATCGCTGGCGAAGATGAAGGACGGCGTGATTCTCGTCAATACCTCACGCGGAGGCCTTGTGGACACTCCGGCGCTGATTGAAGCGGTGAAGAATCGCAAGGTCGGAGGCGTTGGATTGGATGTCTACGAGGAAGAGGATGACTACTTCTTTGAGGATCGTTCCAACGATATCCTCGAGGATGAGGATCTGGTCCGACTGATGAGCTTCCCGAATGTTCTTGTCACATCGCATCAGGCCTTCTTTACGCAGGAAGCGATGCAGGCGATCGCTCGCACGACGCTCGACAATCTCTCCCGTCTCGAGAAGGGTGAATTCCTGATGAACGAGATCTGCTACGGATGCGAGGACAAGGGACACTGCGACCGGGAAGCCAAACGGCGCAACTGCTTCTGATCCCTTGTGTTTATCTGCTTATAAGAAACCTCCGCGTGATGGCAAATGCCGTCAGACGGAGGTTTTTTGCTTCGAATATTCGTGTCGCGCGAAAGATAGATGCTGAGGTTTCACGGCCTCTGTTGCGAAAAATCCGTTATCACAGGATCTTTACAGGACTTCTCCGCGTGTCGAGAGCGTCACGACCTGCCAGGGAATCATCTTTCCGCAGTTCTTGAGTGCCGTGATCGCTGCATTCGACAGTCCACCGCAACAGGGAACTTCCATGCGAACGACCAGTACGCTGGCGATATTGTTCTGGCGGAGAATCTCCGTCAATTTCTCGGAATAATCTCCTTCATCGAGCTTCGGACAACCGATGACCGTGATACGATCCTTCATGAAGGTGTCATGGAATTTGCCATGTGCGTAAGCAGCGCAATCGGCGGCAATCAAGAGGTGCGCGCCGTCCAGATAGGGCGCGCGAATCGGAAGGAGCTTTATCTGGACCGGCCATTGGAGAAGCTCGGAAGTATTCTCTTTCTCCGGGATCGGAGTATTGTTGGACACGGGAATCGTCCGCGGAGATCCGGTTCTTGCGTCGGAGGATGCGCCGCGAAGTGCAGCCGCTCTTGATCCGGGACAACCGCCGGAATGCGCATGGTCACCGTGGGTATGGAGATGATTCCCATGGGCGTGGTGAGCGCCATGATGATGTTCTTCTTTCTCCTGGGGTTTCTCAACGGCTTGTTCACGCATCTTGGCCTCGACCGCTTCTTCGTCAAAGGCCGCTGCTTCCCGCTGTTCGAAGGTGATCGCTCCGGTTGGGCAGACCGGCAGACAGTTGCCGAGTCCGTCACAATAGTCGTCGCGAAGAAGCTTCGCTTTGCCGTCAACCATGCCGATCGCGCCCTCGTGACAGGCTTGTGCGCACAGGCCGCAGCCATTGCAGAGTTCTTCGTTGATTTTGATAATTTGTCTGATCATATCTATATCCTCACTTCTTTTGCTTCGTGATCTTGCGTTCTTGGTATCAATATAGTACATTTATCCCATCAAGTACGTTGGAAAAACAACATTCGGAGGCGACGATGCAAATGGAACAAATCACGGCGATACTCACGCGATCTCCGCTTTTTCGCGACGTGGATCGCAAAGAGATCCCCTCATTTCTCACCTGCCTGCATGCGGAAACGAAGGCGTTCGGACGCAATACGACAATCTTTACCGCAGGGGATACCGCGCGCATGGGCATCGTTCTTTCCGGGGATGTTCGTATCCAGACAGAGGATCTGGAAGGACGACAGAATGTTATTGCGGTTCTGGAACCACCGGATTTATTCGGCGAAGTTTTCGCACTCTCGGAGTCGCCAAGCACGGTCACCGCTTTCACCGACGGCGGAGCGGAGGTTCTTTTTTTCGATGTGACATATCTTACGACGGTTTGCGGCAACGCTTGCTCATTTCACCGACAGTTTATCTGGAATCTCCTGAATACGGTCGCGCGCAAGAATGTCGCACTTAATCACAAAATTCAATGTATCAGTCGCCGCACGACGCGCGAGAAGGTCGAGTCTTTTCTCCTCTCGTATCGCGAAAAAACCGGAAGTTCATCCTTCACGATCCCGTTCAACCGTTCCGAAATGGCCGACTATCTGTGTGTCGAACGTTCGGCGTTGTCGGCGGTCCTGTCGCAAATGCAGAAAGACCGCGTTATCTCCTTCCATCGAAATGCGTTCCGAATTCTGACGTAAGTCTCGTGAAAATCGACCGTCTGCTTTGGCGTTGATACGTCCGCAACCTGTTTGTAACTTGCAAGCATTTTCGAAGAAGAATACAATCTAGACGGAAAGACATGTAATCTTTAGGAATATAGGAGATGCGAATGAAGATTCTTGACGCGTTGAAATCCCTTGGGGCGAGACCGGAGAAACATCGCGATGGCAACAGCCCCGCGACGCCAGACACGCCTCCGGAGAGCTCCGGGTTGAACTCCGCACTCTCGCCCGCGCAAGTATGGTATATGTTATCCGAGGATCCCAACCGGGCAGACCTTCTACCGCAACTTCTCACGATTGCCGGCCGCAAAGGCGGCCCGTCCGCAGAATATGCCGCTCTCGCGGAGCTCGCGGAAGTGCCGGGCAGTTGGCTTCCTCAGACGTATCTCGGTAAAATGGCATTGGAAGCCGGCCGCTTCGACGAGGCTGCTGCGTATTACGGCGCGGTATTATCTCTCCCTGAACCGCCCGATTATGCATTGTTCATGATATCCGCCGATTTGGGACGGACGGGATTCGGAAGTCGTATGCCGGACTTGCTGCTGCCTTTCTTTACACCCGAGAACAATAACCTGTACATCGGACTCAATCTTCTCGAGGCGTTGCGCGAAGCGGGAAGGAAAGACGAGGGGCTTGCGCTCCTGGAGCGGATCCGGCCCTATGAGAACCCGCAAATCTCGGAGTATCTCGACGGATTCGAGAATGCTTTTGCCGCCATTCCCGGGACTGCGGCGACGAAACCGACCTCCGTTACTCCGGCAGGGGCATCAGGAAGCGCCGAATCCGGTCGATTCGACGGCGCGATTTCTTCGGATCACATTTCCACAGGCGGTTCGGAGATTACAAGCGGGTCACACGAAGCAGCCCCCGATTTGGACAAATCGGTAATTCAAGGCGATGGCGAGACAGTAACGTCTGACGTTTCTTCGCTTCCGGAAGAGAAGCTATCCGAGGCCGGGGAGAACTCCCCCGAAGAACCACGTGTTTCCGCACCGATTACCCGTCCGGTAATGCTCGATCTGCCGGTATGGTCTCAAGGTCTTCTCGGACTTCAGGACCTGTTGCCGAACACCGTTGACCGGCCGAGGGTCGGGCTGTATATGTATGCGGATACGACGCCTGCCTCACGGCGCTCCGAGCCGATTCCCGGACAGATTACGCCGGACGAGATGGCCGTGAGTTTGCCGGCCGTGATCGCGGATCGCTTGCTCTTTACCACGGGTTTCAAACCGGTCACGCTTTTTCCCGTTGTTCGCGAGATCGGCCCGTTTGGGGGCAATCTGGAGCCGGATGTACAAGGGCTTTTCTCCCTTTGTTCGAAGGAGGCTCTCGACTATCTGGTCACAGGAACGATCTATCAGGATCACAATGTGCTTCGAATCCGCACATGGGTTCTCGATCGAACGAAGCAAAGCGCGCGCGTCGTTGCGACGGATCTGCCGATCATCTCCTTCGGGGATGCCTTCCTAACTATGTTGTCGGAGATTTTCGCGGTGTTCTCTGAGCGACACAATGCGCGATCGGCCGCAAAGAGCGAACTTCTCTACACGTTGCCGCCTGCCGATATGATCCCCCGTTATCTGAAGTCGATGAAGGAATTGGTCTTGCGATATCTCGTTCGCCAGAATGAATGTGATCCATCCATCCTTACCGATCCGGAGAGCGCGTTGTCGATGATAGCCGTTCTGGCGGATAAGGAGCCCAAGAATCAGATTGTTTTCGCGATGTTACTGACCGCAATGCTCTCTTCCCGCAAACTTGGATCAAGTGCGTTTGTACCGCATCGCCAGCTTCTCTATGAGATCGCCGACAAGAGCCGCTACACACCCTGTGTCAAAGCGGTGATGAAGGAGTTGAACCTGGTTCTGCAGGATTAACAGCAAGACGGGAATGGGCTCAGCGAGTCGTCTGTCCGTCGAGTGTCAGAAGAGCGCCGTACAGGTCCGGGCGTCGATCGCGAAAAACACCCCAGCTTCGCCTCGCTTTGGCGACCTCGTCCAGATCGAATTCTGCGACGATACTGCCCTCCGTCGTCTCATCCATTGAAACGACCAGTTGCCCTGTATGATCCGCTATGAAAGCCGAACCATAGAAACGAATCATCGAATCCTCAATCCATTCTTCTCCAATACGATTGGACGCGACGACAGGAACGAGATTGGCTCCGGCATGTCCCTGCATCACGGTCCGCCAATGGTCGCGCGAATGAATTTCCGGCTCCATCGGTTCAGAACCGATCGCCGTCGGATACAAGAGCAGCTCGGCACCTTGCAAAGCCATACAGCGGGCGGCCTCCGGAAACCATTGATCCCAACAGATACCGCAACCGATGCGCCCGAACTTCGTATCGAAAACCATAAAGCCTGTGTCTCCCGGGGAGAAATAGAACTTCTCCTGATATCCGGCTCCGTCGGGAATATGCGACTTGCGATATACGCCGAGGATCTCTCCGTCGGCATCGATCATCGCGAGAGAATTATAGAAAACATTATTCTCTCTCTCGAAAAAACTCACGGGAACGACAACGCCCAACTCTCGACAAACCTCGCGGATCTTCTGGATTGCGGGATTCTCGGAGGCGGTGGTCGCCAGGTCGTAGAAAGACTCGATCGTCTTCTGGCAGAAGTACAGGTTCTCGAAAAGCTCCTGAATCAGAATGACCTGCGCACCCTTGGCGGCAGAATCCCGGATAAGAGAAATTGCTTTGGCGATATTGGAAGCGACGTCTCCGGAACAAGACATCTGTGTCGCGGCTACCGTGATCTTACGCATAAATTACCTCCGGTTCGGCATCTGTTGTGTGATGCAGTGTATGTTGCCGCCGCCGCGAACGATATCCCGCGTGGCGACACAGGCGATTTCCCGTTTCGGGAACAACGAGCGCATTCGTTCTGCGGCGCGATAATCGAATTCCTCAAGCTCTCCGCCGAAGGTCGGAAGAATGATCCCGTTGTTGACGAACACAAAGTTCACGTAACTTAAGGTCAACGGCTCCCCGTTCTCGAGCGTCAGCGGCGGGTGAACGATCTCTTCGATATCAAACCCCGCTTCCCGCACAGTACGGCGCGCAACGCGAAGCCTCTCGTAATTCGGATCCGAACGATCCTCCGTCACAGGCAGTAACACCGTGCGCTCATCCAGAAAACACGCGATGTTGTCGACATGACCGTCGGTCTCATCTCGCCACAAACCCTCCGGAAGATAGACGACGCGCGATGCGTCCAACGTCTCGCAGAGAATTCGATCGATCTCCTCGCGGCGCAGGGAGGGATTGCGGTTCGGATTCAGGAGGCACTCGGCCGTAGTAAGAATGGTTCCGGCACCGTTCGTATGAATCGAACCGCCCTCCAGAATGATCGGGACCCGATACTCCGGCACGTCGAAAATCTCGCAAATACGCGTCGGCACTTGCCGATCCAGGGAAATATTCGGATACTTGCCACCCCAGGCGTTGAATTCCCAGTGTACGGCGGAAAGGTCGCCTGAATCATCGTGAACAAAGGTCGGGCCGCTGTCTCTGACCCAGCAGTCGTCATGCGCGACCGTGCGAATATCGATTCCTTCCCCCACGGAGGAGCGAATGCTTGCCTCTTCTCCCGGATTCGCCAGGAGTGTAACCGGTTCAAAGCGCGCGATCACTCGCGCGGCTTCGGCGAAGGCCCGATAGGCGAGCGGCAGATTCTCCGCCCAGACCGGGTCGGCCACCGGCCACGCGATAAACATCCGTATGTGTTCCGCCCATTCCGGCGGCATATGATACTTCATAAGAGTCTCCGTTTCCTCGGCTTTCCCGTCGCGAAAATTGTCGTTTGATTACATACTATAGCCTGACGGTGCTACAATGACAATAGTACAACCCGCGTGAGAACCGGTAGAAAAGGAGGGATATCTCATGCCTGAATGGTTACAAAGAGCAATCTTCTACGAGATCTACCCGCAATCCTTCTGTGACGGAAACGGCGACGGCATCGGCGACATCCGGGGGATGCGTTCGAAACTCGGCTATATCCGCGATCTCGGCGCCGACGCGATCTGGCTGAATCCGATTTTCGATTCGCCTTTCATGGATGCCGGGTATGACGTGCGCGACTACACGAAGGTCGCGCCGAGGTACGGCACGAACGAAGAACTGATCGAATTTTTCGCGGAGGCACATCGCGTGGGAATCCGCGTTCTTCTCGATCTCGTTCCTGGACATACCTCTAATGAGCATCCCTGGTTTCTGCAAAGCTCGAGCGCGTCTCCGAACGAGATGTCCGGTCGTTACATATGGACGGACAGCGTCTGGGAAGCCCCGCCGCAGTATAAGTTTGTCTGCGGAATGTTCGAACGCGACGGGAACAGCATGGTGAATTTCTTCAGTTCACAACCCGCGCTGAACTACGGGTTCCGTGAGATCACGCACCCCTGGCAGTGTCCGCCGGACCACGCGGACGCGCTTGCGACGCGTGAAGCGATCAAGGACGTCATGCGCTTCTGGCTCAATGCCGGTTGCGACGGGTTTCGAGTCGATATGGCGGATTCTCTTATCAAGAACGACGAGGACAAGACGGCGACATCCGTCGTCTGGCAGGACATCCGTGCTATGCTCGACAGAGATTACCCCGAAGCGGCATTGATTTCCGAGTGGAGTTGTCCGCAACGCGCGATTCCGGCGGGATTCCATGCCGATTTTTATCTGGATCATGTCGGCAAGGGCTATCATCGTGTTTTTCGCGCGGTCGACTCCGTTACGCGCAAACCGCAGGGGTATTTCGCGAGGGAAGGGCGGAACGGCTTCCGACAGTTCGCCGCGGAATTTATGGAGGATTATCTCGCCGTTCACGAGAAGGGCTACATCAGCTTGATCTCCGGAAATCACGATACGCCTCGCCTCGCGAAGTTCCTGTCACCGGAGGAACGTAAACTTGCGTTCTTCTTCCTTCTGACCATGCCCGGCGTTCCGTTCATCTATTACGGCGATGAGGTCGGGATGCGCTATGTCGAGGGATTGCCAAGCAAAGAGGGAGGATACCAGAGAACCGGCTCCCGCACGCCGATGCAATGGGATGATACCGTGAACCGTGGCTTCTCGACGGCGCCCGGGGATCAACTATACTTACCGGTCGATCCGGATCCGCAGTCGCCCGATGTCCGATCGGCCGAGGCCGACCCGGAGTCGCTCCTGTGGACGGTGCGACGAGTTGCCGCGCTTCGAAGACAGGAGCCGGAGCTGCAATCCAACAAAGACTTCGCGTTCCTTACCTGGCCTGCGCATGGGGAACCGCTTGTCTTCCGCAGAGGAAGCCTCTACATCGCGATCCATCCGGGAGAGAGCCCTGCCGACGTTATCCTGCCGCATTCGGCAGAACAGATCTTCGTCCTGGGCCAAGATCCGGTGATTGACCTCGACAAGGTTCGCCTCGCGCCGGGCAGCGCCGTCGTTCTTCGACAGGTTGTTTGACTTCGGGCGGAGGATCAGATGCGATAGCCCCGCTTCTCGAGAAATTCTCCGAAGCTGTCCTCCAGACGCATCAGGTGCCCATCCTCGAAAAGCAACACCTTGTCACAGATACGCTTCAGAAAATACACGTCGTGTGATGCGATGAGAAGCGTCCCGGGATACTCGGACAGGGTTTCCTCGAGCCGCTCGCGCATCGGAAGATCCAGATGGTTCGTCGGCTCGTCCAGGATCATCAGGTCGCGACGCATCAGGATCGGTTCGGCAAGAAGGACTCGCATCTGTTCGCCGAAGCTTAATGTACAGAGAGACTGCTCAAGTAACTTCGTCGTAAGTCCCATATGCGTCAGTATCGCCCGTGCGGAACCGTCGACGCGGCCGACCACGCTCGTCAAGTAGGATAACGCACTCCCGGTTTGGGTGAATCCGGTAAAGGTCTGCGGCAGGATAAAGGGCGTGACGGAGGAGGAGAGACGGACCTGTCCTTCCTCCGCGGGGAAGCCTTCGGTAATCATGCGAAGCAAAGTGCTCTTGCCGGCTCCGTTCGCGCCCCAGAGTGCCACATGCTCGCCGCGCAGCACGCCGAACCCGTCGCTCTCGAAAAGCCGATTTCCGCCGACCGAAACGCGCAAAGGCGTCGCCTCAAGAATCCGGCGACCTCGCCCGACTTCCCCTGCGATGGCAAACCGGACGGACTTCTCCTCCCGGGGGCTGTCGCCGATTTGTTCGATGCCTCGTTCCAGCCGCTTGATGTCGCTCTTGATCTTCTTGTCCATCATCTTGGCCTTCTTGCGCTTGAACTCCTTCTTACCCATCGTGTTGCCGCTTCGGTCTTTCTCGGTGGATTCGCGATGCGCTTTCTCGGACCAGCCGCGAAGCCGCGCGATGGCATCCTCAATGCGGTCGCGTTCCTTGATACCTTCTTCGTAGCGGTGTACGGCGGCGTGAAATCTCCGCTCGCGTTCGACCCGGTATTCGGAATAATTCCCTTCATAATCGGACACCTTGCCGTCCTCGAGCGCAAGAATTCGGGAGACTGACCGGTCGAGGAAATACCGGTCGTGCGAGACGACAATGACCGTTCCCGGATAATCTTCCAGGAGTTCAATAATTCTCTCGATGCCGTCGAGATCCAGATGATTGGTCGGCTCGTCCAGCAGAAGAATCTTCGGTTTTTTCGCGAGAAGAAGTGCGAGCGCAAGCTTCGTGCGTTCGCCGCCCGAAAGTCCCGCAAGTTCCGGGTTGCCGTCGAGGTCAATCTGCAGCATCTTGAGGTAGCGCCGGGCTTCGCCGGGAATCCCGTCTCGCGCAAGCAGGAACAAAGTATCATCTTGCAACGCGTCCTGTGCGAGCATAGCGGTAGAGGAGAGTAAGGGTAAGCGGAGGGCGCCGGCATCCGGGGCAAGTTGTCCGCCGATAATGCGAAGCAGCGTTGATTTTCCGCTGCCGTTCGCGCCGACCAGACCAATCCGTTCTCCCTCTTCGACAGAGAAGGTGACATCCAGTAGTACATCGTTCTCGCGATACGCGGAACGGATATGTTTGCATTCGATTTGTGTCATAAGACCTCCAACACGAAAAAAATCCCGCCGTTACGGCGGGATTTCTGTCGATTCATGATCAAAAGCAAGGTAGCGTGAAAAACGCTCCGCCCCTATTCCCATAATCGAATCATAACCATTCGCCGAACGACGAACGCTCCGTTCTCCGGTTCTTACCGAGACAGGCGCGCAGCCGATGTTCCTATGTCAGCGAACGGTATTCTTCATGGGTGTGGCCTCCATTGACGGTGAGATTCGACGCATCGTCACAGACGTTGCTCGTGAGACAATCGTATCATATCTTTGTTCGGGAGAAAAGGGGAGACTATGCCAGAAGCGCTTTAATCGCGTCAGCCGCCGCCTGATCCTCCTGTGCCAGTTCATGAATCATAGCGACGGCCTTCTCGCGAACTTCCTTCTCGAAAAGAAGTTCGATCCCCTCCGCGTCATTCTTGTTGTGATGCAGCGCGCTGATCTTCTGACTGATCTCGAATTCCTTCATGAAGTGCGAAGACGCCTTCTCCGCCAGCCGGGCTTTGTCACTCTCTCTGGACTTCTCGAATTCGCCGGCGACATAGCGGAGGTAGTATCCGGCGTAGGCGCGGCCTTCACTCGTCATCGTCAGAGCGTCGTTGTGACACATCAAACGGTCAAATCGTTCCGGCATGGGAAGCCCTTCCGGGAATTCACAATCATCGGCAAGTTTAGAAGCCCAGAGCTTGTAGGCATCCTGCCCGCCGGCAAATACGCCGACGGAGTTCGTCGTAAGTATAGACAGTGCGTTACGGAGGATCTCACCGGGATCGCCCCAGGGTTCTTCCTTCTCTCCGACCGACATCAACATGGTGGTAAAGGAATTCTCCCACCACGCGTCCGTAACGAAATACCCGGAAGCATCGATCGTATGAGATCCGGCGAACTCGCCCATCTCCTGGAAGAAATTCCATCCGAGCAAGGTCCGGCCGCCATCCCTGTAACCGGTGACAACGCAGGCTTCCGGCGGACCGATGATGCCGAGCGCGATCACAGGACGACCCTCGTCGATCTCCTTGCGAATAAAGGTCATGAAACCTTCCTTATCGGAATCCTCGCGTCGAAGGAAGCTATAGCTTCGACCGGCGGCACGGAATGCCCGCTCAAAGGCTTCGGTCGGCGATTCGTAGATGAAACAAACATCGACGTTACCCCCGTCCCAGATCTCGCGATTCCAGCGAAGCCGAAATGCCGCGCCCGTCGCGGCCATGAGATAACAGTAGTCAATTTCCTGACCCATATAGTTCAATACAGTTCGAAGACACGATGGGAACGGTGTAACCTCTTCATAACAGTAATGTACTTTGCGAACCCCGTAGAGAATGCAGGCGTCCGCTTCTTTTCTCATTTCCTTATCCATCATCCATACCTCCATAGACCTGTGTCCGTTTGACAGAGGATCTTCCAGAATGGCAGGTCCGTAAATACCCATTGCGATCTTTTTTCTCCCGACCTTATGACCCATCTGTCGGAATTCCGACGGATTCAATCCGGTAACGCGGCAGAAAGACCTCGTAAACGTATCGGGATTCGAGAAACCCATCGACATCGCGACATCGAGGGCAGATCGCCTCGTATGCGCCAACTCGAAAGCTGCATTCGCGACGCGCCGGGACAGGATATACTTACCGATCGGCTGACGTACATTCTGCCTGAAAACATCCCGAAGGTGCGGGTACGAGACTCGCATGTTCCGCTCCAAGTCCGCCGGACGAATATTCTCGTCCAGGTGCGCTTCGATATACGATAATACGGCGTGAGTCAAACTGGAATAATCTTGCATACGCCACGGCTTCCTTCTTCATCATTCTTGGTTCATCATCCGGATGACATCATAAGTGTAGCGAAAAAATACAAACGTGACTCGACGATTTTGCGGATGTCATGTGGTTTCAACATTGCCTTCGAGAATCCAACGCGCTCGGGTTATGGGCGAAAAGGCCCACATCGCTCGATTTCGCCCATACTCCGCTTCGACACTTTATGGGCGAAACCGACCTCGACTATCCATTTCGCCCATAACCTGCCTTCCCGCAACGCTTCCCAATCCCCCGGTTTATGGGCGAAAAGGCCCACATCGCTCGATTTCGCCCAGACTCCTCTTCGCCACTTTATGGGCGAAACCGACCTCGACTATCCATTTCGCCCATAATCTGACTTCCCACTACGCTTCTCAATCCTCCGGTTTATGGGCGAAAAGGCCCGCATCGCTCGATTTCGCCCAGACTCCTCTTCGCCACATTATGGGCGAAACCGACCTCGACTATCCATTTCGCCCATAATCAGTCACCCATTCACGAGTCCATATCACCACAAGCCATATTTCGCCAAGGCCATTTCAAGTAATAGACTATGTGCTTCTCAATATTTCAAATGTCGCCAAACAGTAGAACCATTTTTCGAGAATACTTGTTAAATTACTGCCTTCTTACCGACGCGATGTTGGATTAGTTTTCCTGGTAAGCTGGGGTTTTGGGACAACCCTTTTAGGTCTTTTCGTGATATGATGAGTGTATAGATATTTTCGTTGTGTATTACAAGAAAGTGAGGTTCATATGTTGGATGCGAGTATTACCAAGCTGTTAAATGAACAGATCAATAAGGAGTTTTTCTCGGCATATCTTTATCTGGATATGGCCGGCTACTATGAGAATCAGAACCTTGCGGGCTTTGCGAACTGGTTTGTTGTTCAGGCACAGGAAGAACGCGATCACGCGATGCTTTTCCGTCAGTATTTGCTGAATAACGGCGAGGTTGTCGAGTTGACGGCGATTGATACGCCGACGATCGCCTATAAGAACTTCCGCGAGCCGCTGGTCAAGTCCTTTGAGCACGAACGCTTCGTGACGGCTTCGATCAATACGATCTATGATGCCGCTCTGAAGACCAAGGACTTCCGTACAGTGCAGTTCCTCGACTGGTTCGTGAAGGAGCAGGGGGAAGAGGAGAAGAACGCGGATGACAATATCAAGAAGTACGACCTCTTTGGAGGAGATCCGAAGAGCCTGTTCATGCTGGATAACGAGATGAAGACGCGTGTCTACAATCCGCCGAGTCTCGTCCTGTAAGGTTTGTAGTGCACGGAGCATTTCCTTGTGAAGATTTCATCATAATGATCCTGTTTGCAGTTACCCGGAAGGGGCTGTCTCGAAGCGAGAGTTTCTGAGACAGCCCCTTTTCTTATGTTGCGGGTCAAGTTCTCTCAGAAGATATTGATTCATCCGCCGGTGCGGCATGACAGCATAGGAAGCAGTTCGCCGAAAATACTCGAAAATACACAATTATTTTCGAAATATAAAAAATACTATACAAAATATCTAGTAAACATGTTACAATACCGTTCATTGTACAGAACAGATTTGCCGGGAAAATGGTTATCCACTCGAGAGAGTTCGAGATCATCGTGTTCCACCTGTTTCTGCATGTGTAACAAAAACTTGAGGACGCTCGTATAGGATATGTTTGAGATTTTGAACCAAAACTTTGCGTTCTCATGGGAAGTAATTCCCTCAGCTCTTGCGTCAACTTGGCGCACTTCAAATACATACAACCGGGACTGACATAAGGTAGATATAAGAACCTAAAAAAGGAAGGTAGAAACAAATGAACAAGAAGCTGATCACAAAAATGGGGGGAATCATTCTCAGTGTCGCAATGGCAATGAGCATTCCTATGGTTCCGACGGCGGTTGGACTCTCCTCGGTTCTTCTCGCGGAAGAGCAGACAACTGCTTCGACGGAGATGATTCCGGAAGAATCCGATCCGAAAACAATTCCGACAGAACTTGAGCCGCAATCGCAAGAGACGGTTCCCGGAGAGGCTACTTCTGAGGAGACGACACCCGCAATCGAAGTCGCGGCAGAAGTAACTTTGCCTGTATCGGAGGAGACAACTCCATCTGAGAGTGCTACATTGCCCACAGAAATGAACGAACTGCTACCGACGTTGGAAGAATCCGTCACAGATCCGGTGACGGCATTTGTTAATCGTTGTTATCAGATCGCTCTCGGACGCACAGCTGATGCGGGAGGAAGAGAGTATTGGAGATCGGGTCTTGCAAATCACAGCAAAACAGCGATCGAGACAGCTTATGGATTCCTCTTCAGCACGGAATACACGACGAAAAACTCGTCGAATGAGGCGTTTGTCAACGATCTGTACCGACTGATGCTGGGTCGTAACGCAGATCCTACGGGAAAAGCGAACTGGCTCTCGGAACTATCGAAAGGTTCGAGCCGCCAGCAGGTCTTTGCAGGCTTTGCGAATTCCGTTGAGTTCCGTGGTATCTGTGATTCCTATGGTATAGTACAGGGCTATTATTCTGCGTCATTTCCGCTGGATAAGAGTTCCCTCATCACGGCCTTTGCCGTTCGCATGTACACCGAGTGCCTGGGTCGCGACGGTGACAACGCCGGCATCTCGAACTGGACGAGACAGTTGATCGAGGGCAATAACACAGGCGTCGGCGTGGCGTACGGTTTTTTCTTCAGCCCGGAGTTCTTAGGGATGGAGTTAACACCCGTCGTGTATGTGGATCATTTGTACGGGGCCCTGCTCGGCCGATCCGCGGATGCGGGTGGTCTTCGATACTGGGAGCTGAAGCTCAAGAACGGCGAATCGATGGAGTCGGTTTTCGCGGGCTTCGCAAACTCTGTGGAATTCATGGCGATTTGTAGCGCCTATGGCATTTCGCGCGGCTCCTATACTGCTCCGACGCAGAACACACATCTGGCTGCACCGGATCCGGAACTTCTCGAGAACGACGTGGATATTTACGCGTTGCAGGTCGAACATCAGCAGTACACCACGATCGCACCCGAGCTTCCGCAGTCGGTCAAAATTCCGCTCATCGGAAATCATGGAACTCCGGTATACGAAGTCGAAGGCTTGGAGATCGTGCAGGTCGACGCCAACGGTGTTGTAACTCCGAAACAAGTTACCTACTATTGGGTACAAGAAGGGGGTGGCGCGTGGGCAACAACGGATCCTACCGGCCTGGACTATGATTATACGACCCAGGAATATGTGTTCGGCACGGTAGATATCAGGATTGAGGTAGACGGATATACGCTCTGGTATACGGTAGAGTTGTGGGATTACGCGTTGTGGCAGACGATCGAGGAAGTTGGTGCCTTTATCGCAAGCTCGATCAACGATTCGATGACAACGCGCCAGAAAGTTGAAGCAGTCTTGACGTATGTCGCGGGCTTCGGTTATGACCCCGATCTTTCGCTACTCGAAGAAGTGATCATCAGCGGCAAAGGAAACGAGTACGCCAAAATTATGTTGGCTCGTTTCATACTTCGGGACATGGGCATCGCATGCCGCGAAGTATATCACGACAATAATGCGGAGAATCCTTATGATCTGTATGTCGATATTGATGGCAACACATTCTCCGCTATTTTCGGCGCTGCGACAGATCCGGTCGGACACTATGAGCTCGAAGCTGTGGAGAAATTTACCTTCTATGACGGCGGCAACGGAGATAGCATCCTGTATAGCTACAACGGCTTTGAAGAGGTCGTGACCATTCCTGCCACAGCAGACGGTAAACCAGTAACGAGGATTGATGACTTTGCCTTCTCAAGCAATGATTATGTTCTTGAAGTCACGATCCCTTCCTCGGTACAGAGGATTGGAAACAGCGCGTTCCGGGACTGTTATCAACTGACCGATGTCACGATCTCCGGAACATCGCTTACCGAGATCGGTATGGAAGCTTTCTGCAATTGTTTTTCGATGGAAACAATTACAATTCCTAACAGCCTGACAACAATTGGAGATAACGCTTTCAATTCCTGCAGTAAACTTACATCGATCAACCTTCCCGATGCGATCGAGTATATCGGAGTAGCGACATTCCTCGGTTGTGAATCGTTGACAAGTCTGGTTTTGCCGGAGAACCTTAAGGAAATCGGCAACAGTGCTTTCTGCTACTGTACACTTCTCACACAAGTCAGGATTCCCGATAAAGTAACAAAAATCGGCGGATATGCCTTTTCGAGTTGCATCAACCTTACGAAAATAATCATTCCGCCTACCGTGACAACGATCGAGGCAGACGCCTTCCTGGACTGCAATTTGTTGACCATTAATGGAGCAACCGGGTCCGCGGCACATACCTACGCTGTGAACAACAGTATTCCGTTCAAGATTACGTCATTCTGAGTTAGTCGATACTTATAATTCACGAAAAGGGGCTGTTGCAAAATGAACGTAAAGTTCAGGATGTAACAGCCCTTTTCTTGCAAGAAGCTGAAATGAGCGTCACCTACTGGGTTTATGGGCGAAAAGACCCACATCCATCGATCCGGCCCATATTCAGGATGGAGACTGTTCATTATTATTTGTCAATGAATATCACCAAAAACGAGCGGGGGAACGATATTATACTGCTTTGGGAACTTGAGGACGTTTGTTTATCAATGATAACCACCAAAAAACGTGTGGGGTCACGAATTTATACTTCCTCAATGAGAAAAAACGCGATTCTTTATCAATGATAACCACCAAAATCGTAGGGTATGCTAATTTTTATACTTCCTCAATGATAAATAATGTGATTCTTTATCAATGATAACCACCAAAATCGGAGGGTAGGCTAATTTTTATACTTCCTTAATGAGAAATAATGTGATTCCTTGTCAATGATAACCACGAGAAATCAACGGGAATCACGAATTTGCCTATTGTGGCGGAGCGCCGCGTCGCGGCGCGATTTATAATCCCCGCCGGCCCCGCCGGCGCTCTTTCGCTTTTGAAACAGCCCTGTTTGCACACAGCTGCTCCTTCGACGCATGTTGCGTCGCACCTCATCGCTCCTCCGAAAATTCAAGTCGCGTAGGTCCTCGTCGCTTCGCTCCTGCGGAGACGCGCCTCGAATTCTCTTCGTCGCTCGGAGGGAGTTGGTCCTCCTTCGACGCATGTTGCGTCGCACCTCATTCCTTCGGAATTCGGAATCGCTCCGCAACACGGTCGTCGTCGCTCGGAGGGGGTTGGTGCGAGCCGGAAGTCGGGTGCAAAGTTGAAATGCTGTCCAAAGAGTTTTGTTGGATATCATATGCATGTATCATCGATTAAACATCAAGGGCATCACATAGTTATACATATGAAAACGCGAATTTCTGCCGGTATCGTATGTAGATCATTGCCAAATAAATAGAATTTAATCAATGATTACCAATAAAATTACGTATTCTTCCGGTCTTTGACGGTAATCAATGACAAACAGGCCTTTCCTGATGGCTAAAGCAGCTCCGAAACGGCGTCGAAGGCTATTCCGGACCATATCAATGCGCAAAGTGTTTTCAGGCATCATTACCATGTTTCGAGGTGTGTTTCGACTTGGAAACGAAATTGTTTACAACTTCAACGCAACACGATATGGTTGTTTCTCCCGTGGACGAAACATGTGCAAGAGCGCGGCTGCGGGTGTAGTCTCTTATGGCCGCAGCTGTTGCTGTGCGGTGAAGAAGGTCTTGTAGCCGAATTGAATCAGAAGGAAGACGGTGATTGACACCGATCCGAGGATGCCGAGCATGATCGCGATCTGGTACGCGATCGCGGTGGTCGGGGCTGTGCCGGAAAGGATCTGTCCCGTCATCATTCCGGGGAGAAAGACGATTCCCATTCCGACCATCGAGTGGATTGTGGGAAGTATTGCGGCATCGAAGGACCCGTTCATGATCTCGCGGGCTGCGTCGCGCGGGGTGGCGCCGAGTACGAGTGCTTCTTCGACGATGTTTCGTTGAACGGTCATTCCTTCGGTCAGGTTTTTAACGGCTAGGGAAATTCCAGTCATGGAGTTGCCGATCATCATTCCCGCAATGGGGATGAAGTATTGCGGATTGAACCAGGGCGTGGCCTGCACAACGATCAACAGGAAGTAGGTGATACAGGACAATGTTCCGATCGCCATGGACCCGGCGATGACCCTCGTGAGCTCGCGGGTGAGTACTTTTCTGAATTTGCGCCAGATCGTAAAGACAGCGAAGCTCTCCATGATCACAATGATCAGAACTGTGATCAGCGGATGCGGATTCTCGAATACCCAGACCAGAAGATAGCCGACCAGAATCAATTGGAGGGTCATCCGGATTGAGGAGATGAGGAGCTCCTTTTCGCGTCGAATGCCGGTCAGTCGGAGAAAGAGAAGGACGAGCAGCACGAAGACATAGGCTAGGCCGACTTGGACGGGGGTCAATTGAAGTATCGTATTCATACGTCGCCCCCTTCGACGATGCGACCGCCGAGCAGCGATATCACCCGATCCGAATAGCGACGAGCAAATTCTTCGTGATGGGTGACGGTGATGAGTGTTTTCTGCTGGTCGCGTGAATAGGATGCTACAGTCTCGAAAATCACCTTTGCCGTGTCTTCATCGAGTGCCGAAGATGGTTCATCCAAGAGGATGATTTTCGCGTCGAGAAGCAGGACGCGCGCGAGGGCCAACCGTTGGCGTTCGCCGCCGGAGAGGGTCTTGGTATCTTCGTCCAGTGACTTTTCGAGACGGACTGTCTCGAGAATCGCAAGGAGTGTCGAGTTTGATGGAATCGCAGCTTTCCGGAAACGTAGGCCGATCACAAGATTGTCCGCGATGTTTCCGGGAAAAAGCTCCGGCGACTGCCGGAGCATCACAACATCTCGTCGATGAAGTACGGAATCAATGCCGGACAGATCCACTCCGTCCAGAAGTATGGAGCCGGAAGTTGGTGAGATGAGTTTATTTAACAGTTTGAGTAGGGTTGACTTGCCGCTTCCGCTCGGACCTGTAATTGCGGTAATTCCGCCGGTCGGAATCGTAAGTGAAGGAATATCAAGGATGGATTGGTAGCGCACATCTTGGAATTGAATCATGACGTACCTCCAGGGGATGTCTCTCTTTCGATTATGAGGGTGATTTTTTCGGGTGTAAATAAGGGATTTAATGGGATGTTGATCATTGGAGGAATTTTCGCGCATTTGCGAAAATGTTGCATTGATTCCTACTTGCGTACCTGATACTATTTTTATGATGCAGACATATAGGAAGCACCGTGTCGATGTTTTCGAGACGGATCAACACAGAGGAGGTACGCATGGAAGAGCAGAAGGAAATCACACAGGAGACCGTAGAGGACAAGAAGAAGGAAAGACTCGCGTTCGTTATGGAGCTTTTAGTCGCAGTATTCTTAGGAATCACAGCCGTCTTGACGGCGTACGCGTCATGGCAGTCCGCACTTTACGGCGGCGTTCAGGCGGAGAAATACACGATGAGCACATCGATGATCGCGGAGGCGAATTCTCTTTACAATGAGGGAACACAGCTGCTTGCTCAGGATATGGATGTGTGGAACAAGATCAGCGACTTGCGCGTTGAACTCTACGCAGCCGAGACAAACGGGGACTCCGTTGCGATGGAGGCGATTCAGTACAAGATCGACACGGCAATGTATAACAACGTGTCGGAGGAGCTTAGCGCAGCGATCGAATGGGCGGATGCGCAGGAACTCTATGCATCTCCGTTTGAGATGGAAGGATTCGTCGACTCGTATTATGAAGTCGCCAACGCGAAATACGCCGAAGGCGAACAGTCTATGAAGGAAGGATCCGAAGCGAATACATTAGGAGACAAGCAAGGTTTGGTTACGGTTATCTACTCTGTCGTGCTCTTCCTCCTGGGTATCGTCGGAACCTTCAAGAATACCAAGATTCGAATGATTGTCACCGTTCTGTCGGTTGTTACTCTTGCCATCGGAGCGGGTTTCATGCTCACGATACCGATGTTAACCGTGTGACGAAGAGAATTCTTGGCGCGTGGGTGCGCCTCTGGAGCTTGTTGCGTCGCACCAAAGGCTAATGGCCTTTGGAATCGCTCCACAACAGAGCTCCTTCGGCGCTCGGAAGGGGTTTGTGCGAGCCGGAAGTTAGGGGATCATCTTAGTTTATTGTTGAGTTGGCCATCGCTACTATGAATGGATTATCGTCTTGATTAGATTTTCTGTGCCAATCTTTGGGAGTTATAGTACATCCTCTATCGGTCGAATAAATGCACTGACGGTTTATCTAGAACCGTCAGTGCATTTTATATGAATTTGTTTCCTGTTCGATCGGCAGACATATGTGGATTGAACCGTCTTCTCTGTAAACTTGGTATTCGAAGTTGCCGGCCAGGCGATACGGGCTTGACGGAAGGTAATTGTCGAAGATTCGACGGTAGGTTTGATAGATTGTCTCGATCAGTCCGTTGTGTCGGAAGGACAGGACGGTCATCGCGTCGATTTTTCGCGATTGAAATAGGGATTCTTGTGCGGTGTGTTCTTCCGTCTTAACCGCGCAGTGGATAAATAGGCCGTCGTCTTCGGGCGGCGCATCTTCCTCCCAGAAGGAGAATTGATAGGTTTCCGTCCCGATGACACCTCGAATTTGTAGGCGATTTCGCGCGAAGATTCTCCACGGTTTGTGGAATCCCTTTTCGTTCATGCCCATGAAAAAAACCAGGCCGGTGACGTGAAGAGGCCCAACATGCAGGATTTCGGGATACAAGATCGCTTCATCGGGCAGTCCGGGCAAGATGGGGCGCGCGCGTACGACAGGCCGGAAGGTCTGTGGCATGATCTCCCGGACCTGTGAAGGGGGCACGCCAAATTCTTTTCGCATCGCCCGTGCGAAGGAGGAGTAGTCCTCCCATCCCAGCCGCAAGCCGACTTCGGTCGGCCGCATCTGACCCTCTCGTATGACCGTTGCCGCTGTTGAGAGCCTGCGGCGCAGAAGATATCGCCCCAGGCTCTCGTTGCATAGCGATTGGAACAAGCTGTTCAAATGATGCGTGCTGTAGCCGACCCGCCGCGACAATTCCATCGCCGTCGTGATCGGCTTCGGCGTCTGTAGCGAGTCCTCGAAAAGATCGATGGCTCGTTCCACATAGATAAAATTTGTTTCCATACGTCAAGCTTACTACATCAGCCCATGAAGGTAAATTCGCTCTCCCAGTCGAACTCACCGGATTCCTCGCGGCATTTCGGCCAGTGCGCGCACCAATCCGGCATCACGAGATCGCGCACCAAATCGTTACTCGGATGATACGGCTTGATGTCCAGGATCGGAGTCCCGTCATCTGCGTCCGTCCAGTCGAGGACGATTACACCGGCTTCCGGGTCAACGGAAAGCACGCGGCTGACCGTTAGTCCGATCGGATTCGGCCGGAATGGCGACCTCGTGGCGAAAAGTCCTATGTCATGTGTGAGATTTCGATAAGGCGGCGGGATGACCAGTGTCTGCCCATCCCAATCGAGCTTGTCGAAAACCCATACGATCATCACATGAGAAAACTCTTTGAGTCCGTGAAGTCCCTCGCGAAAAGAAGGATCTACTTGGACCATAAATCCTTCGCTGCAGGAAAAACGTCCGATCTCTTCCATTTGAAATTTGATCTTCATCATTATCACCTCCGATCTGTATTATCGTAGGTGGGGTGAGAGGAGGACAGTGCAAAGTGGGATTTTTTTGCTATGTCTCTTGAGAGAATTCTCTTCGTCGCTCGGAAGTGGTTGGAGGTGTCGGAAGAAGTAAGCATTGTCGTAAAATTTAGTTTGTCCTGCTGTTGCAGAACTGAATATGATATATATCAACGAAAAGAATTTAAGTAGCATCACATAGTTATACATGCCAAACGGCCGGTTTCTGCCGTTTTGGCATGTAGATCATTGACGAATAAACGCGCATTTCGTCAATGATTACCTGTTTCTAATCATTGATTACCTACTAAAATGCTGATTTCCCCGATTTCGTATGTGCATCAATGATAAATAAAATTTTTTTACTCAATGATTTGCATACTAAAACTCACTGTCCACTTATTTGGTAGGTAATCAATGACAAATAATGGCGATTTTGCTCAATGATGCACATACGAAAAGCAACTTGGGTGTCGATTTAGTAGGTAATCAATGACAAATAACATAATTATGTGCAATGATGCAGAAGGAAAACGGCGTTTTCGGCCGATTTTATATGTAATCAATGAAGAAAAAGCGGTATTGGCTCCGCTCCACAACATGGTCGCAGTCGCTCGAAGGGGTGCTCCTCAGAGAATTTGCGGCGCGTGGGTCCTCGTCGCTTCGCTCCTGCGGAGACGCGCCTCGAATTCTCTTCGTCGCTTAAGGGGTTTGTGCGAGCGGGAAGGTGGGTGCATTGTCGAAGTGTTTTTTCGTGATCGGTGTTTATGCTGATCTAGGCCGTGAACGCCGATTGACATGGTGCGTGGAATCGTTCTATTGTATGTTGAATCAAGTCTGATATAGAAGATTTAGTTCTTTTGAATTTCCAATCGGGACTGCGGAGAGTGAATATGAAGATGAAGTCTGTCTTGACGGTTCTGCTCGTGTTGATTGCTTCCATATTGCCTGACTTATTTATTCATTCGCCATATCTGACATTGGGTAAGATAATCGTTTTGACGATCGCTGTGGTCATGTTCCTGATTATCAGGAGTCTTCGGTCATTATGGAAATTACCTGTCATACTGTTGACGATTAACGCTGCGTTCTGGATCTCGGACATGATAAGGAACACTTTTTGGTGGAGAAATCTGTTTGGAGATTTCGGTTACTTTTCAAGCGTAGCCGGATCTGTGTTTGTCAAAGTCATTGGAATTATTCCGGTTGCCGCTGTCTTGCTTTTGTTGATGAAGAACCCGAAGGCTAGCTTCCTTTCTCCTGGCGACCTAAACGTTCAGGCAGAGAAGATAAGCTGGTTGGGAATTCGAGGTGATCGGATCCAGTGGCGAAAACTTGCGGTAATATCTGGCTTGCTCATCATGATCGGGACGAGTTTGCTTTCTATGATTACATCGACTGGGTTTGGTAAACCGAGTGGATTTGACCGGTTCATATCTTATCTGCCGATTATCCTGTTATTGGCGATTACAAACTCTTTCTGCGAGGGGATGATCTTTCGAAGCGCAATCATGGCGCCTATTCGTGCTATTTTTCCGAAATTGTTCGTAACACTTATGCCAGCTTTATTTTTCGGCATCGCTCATTATCAAGGGATACCCGGAGGATTTCTGGGGGCAGCATTGAGCGGGGTCTTGGGGTATTATATGTTGCTCAGCATGTATGAGACACGAGGATTCTTGTCGGGCTGGATGATTCATGTGATGCAGGATGTCGCAATTTTTTCGACGTTGGTGTTAATGGGATAATTGAAAATTCTCATGCTGAACACGAAAATTCGAATGTATTCTTTTCGATTCATGCATGTCATCGTATGCCGGGAAAACAAAGAAACCGCCTTTCAGCGGTTTCTTGTTGTATCAATATCCATTGATGCATGTGGTGGAGAATATGGGGATCGAACCCACGACCTTTGCACTGCCAGTGCAACGCTCTCCCAGCTGAGCTAATTCCCCGAAAACAACATCAGAATTGTATTACAGGGTTGGGCGTGTTGTCAATGGTTCGGGGATTGTTTTCGATAAAGTTGAATGGATTTTTGTATTGTAGTAGACTTTGAGAGGTACGATGTGTCGGCGTGTGACAGCGTCCGACGGTTCGCGAAGGTTTTTTCGCGATGGGATTGATGATTGTTCGTGTGTGGAGGCTGAAGCGTGAGATTTTTTCGAGGGTTTGCGGCGGTGATGATTACGATGGCTCTGCTGATTCCGACCGGATGTGCGGGCGGGACGGGTACGGTATCATCGCTGCCGTCGGAGATCACGGTCGGCCTAGTGATGAATGAGACGACGGTGCCGGAGATTCAATCGGATGCGTCGGAGATGGTGACGGAGACAACGGGAGCCGCTCCTGTGGTTCCGATTTCGGAAGTCACGGATGGCGAAGGCGGCACGTTTTCGATTTTGGCGTGGGACGACTCGTTGAAGTCGAAGATTGATCAGTATTTTCTTGCTGAGCATCCGGATTTTGTCTATGAGTATCGCACGGTCTCTAAGAATGAATATAAGTCGAGTTTGGAGGCTGCGCTGGTAACCGATGATGCGCCGGATGTTTTTTTGCTGGATGCGTCGTTCGCGCGGGATTTCCTTTTGAACGGGCGCGTGTTGACAGTGGATCGTTTAGGGATATCGGCGGATGAATTGTCGGGTCAGTATGCTTCTACTTACCAGTATATGCAGACGGATGAGGGTGCGATCAAGGCGTTGGGACTCGAGTTGGCCCCGGCTGGGATTTTCTATAATCGCACGGTTGCGCGTAATGTTTTTGGCACCGATGACCCCGCGACGGTCGGGGCGGAACTCTCGTCGTGGGCGGGTATTTTGCAGACGGCGCGCGAGGTGTCGGGAATGTCGCAGGGGAGTGTGAAGTTGACGCCTGATTTCGATTTTCTTGAGGCAGGATATTTCTTCTCGCGGACGACGCCGTGGATCGCGGAGGGGAAGGTCAGTTTGGATCCCGTTGCGGAAGCGTATCTGGACATCTATGCAGGGTTTCTCAATGAGGGTTTGACGTTTACCGAGGCGCCGGGCTCGACGGCTTGGTATACGCACGCGGTGGACCGCTCGACGCTTTTGTATTTCACTACGTGGGAGGATTTCTCACAGCATATGGGATTTGGATATTTGGAGGACGGAATCACGGTTGATCCTCTGGCGAATCCAACGACGGGCGACTGGGGCGTTTGTGCGGCTCCCGGGGGTTTTTTCGCGGGAGGGACATGGATTGCCGCGTCGGTCTCGAATGACAAGCGCGCCACAACGGCGGAGTTGATGCGATTCTTTACGGTGCGTGATGCGAGTGCGAAGATTCTCGCCGAAGCGGGGACATTTGTGAATAACCGGGCGGCGATGGAGGCTCTGGCGGCGGATCCGTTGCGGAACAGTCTCTTACTCGGCGGTCAGAATCCGTATGCTGTGCTGACGGCATCGGCGGCGGCGGCGAATCTTTCGACTGCATCGGATCGTGATTTGTTGATTGAGGAGGTTTTTTTTGCGATCGCAAGGGGATATCAGGCGGGGACGATTCCTACGATCGGAGCCGCTCGCGAGGTTTTCCTGACGGATTGTGAGGATCTTCGTCTGGCGTCCTGATCTGATAATCCATGTTTATGTAAGGTCTATGTGAAAATTTGATGTGAATTCTCTGATAAAGTGGGTTCACAAGGAGTCAATCGGATACTATAATGAAGGCACGAAACGTTTAACCCGAGTTTTTCGTAAGGGTAAACAATAATGGAGGGCATGAGAATGAAGTTTGGGCATTTTGACGATTCCCGTCGCGAGTATGTCATCGAGACGCCGAAGACCCCGTTCCCCTGGATCAACTATCTCGGAAGTGAGGACTTTTTCGGTCTGATCTCTAACACCGCAGGCGGATACAATTTCTACAAGGATGCCCGCATGCGCCGCATTACGCGTTTCCGCTACAACAATATCCCTGTCGACGACGGCGGACGTTATTATTACATTAAGGACGGTGAGACGGTTTGGAATCCCGGTTACAAGCCGGTGAAGACCGAATTGGATTCCTACGAGTGCCGTCATGGTATGGGTTACACCACATTTACTTCTTCCAAGAACGGCCTATCCGCGCAGCTTCTGGCGTTTGTTCCGCTGGGATACAAGGGCGAGATCAATCGCCTGACGCTGGAGAACAATTCGACCGAAGTGAAGACCGTATCGGTTTTCTCTCTTCGCGAGTGGTGTCTCTGGGATGCATCGGACGATATGCTCAACTTCCAGCGTAATTTCTCGACCGGGCAGGTCGAGGTCGAGAACGGCGTCGTCTACCATAAGACCGAGTATCGCGAGAGAAGAAATCACTACGCGTTCTACTCGGTGAACCGTCCGGTCGACGGTTTTGATACCCAGCTTGAAGATTTCCTCGGCATGTACAACGGCTTTGATCGTCCGGATGTTGTTTTCGCCGGTGAGTCCAAGAACACGATTGCTGACGGTTGGCAGCCCTGCGCGAGCCACAAGAACGTTATCACATTGCAGCCCGGCGAGAAGCAGAGCCTGATTTATATCCTCGGCTATTGTGAGTTGCCCGAGGCGGAGAAGTGGGAAGCGCTTCACGTCATCAATAAGAAGCCGGCCAAGGCGATGATCGAGCAGTTTGCGACCTGTGCGCAGGTCGACGCCGCGATGGATGCCCTTCGCAAGAATTGGGATCGACTGCTGTCTCTGTACAACGTTGAGATCAAGGATGAGAAGACGGCTCGCATGGTCAATATCTGGAATCCTTACCAGTGCATGGTCACCTTCAATATGAGCCGTTCCGCTTCGTATTTCGAGTCGGGCGTCGGCAGAGGCCTCGGCTTCCGCGATTCTTCGCAGGACCTCCTCGGCTTCGTCCATCAGATTCCGGAGCGCGCCAGAGAGAGAATTCTTGACATCGCGGCGACGCAGTTCAGAGACGGCGGCTGCTACCACCAGTATCAGCCGCTCACGAAGAAGGGCAACAATGATATCGGCGGCGGCTTCAACGACGATCCGCTCTGGCTCATCGCCGGAACAGCGGCGTACATTAAGGAGACAGGCGACTTCTCGATTCTTGACGCGGCCACACCGTACGACTGTAATCCGAACGACACGGGTTCTCTCCTCGAGCATCTGGCGGCCTCCTTCAACCATGTCGTCGACAACAAGGGTCCTCACGGACTTCCCTTGATCGGCCGCGCGGACTGGAACGACTGTTTGAACCTGAACTGCCATTCGACAACGCCGGGCGAGTCTTTCCAGACCTTCGGCACCGCGGACGGTCGTGTCGCCGAGTCTGTCCTGATCGCCGGCATGTTTGTCGCGATCGGACCGGAGCTCGTCGAACTCTATAAGAGAAAAGGCATGAACGACAAGGCAGAAGCCGCGCAGAAAGAGATCGACGCGATGCGCGAGACGGTCTTGACGCACGGATATGACGGCGAGTGGTTCCTGCGTGCCTATGATGCCTTCGGAGCCAAGATCGGTTCGAAGGAGTGCGATGAGGGCAAGATCTTCATCGAGTCCCAGGGCTACTGCGTCATGGCCGGTATCGGTGTCGAGGACGGCCGTGCCTTGAAGGCATTGAACTCCGTTCGTGATATTCTCGAGTGCGAACACGGAATTGTACTGCAACAGCCCGCGTACCAGACCTATCACAGCAACCTGGGCGAGTGCTCTTCGTATCCGCCGGGATACAAGGAGAACGCGGGTATCTTCTGTCACAATAATCCGTGGATCATGATCGCCGAGACGGTGATCGGTCGCGGCGGCAGAGCTTTCGATCTATATAAGAAGATCGCTCCGGCTTACAGAGAAGAGATCAGCGACTTGCACCGCAACGAACCCTATGTGTATTCACAGATGATCGCCGGTAAGGACGCCAGCCGTATGGGCGAGGCGAAGAACTCCTGGCTGACGGGAACCGCGGCGTGGAACTTCGTCGCGATTTCGCAGGCGATCCTCGGCGTGAAGCCCGGCTATGACGGTCTTACCGTCGATCCTTGCATCCCGGCTTCCTGGGATGAGTACACGGTAACGCGTATGTTCCGCGGTGCCAAATACGTGATCCACATCACGAATCCGAAGGGTGTCGAGAAGGGTATCGCATCGATTACCGTCGACGGCACATCTATCTCCGGCAACGTGATCCCGGTCTATCCGGAAGGCACGACACATGCTGTCGAAGTCGTGATGGGCTGATCCTGATTACATTCTATGATCATTGAAAAGATTGGGGCTGTTGCATCCTGAACGTAAAGGTTCAGGATGTAACAGCCCCTTATCCTTGCAAGAAGCTGGAATGAGCGCCACCTGCCGGGCCTATGGGCGAAAATACCCGCATCCCTCAATCGCGCCCTAAATCAGGGTCGATGGAGTCTATTCCTCATTGTTTATCAATGATTACCGCCCAAATCGGAGGGTAGGCAGATTCTTATACTACTTCGAAGTGTCGTAGACGAGATTTACCAATTATGGCGTCGCGTCGCTTTGCTGGAATCAAGATCAAATCCCGGTGATGCCCGACGGGGCTAGTTTGTGGACGAAAGTGCCCCGAATGACCGATTAATCCACAAATCGCAAGATATAACAGCCAAAGGTAGTCATTAACGATCTAACCAATCCAGTCGAACAAAGAGAAGGAGCGCCGCGTCAGTCGCGGCGCGAACATTAAACTGCGCCGGCCCCGCCGGCGCTCCTTCATTTCTCTTGGGGAGCCTGGCAGGCGATTGTTTGTCAATGATAACCACTAAAATTCGATGGGACTTGCAAATTTATACTTCCTCATTGAGCAATAACGACGTTATTTGTCAATGATAACCACTAAAATACAATGGGACTTACAAATTTATACTTCCTCATTGAGCAATAACGACTTTATTTGTCAATGATAACCACTAAAATTCGATGGGACTCGCAAGTTTATACTTCCTCATCGAGCAATAACCGCGTTATTTATCAATGATAACCACTAAAATTCAATGGGACTCGCAAATTTATACTTCCTCATTGAGCAATAACGACGTTATTCGCCAATAACTAATATTTAAACCCGTACATCTGACCGATTTTTATACTACTTCGGGGTGTTGATGACCAGCTTAATCCACTTCAGCGGAGCGCCGGACCGCGGCGCGACAACTAATCTGCGCCGGCCCCGCGGTCGCTCCTTGACAAAGCGCCCGCTGTACTTTGTAATGAAGGGACGAACTATTTTCTGCCGCACGTCGATCATCGGCTGTGCCAAAAAATTTCCGATGCAAAGGATGTCACCCCACAATGGAAGACTCGCGGGAGAACAACAAGAATAAACGCGTCCTGGTTGCGATGAGCGGCGGTGTTGACAGCTCGGTCGCGGCGCTTCTTCTCAAGGAGCAGGGTTACGATGTGACCGGTGCGACGCTCCAGATCTGGCCGGATCTCTGTGATGAGACGGCGAAGGCGGATGTCGGTTGTTGCTCCCTGTCCGCGGTTGAGGACGCGCGGCGCGTGGCGAACAGCATCGGTATTCCGTATTATGTTCTGAACTTCAAAGGAATTTTCGAGGATACCGTGATCCGTCCTTTCATTGAAGAGTATCTTGCCGGCAGAACTCCGAATCCCTGTGTTCTGTGCAATCATTATGTGAAGTTCCAGGCGATGCTTGAGAAGGCGATCGCACTGGGATTCGATTATCTGGCAACGGGACATTACGCTCGCGTCACCCAAGACCCGGCGACGGGCGAGTTCGAGCTGCGTGCCGATCCATTGAATCCCAAAGACCAAACGTACGCGTTGTATCAACTGGATCAGCATGCTCTGTCACATCTTCTTCTTCCGATCTACGGATATCCGAAGGAGGAGATCCGTGCGATCGCGACGCGGGCGAATTTGCCTGTCGCCAACAAGCCGGACAGCCAGGAGATCTGCTTTGTGAAGGACGGCAACTATGCGGACTTTATCGCCGAGCGAACCGGAACCGGTACTATGCCGGGCGATTTTACAGATCGCGACGGGAAGGTTCTCGGGAAACATAAAGGAATTATCCACTACACGGTCGGCCAACGCAAAGGCATCGGCATCGCGGCGGAGAATCCGTACTACGTTATTCGTATCGATAAAGAAGCGAACCGGGTAATCTTAGGATCCAATGAGGATCTATACACGCGAACACTGATCGCAGACGCGGTCCACTCGATCAGCGGGCGCGCTTTTGCACTTCCGATGCGCGTCGAGGCGAAGATCCGTTACTCGGCGAAGGCGATTCCCGCCGTTGTCGAAGATGCGGGAGACAACAAGGTTCGCGTTACGTTTGACACATCGGTTCGCGCCGTAACTCCGGGACAGGCCGTGGTCTTCTATCAGGAAGAACGGGTTCTCGGCGGCGCGACGATCGACTCGTGAAGGAGGCAGGGCAGATGACAGAATGTACGACACTCTCTACATCGGCATCCGACGGGCTGCAACTCTCTACGTTGTTGTGGGAGAACAAGGCTGTACCGCCCAAAGCCGCATTGCTGATTGTTCACGGGATGACCGAAATGGCGTCGCGATATCAGGAATTTGCCTCCTATCTCTGCGATAACGGAGTTCTTGTGATCTCGTTTGACCTTCGCGGGCACGGTGCGACCTCTCCGGACTCCGTGGATCGCGGCTTTTTCGCGAAAAGCCACGGCGAGGATCTCCTCGTCTCTGATGTTCTTCAGGTTCGCGCCCACCTGGATGAACTCCTTCAAACGCGCGGGACGCCGGATCTTCCGGTGTTCCTTCTCGGGCACAGCATGGGCTCGATGATCGCGTCTGCCGTGATGAAGAAGACCGGCGGTCATGGACTTGCCGGGCTCATTCTCTCTGGACTTCCGGAGTGCCCCGGAGCGACCAAGGCGGGGCTTGGAATCGCCAAACTGCAGAGCCGCCTTCTCGGACCCCGTTCTGAAGGGAAACTTCTTACAAAGATGGCTTTCGGGAAGAACAATGCCCGCATCCATCCCTTGCGTACCGAGAAAGACTGGCTGACCAGAGATGAGCGGATTGTCGACTTGTATATCGCGAGTCCGGATTGCATGTTTCTCTTCAAGGCGGCAGGATTTGTCACACTTCTTTCACTGACACTTGGGACAATCGAACCGAATCTTCTCTCCGATGTCGTAAAATCCCTTCCGGTTCTTCTGATCGCCGGTGAAGCGGATCCGGTCGGAGGCTACGGTAAGGCACCACAGGACATGGCGGCGCGTATGAAGGCCGCCAAGATGCCCGTCACGCTGCGGTTGTATCCGGAAGCCCGTCACGAGGTCTTGAACGAGACCAATCGCAACGAAGTGTTCAGTGATGTTCTTAATTTCATCGCCACACAACGCGAGGATCCGCTCGCTCGTGCGATGGCGAGCGGCCCGGGGGCGACAAGTGAGCCATTATCCTGATTTCCCAAACGAAATACACTATGGAGGTAAACCCTATGCTCACCAATGAAAGAGCCCGCGGAGAGAAAGTTTCCGCCGAGGCTTTATTGCGCTCCACATTCTCTTCGGTTATTGAAGGCGCGGTCAGCGCGCAGGTTGTAACGGTATCCCGAAGCTCCATCGTCGCCGGCGTCTCCGGTCTTCCATTTTCCTCGCCCGTTATTTCTGTCCTTCTCGAGGAGGCGGCCTTGTACGGACTTCTCGCCGCTCTTTTCGCAAAGGGACGCTCGGTGCTTTTCGCGGTGAAAGACGCGTCAGTCTCTGCGTATTCCTGTCTTCCCGAATCGCAGTTGTTGACGGTAGCGTTAAGCGAAGAGGAGAAGACCGCGGTTCTGCGGGTCCTCGCGGATGCCGAGATCTGGGGCGGTACGCTCAACGCGGAAGGCGAACTCAAGACGAATCTGTCATCGCCCACGCCCGGCCCGCACTACTACACGAATCTTCTGATCGGCAACCGTATCAAGTTCGACCGCCCGCTACAGAGCACGCCCAAAAGTGCGATCGACCGCATCGGCGGAGGTTCTTTCCGTTCGCACGCCGACACGCAGGTGCTCGCTACGCGGTGGGATTATCTGCCGGAAGAGAACGGCTTCCCTGCGAACCGTCAGTTCTATCTTGTCGAGAACGGCAAGCAGATCTTCTACTCGGGGAGCGCTGTCCAGCCGGGTGTCATCGAAGCTTTTTGTACGCACTCCCAGAATCACACAATCATCGAGTACAAGACCGAATGCGGACTTATCATCCGTCGCACGATCTTCATCCTGCCGCAGGAAGACGGCATGCCTTTGGCCGCAGAAGCCCAGATGATTGAGGTGGAGAATACGACCGATGCCTCCCGTGACTTGCGTATCGTCTGCACCGGAATGTTCGGTACCGGCGAGGTACACGCGCTGCGTGAGGACGTCATCTTCACGACCGTCGTCTCGGAATCGGAGGTCTTCCGCCGCGAGGACGAGACCATTGCCGCGATCTCCTTCCAGCCGAACCCGTCGTGGACCAAGGGAAATATCCGCTGGAGCACGTTTGTACTTCACAACAACGGCGAAGTGATTTATCCGGACCAGTACTGCGCGAAATACAGCGAGTTCATCGGTTCCGGCACGCTCTACGCTCCGGAACGCCTCGCGTTCCTGTCGAATCGTCACTCGCGAAAAGGTCCCGGATTCTTCGCCCTCTCGGCGCCGTTTGCCCTTGCCGCGAGAAGTACAGCGACGCTCGATCAGTTCGTCTGTTTGTCGTCGAATGTCATGAATCCCGACTATGTCGAGAGCGAGACCGTAAAGGACGAGATCGAAGTGCTTCTCGCAAAGTACCGGGATCCTCAGGCTCTGCCGCAAGCGTTGCAGTCAGTCAAGGACTTCACGCGCTCCTACGCGAAATACCTGACGATCCGTCATGAGGATAAGGACTTCGAGGCGTACGTCAACAAAAACCTCCCGTTTCAGGTCTTCTACCAGACCTTCGTGTCACGCTCTCTCGATTGGACGCAGAAGGGCTACCGCGAGATCGGCTTCCGCGAGATTCAGGATATTTTCGCGTCGATGTATTATTTCGCCGGTATGGGCGAGACCGAGTTCGTCAAGAAGCTTCTGCGCGAGTGGGCAGGCAATGTGACGAAGGACGGCTACGCGAACCACAACTTCTACTGGACCGGCAAGGAGCCCGGCTGGTGGTCGGACGACGCGCTCTGGCTTCTGCAGGCACTCGACCGATATGTCGGATTAACCGGTGATTATGATTTCCTCAAGGAGGAGATCGCGGTCGCGAATTCGGAAGGGGAGAAGAGGAGTCTTCTTGCCAGCATCCGTGCGATCATCACGTATTCGAGCCGTATTTCCGTCGGCAAGCACGGTCTGCCCTTAATTGACCGCGCGGACTGGAACGACTGTCTGCGCGTCGATCCCGATTGTGTCTCCGGACCCGCGAAGATGGAGCTCTACGCCGAGCAGCTCGCTACGGCGGGGAAGAGCTACGGCGAGATTCCGTTCGAATCCGAGTATTCGGAATCGGTCATGAACGGCTTCCTCCTGAAGGTCGCAGTCGACGCTGCGATCGGAATGTTCCGCACCACCGGTGACGCGGCGTACGCGGACGAACTCGCCGCACTGTCCTCGTCCCTTCGCGAGACGCTTGCCGAGACATCGTGGAAGAACGATTACTACGCTCGTGTGCTTTTTAACCGAACCAGCAAGAAACTCGAGTATCTAGGTGCCGGCGGTGACGGATTGGAGATTGAGGCGAATGCCAAAGGAACTTATTTCCTCAATTCGTTCAGCTGGTCGGTCCTCTCCGGTTGCGCCGACGAGAAGCAGATCGCGATTATGCTCGATTCGATCGATCAGAACCTGAAGACACCATTCGGCTATCGTCTGTGCACGGGAGTCGATTATCCGCAGATCGCGCCGAAGATCGATGTCGCCTTGTATTTCGCCGGCGACCGAGAGAACGGCGGTATCTTCAAACACGCGAATATGATGGCGGCGGCCGCGATGCTCAAGGCAGCCAAAGAGGTCACAGACATCTCTCTTGCCGAGAGACTGACCGAGACGGCCTACTGGGTCATCGATCGCATCCTGCCGTACCGCACCCTTGCGAACCCCTTCGAGACCTGCGGCAATCCGCGACTCTGCACTCAGTACAATAATTCCGAGACCGGCGAGAACATCGGACCGACGTTGTCCGGAACCTCGACCTGGCTTCTTCTTTGCTTGTTCATGGGCTTCGGCGTCTCCTTTGCCAAGGACGGACTTACCATTGAGCCGATTCTTCGCACGACCGAGACAAGCGAGGATGTGACGGTCAATACCGGCAAGGCGACGTACCATATTACGGTAGAGAAGCCCGCAGGGTTCTGCCGTGTCGGTGCGGGGACGAAGGTTACCTGCGACGGACAGCCGGTCGAAGGCGTTCGCGTGCCGATCTTCGAGGATGGGAAGATTCATGAGGTTACAGTGAAGTTGTAAGAGAAACAGAACTGTCAAATGAAAAGGGGCTGTCTCAGAATTTGAGACAGCCCTTTTTCATATTCAAGTGAGCAATAAACATGTGTGTTTGTAAAGAATCGCCTGTCTGTTCAGAGATCTTACTTTTCAATGATTATCGTTAAAAATAGAGGCGTCTCGAAATTATTTACTTACTCTTAAGCAGGTGTTTTTAAGACAGCTTCTTTTGCTCGAATGCGTAATCGCAACGAAGATATAAATGAAAATCCAAAGTGTTGACAAAAATCATAAACGGAAATAATATGTGTTTATTAATGAATGAGGTGATCCTATGTTCGATCTTTCCGGAGATATTACGATTCAAGAGCTGTCCCAAGGTTATCGATATGACCGGGAAAGCGAAGCCTATCGATGTGCCGCATGCGGCAAGGAATTTGCATCCGGGGAGATTTTTCGCTTCGGCGAGCGCTTTTTCGCGGCGGAACGGGCGGTGCGCGAGCATTATCACGCCGAGCACGGCGAGGTACTCCCGGCACTCCTCGCCGCGGATAAGAAGTACACGGGTTGCACGGAGAATCAGGTCCGGATTCTTGCGATGATGTCTAGAGGGATGTCGGATGCCGAGATCGCGAACGAGATGGGGGTCGCCTCATCAACGATCCGACACCAGCGATTCACGTTCCGGGAGAGGGCGAAGCAGGCGAAGCTCTTTCTCGCGATCTTTGACCTTGCCACCGCGGAATCCGGGAAAGGCAGGATGCCGGACGAGAAGGATCATCTTATTGAGATACATGAGGGAGCTACGATGATAGACGAACGATATTGTACGACCAAGGAAGAGGAGCGCCAGATTCTTGACGCGATGTTTGCGTCGCTTGAACCACTTCGACTCGCTACGTTTCCCGCGAAGGAGAAGAAGAAGATCGTCGTACTCCGGCGAATCTCGCAAGAGTTTTCGAGCGGTCGCGAGTACACAGAGAAAGAAATCAACGCGGTTCTTCGCGAGATCTTCCCAGATTTTGCGACCATCCGCCGGTATCTCATCGAGTATGGCTTGATGGATCGGACGCGCGATGGTCACGCGTACTGGCTGCGAAATGAAGCATGATTTGCAGGAGACGCCCGATTGTCTAATCTGCATCTCCTGATGTATTTGCGAAGGCATACGTTTCGATACAATTCTTAAGACACGAGATTCCGTCCCGGATCTGCTCCGGCGTCAGATGACCATATCCGATGGGCAGTTGATCGCGATGAAGGCCCTTCACGATGCTGTGGTGTTCCACGGTCGATATCCATAAGCCTTGTGCCCGGCAGTGACGAAGGAAGCATCGACAGCCGCGGCATTTGCCGGGATGGTGCCCTTCACGGCAGTACTTCTGTCTGCTGTGATCTTAAAGGAACAACCCTCGATGGTTCAGCTTCTTGGGGGAGGGTTGATTATCGCCAGCATGGTGACCCTGAGCCTTCGCCGAGCCGTCGAGACCTGATTGTCTTTGACCGGAAAAATCCGCTGCATCGCTTGGTCCGTGCAATTCACCGCTTAGTACGGAACTGACGCAAGGATCAATCAACTCCTGGAAGAATCGGTCCATCTGTTGCGGCGTATAGGGATGATCGCTCTCGACCCACCAGCGCAGCATATCGATCATCGTTCCGGAGATGTGGTTGATCAGAAGCTCCAGCGGAATTCTCGGTTCCATGCCGTTTGGGACGCGCTTCATAAGATAGTCGTTGATCTTCTCATTCCATAAGGACTGCACGATATGAAGAACCTCGATGTTCTCGACACTCATCAGTCCCTTGATGAGTCGTTTGTTGTCTTTCACATGCTCGAAAAGTTCCGCAACCGGCAGAATCCTGGATTGCTCCGAGCTGTTCTCCACACTGTCGGCGACAAACTGATGCAGACCGTCGAAGATAATCCCGATACACACGCTTAATAATTCGTCCTTCGTATTGAAGTGCGCATAGAAGGTCGAGCGTCCGATATTCGCGCGGTCGATAATGTCCTGGACCGTTATATTGCTGTACTTCATTTCCTGCATCAATTCGCTCATCGCGGTTACGATCGCCCGGCGTGTTTTTGCCGTACGACGATCGGGTTTGTTGTGCTGCATTGTTACCCTCTTTTCGGGACACTTTCGCGAAAATGTCCGTTTCGGAACTCTTGTTCGATTCTGATTATTGAATCCAACCGCTCCGATCTTCTATCATCAAATCAAACAAAGTGTTCGATACAGAACATGATATTCGACAATTCACATATTTACAAGTCGAATCACGTTCCCACATCGATTCACGAGATTCTCTTCGGAATAGCAGATGAGAAAGCATAGGAGTTATGTTATGCAAACAGGACAAAAGAATTGTGTGATTGAAATCAGAAACGTATCGAAGAAATACACATTGGGGGAGAAGAGCTTCCTTGCTCTCGATCAGGTGGATCTAACCGTTGGTAAAGGGGAATACATAGCAATTGTCGGCAAGTCCGGAAGCGGCAAGTCAACATTGCTCAATCTCTTAGGAGGCATCGATTCGCCGACGGAAGGCAGCATTCTGATCAACGGAGAAGACATCAGCGCGATGGGGGAGAAGAAATTAAGCCGGTTCCGCGGAGAGAATATCGGCTTCGTCTTTCAGTTCTTCCAGCTGATGCCCACGCTGACGGTTATGGAGAACGTCATCATGCCGATGGATTTCTCCCGGAGAATTCCTTCCGCGGAGAAGAATGCAAGAGCCAAGTCACTCCTTGCGAAGGTGGGCATGGCATCGCACGCGGATAAATTTCCGTCCGCTCTGTCCGGCGGAGAGCAACAGCGTGTCGCGATTGCACGTGCCCTCGCGAATGATCCGGATATTGTTTTCGCGGACGAACCGACCGGAAATCTCGACAGCAAAACTTCGGACGATATTTTCGAACTTCTAAAGTCGCTAACCGATGAGGGAAAGAACGTCATCATGGTCACACACAACAACGAGTTGGCGGAACGATGCGGGCGGACAATTCAGATCCAGGATGGAATCATCTTGCGGGATCGGGTTAAGCAAACCAAAGAGGGAGGGACCGCATGAAGACGAATGTGAAGAAGGTTCTCCGGGAACTTCGAGTCTTCAAGTGCAGAACCCTTCTGGCGTTTCTCGGGATTCTGATCGGAGTCGTCAGTATCGGCTTCGTCCTCGATTCCTATTCCGTATTGACGCGCGAAATGCAAGTGAACTATATGATGACAAACCCTGCTTCGATCGTCCTTCGAGTCACGGACCTCGACCCGGAGGCGATAGCTTTGATTCGCGACGAAAAGGACAATGTGGACATCGAACTGCGAAAGACACTAGTATCAAGAATTGATCGAGGGAACGGAACCTATGGAACCCTGTATCTTTTCGCGGTGGAGGACGTCGCCGCTCAGACGGTCGACACATTTGCGCTGGAAAACGGCGAGCTTCCCGTCGGTGTAAATCAAATGGCCCTGGAGAGGGACTCGCTGAAGAATCTGACAAACCTTGAGAGGGGATATGACGAGACGGTCTCTGTTCTCCTTCCCGGAGGTCCGGTGACGGACATGTATCTTAGCGGGACCGTTCATGCCCCCGGCCTTGCCCCCGCTTCGATGGAGAAGTACTCCTACGCCTTCCTGTCACTTGACGCGGTAAACGGGCTTGGTTATCAAGGCTGGTTCGACGAGATCCATCTGGTCTCCTATGACAATCGCTTCGACCCTGAGTCTCTGAAGAGTATGGCCGCGTCGATGAAGCAGACCTTAGAAGAGAATGGATATCAGGTGACAAAAGTCGATGTACCCGAACCGGGAAAACATCCGCACGGGGACCAGCTCCGTTCATTCCTGTTCATGCTGCAGGCGTTCACCGTGATCTCGCTTCTTATCGCATGTATCATCATTATCAACCTGTTGAACTTCATCATGTCAACGCAGACCCGGCAGATTGCCATCATGAAATCCGCCGGTGCGACGCCCCGGGACATTGCCCCTCCGTATTTCCTCTATGTGTTCCTGATTAGTCTATGCGCGATCCTTGTGGGGATTCCCTTGGCGCAGCTCTTTGGCTTCGCTTATTCAGACCTGGCCGCCGGGGTCTTGAACTTCAAGATTACCAGCTACGAGATTCCGCACTGGGTGTATCTCGTCCAAATCGCGATCGGCATACTTGTCCCCTTGGGCGCATCCTTCTATCCGATCTACCGTAGTTCGATGATCTCCGTGAAGGAGGGTCTGGCCGAACCGATCGTAAGCGATGCGGGAACCTCGCGAATCTCGAAAGCTTTTCGTGGTCTGCGAAATGCCATCCGATCGCAAATTCTCATTCCGCTCAACAATGTTTTTCGCAAGAAGGGCAGAACCTTCCTGGCGGTACTCGCGCTCGCGACCGGCGGTGTGCTCTTCATGACCGCACAGAACATCAATGCGTCGATCATAAAGACATCCGACCTCAGCATGAACACGTTTGCCTATACCTATGATGTCAGGCTCTTCGGGATGTATCCGCCGGAGCAAATTCGGGCAGCTCTCGAGGGCATCGAAGGGATCAAGTCGATGGAGATCTGCGAAGCGAATGCGGCGGTTTTCGCGAAACCGGACGGAACCCAATCCGCATCGTATACGATCAGGGCTCTCCCGCAAGACAGCGAAATGGTGAACTTCACCTACCTTACGGGTTCGGACCTCTCTTCCGGCAAGAACGGAGTCATCATCAATAAAGCCCTGTGGGAAGACGAGCTGTGGATCAAGCCCGGCATGACACTCGTCATGGACATGGGCGAGGAGTTAACGGAGGTCACGGTCACCGGAATTGTCAACGAAATACCACCTTTGCCGAGTGTCTACATGAATCTCGACGACTATGGACAAATTGTCGCTTCCGGATCGAAGCAGAACATAATGATCTCCACGCAAAACCTGTCGGAGGAAGAGCAGATGAGTGTCTCGGGCGAGATCGAACAGAAGCTATCCGCCGCCGGTATTGATGTGTCGGAGAACTGGAATATCGGACTGCAGCGCAAGGCCTTTGTCGAGCATCTCATGGTGATTATGATCTTTCTGTCTGTCATCGCCCTTCTGGCGGTGGTCGTCGGCGGATTGAGTATCGCTTCCGCGATCGGGATAACAATCGCCGAACGTAAGCGAGAACTCGGTATCCTGCGTGCGATCGGAGCCGACTGGAGACAAACCATCGGGATGATATCAATGGAAGTTATCTTGATGGGTATCGCCGGATGGCTCCTGGGACTCGTTCTGTCCTACCCGATTTCCATCTGGAGCGGCAACTATTTCGGTCAGATCTTTCTTCACTGCGATCTCAACAACACCATCTCTATAACGGGCGCCTTGATCTGGCTTGCCTTATCGATTGCTGTATCCTTCTTGTCGGGACTCATTCCCGCCTACCGATCCGCAAACGCACCACTGCGCGAGATGCTCGCGTATGAGTGAACTCTCATCGATAACTGAAAAGGAGGAAATATATGAAGAACTCCATTAAAGTCGTTATTATCGTTGGGATCTGCTTGGTCATCGGTCTTGTGCTCCTACACTTGACCATGAATAACCTGATTCCGTTCATTCAACAAATGCATGGCGGCATGTATTGAAGAGACGATAATGTTTGCGTTATCGCAAGAAATATCAAAGGGTCAAGAAAGGGGCAGTTACAAAAGTGATTGAATCATCACTGGCGTAATTGCCTCCTTCATTCGTTATGGGCGAAATCGGGGTATGAGGGTCTTTTCGCCCATAAACCTGAGGATTTGGACGCGCGGAAGGAAGGCTGAGTATGGGCGAAATGGATGGGTGGGGGTGATTTCGCCCATAAAATGGAACGGAGGAGTCTGGGCGAAATCAGGGTATGCGGGGCTTTTCGCCCATAAACCTGAGGATTTGGACGCGCGTAGAGCTGCCTAAGTATGGGCGAAATGGATGGTTGGGGGCTGTTTCGCCCATAAAGTGGCGAAGAGGAGTCTGGGCGAAATCGAGGGATGCGGGTCTTTTCGCCCATAAAACCCCGCAGGTGACGCACTCTCTTAAACATCACGCATGAAAAGGACGCTATTGCATGTTTGTGATGATTTCACTCCGCCTGAACCGCGCCGAGAACCCAGCCGTATCTCGAGAGGTCTGTTGTGTTGCCGCAGAACTTACACCGGCCTCCATCGAGAATCGACAGTGACGAGGCGCAGGAAGGACAGGTGTAGATCTCCTTGTCGGTTCTGAGTTCTGTCTTTGTCGTAGCCAGACGGTAGATGTCGAAGGCGTAATTACCGTCCTCGCGGACGAGCTTGTTATTCTTCAGACGGACCAAATCGAGAATGACATGCGCACGAACGATCTGGAAGTCCTTGTTCGGCACAAGGGCGATCTTCTTAACTTCCTTGATTCGCACATCGACAATATCCTGAAACTGGCCGGGCTTGGCACCTGAGACTACACGAATATCGTCCGTGGTCTCTGCGAGGAAAAACGTGCGGATGCGTGACAGCATCTCGGCCTCGAACTCTTCGGCCGAGATATTCGGGTCGTTCCTCCGGAGTTGCGTACAGAAGGCCGGAATCCGGAATTTGGCATTTAATCGAAAAATACCGGGAACAGAGGTAACGATGCTCATGATGAAAACAAGACATGGCCCGATAATGGCGGTTGCAAAGAGGCTTAGGAAAAGCACAAAGTGTATGGGTATATATGAATTCACCTGCAATAAAACCAGGAAGCTCAGGATAAAAGTTGCTACCAGACAGCCAATGTAGATGCCTCCGATATTTACCTTCGTATGGAAAAGCGACTCGCCGGAGACCTTGAAATCATAATCGGTGACGCGAAACAGCGTGCCGCAGGACTTGCAGCCCTCGAGAGCATCTTTGGGATCCACATTGGAGCCGCAATTCGGACAGATGCGCGACTCCGGCGTCTGATCGGTTGACACGATGGAGATGACCGGAGGCAGCTTTGTGGAGAACTCGAGTTTCTCACTTGCTGTCTCGTACTTGTAGATCATCTCACCCTGCATTTGGACATCGGTTCTCTTGCAACGTCCGCGTTTGTGGTGGGTGATCGTGTAATTGTCCGGATCTCCCTTCGGTACAAATAGCTGGCTTGCCTTGACACCGAGCCGTGCCTGACGACGCCGCGCCAAGTAATCGGCGAACCAGAAGGCCTGGATCGTCGTATCGGCGGTGTCGAGATTCTCTTTCTTTTCAAAGAGATACTGATCCAGAAGAGTCCGCCAGGAGGAGATATCCTTCGCTTCTTCGAGATCAAGTCTCTTCAATTCAAATGCCCGGGTGATTTCCTGGATCATCTCCGGATCCCTGATTTCGAGAAGTTTCTCCGAATTGACCAGTTTTGACGGGCTCATGATGGGAAGCTGGGCCTCGACAGCGTTCTTTTCTGCATCTTCCGGGGACATTTCTTTCGCCATAAAGGCAAAATTCAGATTGGACTTGAGAATGTTGCCGGTGAAGGTAATGGTTTTCCCGGAGACACTGCATTGCGACGTATATGGAACGCGGACAAACGTGCGTTTGTATCCGCCATAGCGACGTTTGTTGTTCGTATACGTGAAATAATTCGCATAATAAATCAGCAGCGCATCCCTGGACAGAAAAACCTGCTGTCGGGTACGGTCTCCAAACTTGTCATCGGTGTATGCGGCGGAAGGTTTGACCTCAATAACCATAATGTTTTCCTCTCACATTGGTTTATTCTGTTTGGACAGCTCCGAGAACCCAGCCGTATCTCGATAGATCCGTCGTGTTGCCGCAGAACTTGCAACGACCGCCGTCCAGGATCGACAGGGACGAGGCGCAGGATGGGCAGGTGTAGATCTCCTTATCAGTCTTGAGCTCTGTCTTCGTCGTAGCAAGTCGGTAGATATCAAAAGCGTATTTCCCATTCTCACGGATGAACTTGCCGTTCCTGACGCGAATTAGTTCGAGGATCACATGCGCGCGAACAATCTGGAAATCCGGATTCGGCACCACTGCGAGATTCTTATATTCCTTGACGCGAACGTCGACAATATCCTGAAACTGACCAGGCTTGGCTCCGGAGACAAACCGGATATCGTCCGTCTCGTCGGACAGGAAGAACGTGCGGATACGCGACAGGACTTCTGCCTCGAACTCTTCCGCAGAGAGATTCGGATCTTCCTTCCGCAAACGATGGCAGAACGTCGGGACGCGCGAGTCCTTACTCATGCGATTCAGAATCACAATCGCCATCCCAATCACAATAACAGCATAGATGGGGAAGCCCAAAGCGAAAGCTATTGGAATACTGTTCAGGAAGAGCGTTAGTAGATCCGCTGAAGGGTTCATTATCATACCGATAATCATGCCACCCAGCATCGTGCCGAAGAAAGTGCCGACCAAGAGGCGTCCGTTCTTCATCTTTGTGTGGAAGACGGACTCGCCGCAGACCTTGAAATCATAGTCGGTTACGTGAAAACGGGTTCCGCAGGACGGGCAGCCTTCGAGAGCTTCCTTTGAATTCACTTCAGATCCGCAGTTCGGACATATGCGGGATTCTGGCGTCTGATCGGTCGAGACAATCGAGAAGATCGGAGGCAAATCGGTGGAGAACGTAAGCTTATCGTTCGCTGTCTCGTACTTATAGATCATCTCGCCCTGCGTATGGACGTCCGTTCTCTTACAGCGACCCCGTTTGAGGTGAAATGTCCTGAAGTTTCCGGTATCGCCCTTCGGAATGAAGATCTGACTGATCTTGACGCCGAGCTTGGTCTGCCGGCGACGCGCCAGAAAATCGGCAAACCAGTAAGACTGGATCGTCGAGTCGGCGGTATCGAGATTCTCTTTTTTCTCGGTGAGATATCGATCCAACAACATACGCCAGGTGGAGAGTTCCTTTGATTCTTCGATGTCAACCTTCTTGAGCTCAAATGCCCGGGTGATCTGAGAAATCATGTCCGGATCAATCGTCCCGAGGAGCTTCTCCGTGTTTACGCGTTTGGCGGGGCTCATGAACGTTAGTGTGGCCTCGATACCGTTGATTTCCGCTTCTTCCGGAGTCATCTCATCCGCGCGAAATGTAGGATCCAATTTGGTTTTGCGAAGATCACCCGTGAAAATTATCGTCTTTCCGGATGCTCTGCATTCAGCCGAATAAGGTACGCGTACAAACGTGCGCGAGAAGGCGCTCCCACGACGATCATAGCTGTCCGTGTATGTATAATATTTTGCGTAATAAAGAAGTAAGGCATCCTTGGATAAGAAGATCTGCTGCCTTGAACGGTCCCCAATCTTCTCGCCGTCAGTGACGATGCTCGGGCGAACTTCGATAACCATTTCGATAATACCTCCTACTGTACAAATATCTGCTGATGATTATACAGCAAAATTTGACATAAAGAGGAGAGGATTTCTTCTGATGAGTACAAAGTAATGTACGTGCTCGTGTCAGAAAGTGACGCTTCTGTGAAGATTTTCTTGTGAAAAACGACACGCTCGAAGAAATTGACACTGCCCCCTGTGATGATTAGAATGATTACGTGTTAAGAACCGAAGCGACGCCGAGGATGGCTGTCGGTTCTTTTTTTCGTTCCATCGGATTTTTTTAAGAGAAAGCGGGGAAACGACATGCCCGAAAAGCTGCATGAGGAATGCGGAGTGTTCGGTATTTTCGGCGGTGAACGCACGGCAGTATCTTCGCACGTCTATTATGGACTATTCGCATTGCAGCACCGAGGTCAGGAGAGCTGCGGCATCGCGGTCAACGATGACGGGGCCGTGCGTTGTCATAAAGGCATGGGACTCGTCGGGGAAGTTTTCAAACCCGATATTTTGGCTAGGCTTCCGGGCAAGATCGCGATCGGACATGTACGATATTCGACCACGGGCGGCAGTGTATATGAGAATGCCCAGCCGCTGGTTACGCAATATGTGAAGGGCACTCTGTCGATCGCCCATAACGGCAATCTGACAAACACGGTTCGACTTCGTTCGGATCTTGAAGCGCAGGGCGCGATTTTCCAAACAACCATTGATTCGGAGGTCATCGCCTACCAACTTGCGCGGGAACGCGTCAAGGTTGCGTCGATTGAGCTTGCGGTTGAGAATGTCATGCGCATCGTCGAGGGTGCCTATGCTCTTCTCGTGATGAGCCCGAAGAAGCTGATTGCCGCGCGAGATCCCTACGGCTTCAAGCCTTTGTGTATCGGCAAACTGGACGATGCCTATATCTTCACTTCCGAGACCTGCGCACTCGATGCCGTCGGCGCGGAGTTTGTCCGCGATGTGGAGCCGGGTGAGATTGTCATCTGCGACAAGAATGGTCTTCGTTCCATTACGTCAAATTGCGGCGGCAAGTGTCACAAGTGCATTTTTGAGTATATTTATTTCGCGAGGCCCGACAGCCAGATCGACGGCGTCAGCGTTTTCGCGGCTCGCATGACTGCGGGCAAGCTTCTCGCACGCCAATATCCTGTGGAAGCCGATGTTGTCATCGGCGTACCGGAGTCCGGTTTGGACGCGGCGACCGGGTACAGTCTCGAATCCGGAATTCCGCTGGTTCGCGGATTTGTCAAGAACAGTTATATCGGTCGCACGTTTATCAAACCGGAGCAGTCGCAGCGGCAGGAGGCGGTCGGAATCAAGCTGAATCCGATTCGCGCATCCGTCGAGGGCAAGCGCGTCGTCATGATCGACGATTCGATTGTCCGAGGTACGACCATTGCGAAGATCGTCACGATGCTGAAGAAGGCAGGAGCGAGAGAGGTGCATATCCGTATTAGCGCCCCGCCGTTCCTCTATCCTTGCTACTATGGTACGGATGTTCCGTCCGGCGACAACCTGATTGCGAGACGCCATAGCATTCATGAGATTTGCGAGATTATCGGAGCGGATTCCCTGGGATATCTGCAGGCGGAGAGCTTGGGGGAGATGATCTCGGATACGACACATGCCTTCTGCGACGCCTGTTTTACGGGGTGCTATCCGAACGCCGAGACGGGGATCGAGACGGGCGGCAACGGTAAGGAAGAGGATTCCTCCCGGCCCCGGCTCGCATTTGCCGAGGAAGAGTAACAAGCATGCGAATTGTGTTTGGCGTTAATGGCGGCGCTGATCCGGAGAATCGGACGAACCTTCGCGCCGGCAAGCCGGATATGCTTCTTTACGCGGACGAGGATATCGTCGTTGCGGTGAAGCCTTCGGGAATACCGACCACGCCGGCTAAGAATTGTGCGCGCGACATTATTTCCGTCCTTCTTACCGCACATCCGGAACTTGACTCGACAACCCTGAAACCGGTTCATCGTCTGGATCGACCGGTCGGAGGCATTCTCCTCATGACGCGTTCGCCGCGGGCCGAGCGATTCTTCTCGCCCGTGGGTGCGAAGCAATCGATGGAGAAAAGATATACAGCCGTCGTTTGCGGAAGACCGCAGATAGGCCACGGTACCTTACATGACCTGATCCTCCCGGATCGACTCTCCAACCTCTCGAGAATTGTTGGCGATGGAACGAAGGGGGCGGTCGAAGCGTTGCTTTATTATGAGACTGTGGAGGAGATTACTCTTCCTGACAGTACTCCGGGAACGGTTCTTGATATCCGTTTACTGACCGGTCGCCGGCACCAGATCCGCGCACAAATGGCGCATGCCGGGTGCCCGATCTGGGGCGACAGTCGTTACGGCGGAACCGTGATCGGCGAGCATGCGAGAGTGGCGCTTTTCGCGCATCAACTCGTCATCACACATCCGGCGACGCGAAAACAAATGATCTTCCGTGCGGATCCGGTCCTCTTTGAACCGGACGCGTTTGCGGTGTTGCGCAAGGAAGAGAAAGAAGGAAGAAATGATTGAAGCAGTACTTTTTGATATGGACGGCGTGCTCGTCGACAGCGAGCCGTTTCACGACGAGGTGAATCTGGTTTTGCTTCGCCGCTTCGGCGTCGCGGCGGATCAATCCGTGACCAATCCTTTCATCGGTCGGACGAGCGAGGCTCTTTGGACGGCGATGAAAGAGAAGTTCTCGCTCCCGCTTCCCGTCCCGGAACTGATCGAACTGCAGTGGCAAACGGCACTCGCGAATCTTCCGGAATCCAAACTCGCACCCTCTTCCGGACTTCGAGAACTGATCGTCCGTCTTCACGAACAAGGTATACGCATGACCGTCGCGTCCTCATCGCGCGGCAGCTTCGTCGAAGCGATGCTTCGGCATCTCGACCTGTGGGAGGATATGGAAGGTTTCACCTGCGGGGAGGAGCCCGAGCACGGGAAGCCCGCTCCGGATATTTTCCTGCTTGCCGCCGCAAAGCTAGGAGTGGCGCCGGAGCGGTGCCTCGTGATTGAGGACTCGACAGCGGGTGTCGCGGCGGGAAGATCTGCCGGAATGTTCACCGTCGGTTACAGAAATCCTACGTCTGACGGCCAGGACGTTACGTCGGCGACCCGTGTCGTCAATGATCTTCATGACGTTATTGCAATCATCGACGAATGTAATGCGAAAGCCTGATTTTCTTATGGAGCTTAAGCTCAGCAGTGCATGGCGTTCGAGATTTTACATCCGGGAACACGAAAAGAGAGTTTCGATGTTCGAATATCGCTGAAAAACGACGAAATCACGAGAATATTCGAATATTGTTTAGCTATTTCAAAATCGCACTTGACAAGGCCCCCTGTCGCAGGTATTCTAAGTGAGCACTTCACCTCGCAGGTGTTTTCTTGCGTCGCGAGAGCATCGTTCGAGGATTTGATTTTTAAGATTCTAATTACAGGAGGACACTATTCGATATGAAGACGTATGTTGCTAAACCTGCGGAAGTCGAGAGAAAGTGGTACGTCATTGACGCTGCCGGTCTCACGCTCGGCCGCTTAGCCAGTGAAGTCGCTAAGATTCTTCGCGGCAAGAACAAGCCAACGTATACCCCTTTCGAGGACACGGGTGATTTCGTGATCGTGATCAACGCTTCCAAGCTTGTTCTTACCGGCAACAAGCTCGATCAGAAGTTCTATCGCTATCACACTGCTTACGCCGGCGGCCTCAAGGAGACCAGCTATCGCAAGCTGATGTCGACCAAGCCGGAGAAGGCCTTCGAGCTCGCCATCAAGGGCATGCTCCCGAAGAACGCGATGGGTCGTCAGATGTTCCGCAAGCTCAAGGTCTATGCAGGCCCCGAGCACGAGCATGCCGCGCAGAAGCCTGAGCTTCTGACCGTCAACGTATAAGAGGGAGGACTTACGTCATATGGTTAAGAAATCTACTAAGGTTTATTTTTATGGCACCGGTCGCCGCAAGAATGCGGTTGCCTGCGTTCGCATCGTTCCGGGTACCGGCGTGATTACGATCAACGGTAAGGATATCGATGATTATTTTGGTCTGGAGACACTGAAGCTCATCGTACGTCAGCCGCTCGTAGCGACGGCGACCGAGGGTAAGTTCGATCTGATCTGCAAGGCTATCGGCGGAGGAATCTCCGGTCAGGCCGGCGCAATCCGTCACGGACTTTCCCGTGCTCTCGTCAAGGCAGATACGGATGCCTACAAGGCGATCCTCAAGAAGGCGGGTTTCCTCACTCGTGACGCACGCATGAAGGAGAGAAAGAAGCCCGGTCTCAAGAAGGCAAGAAAGGCGTCCCAGTTCTCCAAGCGTTAATCGTTTGTCGCGCCGCGGCATAATCGCCGTAGCCCGGGAATCCTCAGGTTATTACCTTGGGGTTCGAGGGGGCACCCTATTCCCGATACGATTTCGATCGAACCTTTGTGGCGCATCCGGATTTCAACAGGAATTCGGATGCGCCTCTTTCTCTTTTACGAAAGCGAGGCTGATCATGATTTATTACACCAACGCTCGCCTCTTGACCATGGACGAAGGACGCGTCATCGAGAGGGGATTTCTGGCAGTCGATGGTTCCGATATCGCAGCCGTCGGCGACATGTCCGAATTTCCCGCAACAATATCTTCGGAGGATACACGTATCGACCTTGAAGGCGCGACAGTTCTTCCCGCATGCATCGACGCACACTCGCACCTTGGTATTTTCAACGACAGCCTGCGCGACGAGGGAGATGACGGCAACGAGAATACGGATCCCGTTACGCCCCACCTGCGCGCCGTGGACGGGATCTATCACGCGGACGTGTGTTTTCGCGAGGCTTATGAGGGCGGAGTCGGCACGGTGATGACCGGGCCCGGAAGCGCCAACGTTCTCGGCGGTCAATTCGCAATCCTCTCCACCTATGAACGCACGGTTGATCGCGCGGTTCTTAAGGCGCCGGCCGCACAGAAGGCAGCCTTTGGAGAGAATCCGAAGACCGTTTATGGCAAGGAGAATAAGACACCCACGACACGTATGGGAACCGCGGGCATACTGCGCGAAGCGCTCTTCACGACGGCGGAATACATGCGGAAGTGCGACGACTATTTTCGCAAGAAGAAGACATATGACGATGCCGTCGTTGCCGGGGATGAAGATCTTCCGGATGATCCGGATCGCCCGGATTTCGATTTTGTTTCCGAATCTCTGCTGCCGATTCTCCGCGGTGAGATTCCGCTCAAGATTCACGCGCATCGTCAAGACGATATTCTGACGGCAGTCCGGATCTGTAATGAGTTTGGACTGATCTATTCCCTGGAACACTGTACGGACGGATACCTGATTGCGGATATCCTTGCGGACGAATATGCGGCCGGGCAAGCGCCGGGACGCGGCACGCAGAATCGTGAGGCGCCCGGAGGTAAACTGCTCGGTGTCGTCGTCGGACCGGTCATCGGTGATCGCTCTAAACCGGAACTGTCGGCGCAGACGATCCGCGGCGCGGGTATTCTGCGTGAAGCCGGACTCCCCGTTGCCATCATGACCGATCACCCGTGCGTTCCCGAGCAGTACCTTCTTCTGTCTGCGGCCATATGTGTCCGAGGAGGCATGCGGGAGGAAGACGCGCTGAAGGGCGTGACAATCACTGCGGCGGAACTTCTGGGGATAGATGATCGGCTTGGTTCTCTTCGTGTCGGCAAACAGGCGGACTTCTCGGTATTTACCGGAGATCCTCTTGATGCGAGAAGCACTGTGAAGTTGTTTGTCGGCAAGGGAATCGTCCGCTTTGATCCTCAGAATATTATGACCGACTCTTCCGCCGGAAGAGGATCATTCTGATGGCGGCAGCGCTTACGCTAATTTCAACCTCCGCGGACGCGACGATGCGAATCGGACATGCCCTTTCGCACATCCTGCGACCGGGAGATATTCTGACACTTGACGGTGACATGGGTGCCGGAAAGACCGCGTTAACCCGGGGCATCGCATCGGGCCTCGGTTACGAGGATGCCGTGGCGAGCCCGACGTTTACGGTCGTTATGGAGCATCCGCCGAGGAATCCCGGCGACGTCGCGCTCTTCCATTTCGACGTGTATCGTCTTCGTGACGGCGATGATTTCCTCGACGCGGGGCTCGACGAATATTTCTCTCGCCACGGAGTCTGTGTGATCGAGTGGGGTGACATGGTCGACGAAGTTCTGCCCCCGAACCGTTTTCGGATCATTCTGCAGGGAGTCGGAGACGAACGTCGGATGGAGATTTTTTTCCCCGAAGATCGGGGGCGTGACCTGCTGATTCTTACGGATGCGCTCCGTGAGGATCCGGACGTTCGTATTCCAGAGGGAGGTTTATCATGCTGATACTGGCCGGAGATACGTCAAATTCTTCCTGCTCCTGTTGTCTTCTGGAAGATGACCGTGTCATAGCGGAGGATTTACTGGATACGGGACTTACGCATTCCGAGACCTTCATGCCGATGCTGCATCGGATGATGACGCAGGCAGGATGTTCCTACCGGGATATCGACGCACTTGCGTGTACGGTCGGACCGGGTTCCTTTACCGGGATCCGCATCGGAGTCAGTGCGATGAAGGCGGTGGCGATGGCGGCCGGGAAACCGGTTCTTCCGGTCTCATCTCTGGCGGCTCTGGCGTATCCGTTCCCGGCGTCGGGCGACCGCTTTGTCATCCCGATGATTGACGCACGTAACCGACGCGTTTTTGCTTCGGCTTACCGGGAGAACCGTCTTGTGATCGAAGAGGATGCATACTCGATAGACGATCTGGTTTTGAAGCTTCGAGACATCCACCTTCAGGGAGACTTTCTTTTTGTCGGCGACGCTTCGTCCAAATTTATCGAAGACAAGGCGCTTGACGGATTGGAGATTCGTGATGCCGGCGAGGCGGGCAGATTGATTCGTGCGGTATCGGTTGCGCGAATCGCCGGGGCTCTGTGGCAGGCGACGGTGAAGGCACAACAGTCGGGAAACGGATTGCCGCCGGCAGAGCAATACTCCGCCGAGGCACTTCACCCGGTATATCGCGCGAAAACAGCCGCGGAGCGTAATCTTGAAGCTGCCGGAGCCGATAAGAACCGAGAGGCTTAATCGAGAAGCGGTCAATCACTCACCATAGATTTTTTCGAAGGAGATATCGCTATATGGCAGAGGAGAAGGTACGAGAACCTGTAGACGTTATTGTGATGCCTGCTTCGCAAACGGATGTAGCCTCGATCCGGGAGATCGAGTGTGACTCGTTCTCGGCGCCATGGAGCGAAGAGTCCCTGTCTGCCTTGGTCCAACCGGAGTCCAATAGTTTTGCTCTCATCGCCCGATCAAAGGATACCGGGGAGGCACTCGGGTATGTCGGGGTATTACAGGCGCTGGACCAGGGGGATATCACGAACATAGCTGTGCTGCAAAGGTATCGTGGTCTTGGCATCGGCCGCGCACTGATTACATCGCTGTTTGCGACGTGCCAGGAGAGAGGGATCAACACGCTTTTCCTCGAGGCACGCGAGGGGAATCTCCCCGCGATCACGCTTTACAAACGCAGCGGGTTCGTCGTTTCCGGCCGTCGGAGAGGCTATTACGAGGATACCGGGGAAGACGCGATTCTTTTCACGAAGGAATTTACATCAAATTGACAAGGAAAGCAGATTTTTCCCCGTGCTTTTTCGCGAAATGTCTGAAAAGAGAGCGAAACGTTGCATCTTTATTGACATACCATTTTTGAGTCCATATACTTGTTTTGATGATACGTTTATTATGCCTTTGTACGTCGAGGAGGATGTGAAATGGTTTCCAAGACTGTTGTATTTCAGTGTGACGACGCCCTTCAGATGAAGGCGGTTGCCGTTTTGATCCAGAAGGCGTCGGCTTTCAAGAGCAGTATTTATTTGAGCCGGAGCGGCCGCCGCGCCAATGCGAAGAGCCTTCTCGGCGTTATGTCGCTGGGAATCGAGAACTCCGCCGAGATTGAGATCACGGCAGACGGAGACGACCAGCAGAATGCTTTGGATTCTCTCGTGCAGTATCTGGAGAATCCCAACGTGCTATGATCCCTACGAATTCCGCATTTGATGCGCGGCTTGACGCAGTGCCGACGAGCCCGGGTGTGTACCTGATGAAGGACAGCTCGGGTTCTGTTATTTATGTCGGGAAGGCCAAGAATCTCAAGAGTCGCCTGCGCAGTTATTTCGCGAAAAACCCTGCGGGCAACAGCAAAGTTCTCGCGATGATCTCCCATATCTCGGACTTCGAATACATTGTTGTCAAGAACGAGCTTGAATCTCTGATCCTCGAATCGAACATGATCAAGCGGTATCAGCCGCACTACAATATTCTGCTCCGCGACGACAAGGGATATCCGTATGTCCTGGTGACCATGCACGAGGATTATCCGCGTATCCTTCGCGTTTTTCGCATCGGCAATGACCGCTCCAAGGGAGCCCGTTATTTCGGGCCGTTTCTTGCGGGGGATCTCTATCGGGCACTTGCGACCTTGAAAGAAATCTTTCCGACAAAGACCTGCAAACGAGTGTTTCCCAGAGACATCGGCAAAGAGAGACCTTGCCTCAATTATCATATCGGTCGCTGTGTCGCGCCGTGTCGGGGCGATGTGCCCAAGGAGACATATCGCGCGGTGATGGAGGATATCTGCCGTTTCTTTGAGGGCAGATATGACGGAATCCAGAAAGGTCTTCGCGAGCAGATGTTGGCGGCATCGGAGGCTGCGGAATATGAGAAAGCCGTCATCTTCCGCGACCGGCTTCGTTCTCTCGAGCGAATCATGGAATCGCAGAAGATTACCTTCCAGAATGAGAATGATGTCGACGCTCTCGGCATCGGAAGAGACGCCGGAGAGATCTGCGTGCGTAAATTGGAAATTCGTTCGGGTCGTATGACCGGGGCGCTGACCTTCTTTTTCGCGGACAACAAAGAGACGGACGAGGAGATTCTCGCGGCATTTATCGAACAGCACTACCCGGATGCCGCCGTCGTCCCCCCTGAAATTCTGGTTCCGGCGTTGCCCGTTGAGCATGAAGCATTGCAAGCCTTTCTCGCAGGATTTGCGGGGCGCAAGGTTGTCTTTCACGTGCCGCAGCGCGGCGATAAAGTTGCGCTTCTTACGATGGCTTCCGACAATGCGTCCGAGGCTCTGGTACGGAGAGTGTTGCGAATCGGCGATTCGGACAAGGCGATATCACAAGCACTTTCTCAACTGGCCGGTTACGTCGGGATGGATGAGACTCCGGATCGTATCGAGGCTTATGATATTTCGAATCTTGGTGCGGATGATAAATGCGGCGGCATGGTGGTGTTTCGCGAGGGTCGTCCGGAACGCTCCGGATATCGACTTTTCCGCATCGCCCGGCAGGAGGGTCAGGATGATTATGCCGCGATGCGCGAAGTACTGCGCCGCCGGTTCGCTCATACGGAAGAGGAGTTCGGCAAACTGCCGGATCTGATTCTGATGGATGGCGGCGTGACTCACGTTTCGCTTGCCGTTAGTATTCTCGAGGAACTTGGTCTTTCCGGAAGAATCCAAGTTGCCGGCATGGTGAAGGATAACCGGCATCGGACGAGAGGCCTTGCGCTGGCGGACCAGACGATTGTCGAGCTTTCGGATCGGGCGTCGAACGATGAGAAGAGCATGTTGCTGCTTCGACTTCTGACAGCGGTACAGAATGAAGTGCACCGATTCGCGATTACCTACCAGAAGAAGCTGTCGAAAAAGCGCAATCTATCGTTTAAGCTCGAGACGATTTCCGGGATCGGACCGGCGAAGCGGCGCGCGCTTCTCGCACATTTTGGGACGATCGGCAAGGTGGCCGCGGCTTCGGTTGATGAGCTCTCTGAGGCAAGCGGGATATCCCGCGCGAATGCAGAGGCGATATTCTCACATTTTCATAACGGGAGCAGAACCTAACCCTCGATAGGAAGATCAGATTCTTTCTCCGTGTTTGCCAAAGAAATCCTTCTGGGATTGTGAGATAATAATAAAAACGCGAAAGGATACTGTTATGGAACACAAGGGTACGGTCTCACTAACAACCGAACAGCTTTTGCTACGCCCTTTTCGCGAGGACGACGCACAAATGATGTTCGAGAACTGGGCCGGGGATGACCGTGTTACCCGCTTCCTGACTTGGCCGACGCATGCGTCTCCGGAGATTTCGAGACGGCTTCTCTCCGTGTGGGTTCAGGAATATGCGGACAATCGCCATTACCAATGGTGTATTACGGATCGCGTTAATGATGCGGCGATCGGAAGCATCGGGGCTGTCAGTATGGAAGAGAGAATTGATGCGGTTGAGATCGGATATTGTATCGGATTTGATTATCAGGGCCAAGGAAGAATGACCGAGGCTTTATCACGCGTGGTCGCGTTTTTTTTCGAGGAGGTCCGGTGCAACCGGGTTTTCGCGAAGCATGATACAAACAATCCCGCATCGGGACGGGTCATGGAGAAGGCGGGACTTCGCTATGAGGGTACATTGCGCCGGGCAGGCTACAATAATCAGGGAATTTGCGACCTTGCCGTGTACGGGATAACGGCGGAGATGTATTTCGGGGATGTTGCTCGCGACGTGAAGCCGTATTGCGAGATTAATCCTGTCGGCAACGGGACCTGATCCATGGCGATTTTTGCGATTGCGGATCTTCATTTATCCCTCGGAACAGATAAGCCGATGGGTGTGTTTGGCTCGCACTGGGAACATCACGAGGAGAAGATCTCTTCCGCGTGGAGGGAACTGATCCGCCCGACGGATACGGTTCTGATTCCCGGTGATATCTCTTGGGCGATGACGCTTCCGGAAGCATTGCCCGATCTGCGTTTTCTGCACGAACTGCCGGGCACCAAGATTCTTTCGAAAGGGAATCATGATTACTGGTGGGGAACCAACGGGAAGGTCGAGGCCTTCCTTGCCGAGAACGGGTTGCACACCTTGCGACTTCTTAAGAATAACGCGTATTTGATCGAAGGCCGTGCGGTTTGCGGGTCTCGCGGCTGGATCTTGCCGCAGGATCCGGCCTTTACCGCGTCGGACCGGACGATCTACGAACGCGAACTCATGCGGTTGACACGCTCGCTTGAAGCGGGTGCCCGGCTGGCCAAAGAGTCCGGCGGCGATATTCTTGCTCTCGTACATTATCCGCCGCTGCCGGCGAGCGGTGCGGATACGGATTTCACCCGGTGCATAGAAGCGTTCGGGGTTTCGCTTTGCATCTACGGACATTTGCACGGGCGAGGGCACAAGAGCGCGTTTGAAGGCGTGAAAAATCACGTGAGATATCAACTGGTAGCGGGGGATTATATTGCCTTCAAACCGTTGCGGCTCTAAGAAAAATCCGTCTTTTTCACAGTTGCGCTATTTTTGTGCCTGCGCTATAATGAAACGCACGCGAAAAAGCATGGTTTTTTTCGCGATTTTCGAGCAGAGAGGAGCCGCGGATTTATGGCAGAAAGCATGACCGGATACGGCCGAGCCGAACACATTGTCGAATCACGCAGGTGCCTTGTCGAGATCAAATCTATCAACAATCGTTTCTGTGATATTCAGGTGCGCATGCCGAGGACTCTGCTGGTTCTGGAACCTCAGATCCGCAAGCGTGTTTCGGATGCATTGTCGCGCGGGAAGATCGATGTGTTTGTCACGGTTGAGGACCAGAATACCGGGAATACGCATGTACAGGCGAATCTTCTTCTCGCGCAGGCGTACTCACAGGCAATCAGCGATATCGCCAAACAGACCGGTCGAGAGGACACGGCCGGCGCTGAGGTGATCGCACGATTCCCGGATGTGATGGTAACGCAGTCTGTCGAATGGACACCGGAAGCAATGAGCGAGAGTCTTATGTCGGCTCTTGACGGTGCGATTGCCGGGATTTCGGCGATGCGACGTGTAGAAGGCGATAAACTTGTCGCGGACGCACTCGGGAAGATTGAACTGATCGAGGAATGCCGCCGCAAACTGATCGAACGGGCACCGTTGGTTCCCGCGGAATACCGGATCCGTCTGAAGAACCGCATGGACGATCTCTTGGGCAACGCGTCCGGCATCGTTTATGACGAAGGTCGCCTGGAAGCCGAGGTATGTGTGTTCGCCGATAAGTGTGCGATTGATGAAGAACTGGTTCGCCTCGAGAGCCATATGGGTCAGCTCCGCGAGACACTTCTCGCCGACGGAAGCATCGGCAAGAAGCTTGATTTCATCCTTCAGGAATCGAATCGGGAGATCAATACAATCGGCTCGAAGGCGAATGATATCGCGACGACAAATATAGTTCTGGAGATGAAGACGGAGCTTGAGAAGATCCGTGAACAGATCCAGAATATTTCCTGATCCGACGGGAGGTGGTTACTTGAGCTTTATTCGAATTGGTTTTGGTAACCTGATCTCATCGGATCGAATTATTACCGTTGTCGGACCCGATTCCGCACCAGTCCGCAGATTGATTCAGGACGCCAGAGACAGAGGAGCCCTGATTGACGCATCCTCCGGACGCAAGTGCAAATCCGTCCTCGTCATGGACAGTGACCACGTTGTTCTTTCGGCGCTGCCGCCGGAAGAGATTGAGACACTACTTATTTCAGTGCCGCATGAGCGGTCGCATACGGAGGGTTTCGAAGCGTGAACGAAGTGTCGTGTAATGCGAATCCAGTGCGAAAGGGACTTCTCGTCTCCGTGTCCGGCCCGTCAGGCGTCGGCAAAGGGTCTGTGATCGATAAGGTTCGTGAACTGCTTCCGGAAATCGCTCATTCCGTATCGGTAACCACGCGGTCGATGCGTGAGAACGAGGTTGAGGGTGTCTCCTATTTCTTCCGCACGGAAGAGGAATTCAAGAAGATGATGGCCGCGGGCGAGATCCTCGAACACGACATCTATTGCAACAATTTCTATGGCACACCGTTACCACCGCTTCTGAATCACATTAATTGCGGCCGCGATGTTCTCTTTGATCTTACGGTATCCGGAAGTCTTGCTCTGATGGAGCACTATGCCGATGCCGTGACTATATTTCTTCTCCCGCCTTCCATGTCGGAACTCCGCCGCCGCCTCGAGAAGCGTGGCACGGAATCCAAGGAAGTCATTGAGAGAAGACTGCTTGAGGCCAGCGTCGAGATCCCCAAAGCGGATCTGTTCAACTACGTCGTAATGAACGACGATCTCGACAAAGCGGCCGCCCGAATCATTGCCATCATCGAAGCCGAGAAGCATAAATACTCACGTCAGATCGGCATCGAAGAACGGATACTCAATACCTGATACGACGAACCAACCGCATGAACCATTCAAGGAGGTATATATGCTGATCAAACCACCGATCGAGAAACTTTTACCGAAGGTCGAGAGCCGTTACACGCTCGCGATGCTTGTTGCCAAGAGGGCACGCCAGCTCGTAGACGGAGCCCAACCGATGGTCGAGTCCGATACTCCGAATCTTGTCACTCTCGCATGCGAAGAAGTCGCGGCGGACAAGGTAATTTGTGTGCCCGGCTTACATACACCGGTCGTCCCGTTACGTCCCGAGATCGAGGAGGCAAGACGCCTCGCACGCGAGATGGCTGCGAATCAGGCGTCTCTCGACGCTTTTCCCGAACTGATGGATGGTCCCTTCGCTGCGGCTGATTCGAGTGTGGAACCTCAACTTCTCTTCCTCGACCCTTCGGAGACGGACGAAGGAGCTGATCTTATCGTGAATGATGACATTATTGAGGAAGTTGATTTCGAGGATTCCGTTGAACTTATTTCGGAAGATATCGAAGATTCGACCGCGGAGGAGTAAGATGCCGACAGAGAAGACAATGGAGCGTATCGTGGCGCTCGCAAAGACAAGAGGCTTCGTATATCCCGGCTCCGATATCTATGGCGGACTCGCCAATTCCTGGGACTTCGGCCCGTTAGGTGTCGAACTCAAGAACAATATCAAGCAGGCCTGGTGGAAGAAGTTTGTTACGGAGAACCCATATAATGTTGGCGTCGACTGCGCGATTCTCATGAATCCGCAGGTATGGGTCGCTTCGGGTCATGTAGGCGGCTTCTCTGATCCGTTGATCGACTGCAAGCAGTGTAAGACACGTCACAGAGCCGATAAGCTCATTGAGGAATATGCGTTCGAGAACAAGATTGATCTCGGACCGGTCGGACTCGATGGATGGACGAATGACCAGCTTGTCGCCTATATCAAGGAGAAGAACATCGGGTGTCCTTCCTGCGGCGGTCATAATTTTACGGACGTCCGCAAGTTCAATCTGATGTTTAAGACTTTTATGGGTGTTACCGAAGATAGCAAGAATGAAGTATTTCTTCGTCCGGAGACCGCACAGGGAATCTTCGTTAATTTCAAGAACGTACAGCGTTCTTCACGCCGTAAGATTCCGTTCGGTATCTGCCAGATCGGTAAATCATTCCGTAACGAGATCACCCCCGGTAACTTCATCTTCCGCATACGCGAGTTTGAGCAGATGGAGTTGGAGTTCTTCTGTGAGCCGGGAACGGATCTGGAATGGTTCGCTTACTGGAAGGATTACTGTTATAAATGGCTGACGAACCTTGGCCTTAAGGATGAAGAGCTCCGCACGAGAGATCATTCTCCGGAAGAACTCTCCTTCTATTCGAACGCGACGACGGACTTTGAGTTCCTGTTCCCGTTCGGATGGGGCGAGCTGTGGGGAATCGCCGACCGTACGGATTATGACTTGAAGCAACACATGGAGCATTCGAAGGAAGATCTCACGTACTTCGATGCCGCCAAGAATGAGAAATATGTTCCGTACGTCATCGAGCCGTCTCTCGGCGCGGACCGCGTATTGTTGGCATTTCTCTGCTCCGCTTACGATGAAGAAGTTCTGGGAGAAGGCGATATTCGCACGGTGATGCGTTTTCATCCGGCACTCGCGCCGATTAAGATCGGTGTATTGCCTCTTTCTGCCAAGCTTTCGGAGAAAGCTGAAGCGATTTATCACGATCTCTCTTCGCTCTATCCTTGTGAATTTGATGATCGCCAATCGATCGGCAAGCGCTATCGCAGGCAGGATGAGATCGGGACGCCTTTCTGCGTCGTATATGATTTCGATTCGGAGAATGACGGATGTGTGGAGATCCGTGAGCGTGACTCCATGAACAAGATCGAGTATGAGCCCGGCAATGTCCGCTTCCCCGTAGAGAAGCTTCGGGAGTTCTTTGCGGACAAGTTTGTATTCTAGTTTTCAATATGCCGGCGGCGTTTTGTGGTGAGAACCAGAAGCGCCGTTGTCGCATGAGAAAAGATAAAATTCTTAGAAAGTGGAGGTTAGACCATGACAAAGTACGTGTATATGTTTACCGAAGGCAACGCCTCAATGAAGAATCTTCTTGGCGGCAAGGGTGCCAACCTGGCTGAGATGACAGGCCTGGGACTGCCGGTTCCGCGCGGCTTTACGATTTCGACCGAAGCCTGCAACCGTTATTACGAGGATAGCGAGACCATTTCGGAAGAGATCCGCAAGGAGATTTTCGAAACACTTTCCAAGACAGAAGAAACCGTCGGCAAGAGACTGGGTAATCCGGAAGATCCGTTCCTGGTTTCTGTTCGTTCCGGTGCCCGCGCATCCATGCCGGGAATGATGGACACCATCCTGAATCTCGGACTTAATGACGAAGTCGTCGTCGGACTTGCGAAGCTTACCGGCAATGAGAGATTTGCGTATGACAGCTACCGCCGTTTCATCACAATGTTCAGCGACGTTGTCATGGAAATCAGCAAGAGCAAATACGATAAGGTCTTTGAAGCCATCAAAGAAGAGAGAGGCGCGAAGCTTGATACGGACCTTGATGCCGAAGGCATGAAGGAAGTTGTCGCCGCGTTTAAGAAGGTCTATGAGGAGAATAAGGGCGAGCCCTTTCCGCAGGATCCGAAGGTTCAGCTCCTTGAATCCATCAAGGCGGTTTTCCGTTCCTGGAACAATGACCGCGCGATTCTTTACCGTCGCATGAACGATATTCCCGGAAGCTGGGGAACCGCCGTCAACGTACAGGAGATGGTTTACGGCAACATGGGTGACACATCCGGTACCGGCGTCGCCTTCACCCGTAATCCGGCAACCGGCGAGAAGAAGCTCTACGGAGAGTTCCTGATGAACGCTCAGGGCGAGGATGTCGTCGCCGGCATTCGCACACCGCAGACCATCGACCAGCTCAAGGAAGTCATGCCCGAGGTCTATGAGCAGTTTGCCAAGATCGCGAATACACTCGAGACACATTATAAGGATATGCAGGATATGGAGTTCACCATCGAGCGCGGACAGCTCTTTATGTTGCAGACAAGAAACGGTAAGCGCACAGCCGCCGCCGCGATGCGCGTCGCTGTTGAGATGGTTGAGGAAGGTTTGAACACCAAGGAAGAAGCGATCATGAAGATCGATCCCAAGCAGCTTGACGCTCTTCTTCACCCGACGTTCGAACCCGCCGCTCTTAAGACTGCGGTTCCTGTCGCTCACGGACTTCCGGCATCCCCCGGAGCCGCTACGGGCAAGATCTATTTCACCGCCGAGGACGCGACAAAGGCCGCGGAGAGCGGTGAGACCGTCATGCTGGTCCGTCTTGAGACCTCACCCGAAGATCTGGCCGGTATGGACGCATCCCAGGGAATTCTCACGGGTCGTGGCGGAATGACATCCCACGCCGCCGTGGTCGCACGCGGCATGGGCAAGTGCTGTGTATCCGGTTGCTCCGAGTTGACGATCAAGGAAGAAGAGAAGTTCTTCCTCACGAAGGACGGTCAGAAGTTTGTCGAAGGCGATTGGATTTCTCTCGACGGAACGACAGGCAATGTCTACTCCGGCAAAATTGCGACGCAGGAAGCCAGCCTTTCCGGCAATTTCCGCACGATCATGGAGTGGGCGGACGAGTTCCGCACGATGAAGATTCGCGCGAATGCGGACACCGTCCGTGACGCGAACGTCGCGTTTGATCTCGGCGCCGAGGGCATCGGCCTTTGCCGCACCGAGCACATGTTCTTTGAGTCAGAGCGTATTTTTGCCTTCCGTCAGATGATCGTCGCCAAGGATGAGGCGCAGCGTCGCACCGCTCTTGCGAAGATTCTTCCATATCAGCAGGCAGACTTCGAAGGATTGTTCCGTTCCATGAAGGGCTTCCCGGTTACGATCCGTCTCCTGGATCCGCCGCTTCATGAATTCCTGCCGCAGAATGACGACGATGTCACCGAGCTTGCCTCCGCTCTCGGCATGGAGAAGGAGAGCCTTAAGGACTTCATCATCAGCCTTCATGAGCTCAACCCCATGCTCGGACACAGAGGTTGCCGCCTCGCGGTTACGTATCCGGAAATCGCCGAGATGCAGACCGAAGCGATCATCGCAGCCGCTATTGCCGTAAACAAGGACGGCGGACCTCAGGTCGTACCCGAGATCATGATTCCTCTTGTATGCGAGCTTAAGGAGCTCAAGTACGTCAAGAATGTCATCGTCAAGACGGCAGATGCCCTGCTCGCGAAGGCCGGCGTCAATATGACGTACAAGGTCGGTACGATGATCGAGATCCCCCGTGCCGCTCTTACTGCCGACGAGATCGCAACCGAAGCCGAGTTCTTCTCCTTTGGAACGAATGACCTGACGCAGATGACCTACGGTCTTTCCCGTGACGACGCCGGCAAAATTCTCGACGCGTACTATCAGAAGAAGATTTTCGAGTCGGATCCGACAGCCCGTCTGGATACGATCGGCGTCGGCAAGCTGATGAAGATCGCTTCGGAGAGCGGCCGCGCCACACGCCCGGATATCAAACTCGGCATCTGCGGTGAGCATGGTGGCGATCCGTCCTCGATCGAATTCTGCAACACGCTCAAGTTCTCCTATGTATCCTGCTCGCCGTTCCGCGTGCCGATCGCACGCCTTGCAGCAGCTCAGGCAGCGATCCGTCAAAGATAAGATCTTCATTCCATCCAGAATTGTTAAAGACCCCGCGTTCCCAAGAACGCGGGGTCTTTATCTTTGTCGAATCCACTATCCGTTTCGAATCGGAAAAATCTTATACGAGCCTGTGTGCAGTTTTGTAAGAATCACTTTCTCGTTCAACCGCAGGCTCTCGGCGTCGGACCGGTTGAACGATACCGGACAGAGCTTGGCCTCCGGATCATCCGTTCGAATAAGCGCGGTCTGACCTCCCTCGCGAAAAGGATCGGATCCCGGTTTCTTGACAATAGACTTGCCCGTCTTGAAAACAAGCCGGACACGGATGACACCTTGAGGTCCTTTGCGCAAGCGCAGCCCATGGAATAGAAGGACCGCGAAAACCAAAACCAAGACCGCAACGGAGAAGTACGCGGTGGGATGAATACCGTAAGCAGATCCGGAAATCATGTTAAATACGAGAACAAAGAGAAAAATTCCCGTTGCGACGAGACCAAAAGTGACGCTCTGAAGCTCGGATTTCTGTGAATATCGGACACTCGCAATGTCTGCGGCTGTCGGTGATCTATATTCGAGGCTACGTACATCCGTGAGCTCTTCGTTGTGATATGCTTCAAGCTCCGGATGACGAAGAAGATGTGCCCGTAACAGTTCTTTTGTCATAGATCCTCCTCGCGCGGTGATTTCATTTCACACACATACGAATAGTAACAAAACTCTGTCGAAAAGCAAACGTGTCACGAGAAATAATGATAAAATATTCATAACATTCGATTCGGAAGCGGAGAAAAGGGAAGGGGCATACCATGAGACTCAGAGAATTCTCGAATGAAGATATTCCACTCTATTCGAAATGGCTTGAGAAGAATTATGTGAAGAAGTGGTATGGAGATCCAAACGACTGGCTCATAGAGGTTGAGAGTCCGGCGTTCGCGTTCATCCGACATTTCATCGTAGAGGAATATGACCAGCCGATCGGATTCTGCCAGTATTATGATTATTCGATTCCCGGCGAGACTTGGCACGGTACCGTTGACGTTGAGGGTACCTACAGTATCGATTATCTGATCGGGGACGAGGAATTCCTCGGCAAGGGCTACGGAACGAAGATCATTCGTGCGCTATGCGAGAAGGTTTTCGCGGAGACCGAGGCGCAGAGGATCATTGTTCAACCGGACGAAGAGAATGCTGCCTCTTGCAACACCTTGCGATCCGCGGGTTTTGTTCTTGATGAAGAGAATAAGATCTATATTCTGCATCGAACTGATCTATGTCCGTAAGCCGGCTTTTCGAGATCGTATACGTGCTTCTGGAATTGCCGACCGTGACGGCCGGCGAATTGGCGCGCCGTTTTGAGGTTTCCGAACGGACGATTTATCGCGATATTGAGTGCCTGTCACAGGCTGGGATTCCGGTCTATATGCGCAAGGGTAAGGGTGGAGGCATCTCACTTCTGCCTGGGTTTGTCCTCGATAAGGCCGTATTTACCGCGGGAGAGAAGGAGGATATTCTATCTTCCATGCGAGCGGTAGCGGCATTGCGTCCGACCGAGAACACCTCAGCGCTTGCCAAACTCCAGAATCTTCTGGGGAAGCGGAGCTGTGATTGGATTGAAGTGGATTTGTCTTCGTGGGGTTATTTTGGGAATGACGCCGCAACCTTTGAGACAGTCAAAGAAGCCATACTCGAGAAGAGAGAATTGCACTTTCTCTATGCGAGCGGCAAGGCGGAGAAGCTCAAAAGAGAGGTCGAGCCGCTGAAGCTTCTTTTCAAGGGGGCGGCATGGTATCTCTATGCCTTCTGTAAGCTTCGTGGCGAATGCCGTTTCTTCAAGTTGCGCCGGATCGAGAATGCGATTCTCACAGAGCGGCATTTCGACCGCCTTGTGCCGGAACAGATTCTGTTGCCGGATACATCGGACAAGACTTCCTATTTTGCGGCCACCGTCCGCATTTCATCGCGGATGGCTTTTCGCGTATATGACGAGATCAGCAAGTATCATGTACTGCCGGACGGAGACTTCCTGTGTGAGCTTCTGTTGCCGGACATCGATACACTGTGCTCGTACACGTCATCCTTCGGTGAGTTTGCCACGATACTTACGCCGAAAGATGCAGTGACCGAGATGATTCGCCGTTTGGATCAATCGCGAAAGAATTACCCATTGATCGATTAACTGTGGTTCTCGATACAAATTTCTCGCGGAAAGAAGATTTTATTTTCAAGATATGACATGCCTTGTCATATTCACTGCGCGAAAATAGACGTATCAAATCACGAAAGAAGGATATTCTTATGCAGTATGAGATCGTAACACTCGAAGAAAAGAAAATCATCGGACTTACCGCCCGTACGGGAAACAATGATCCCGAAATGACGAGGATCATCGGGGGGCTTTGGCAACGATTCATGGGCGAGAATCTCGGGGAACAAATCAGCGGTCGTCCGAACGCTTTCAGCGTCGGCCTTTATTCCGCGTATGATTTTGCGGAAATGACCTATGATGTAACCGTTGGCGTCGAATCGAAAGAGGATGACGTTGATGGTTTCTCGATTAAGATCATCCCCGCCGGACGTTACGCAATGTTTCGCGTGAAGGGCGATGTTGTCAAAGATGTCTCTGAGGCGTGGGACAGGATCTGGGAGCTGGATTTGGACAGGAGTTTCACGGCGGATTTCGAAGAGTATGTAGGTATGAACGGTGATGTCGCAGATGTGAATCTCTATATCGCGTTGAAGTAAGTTATCCCTCGTCAGGATACAGAGGAGATGAGTAAGATGCTCGAATTACCGGAAACATTAACACTGGCCACACAGATCGCTGATACGTTGACGGGACTGCGTGTGAAGGAGGTCAGGCTGCCGACACGTGAACACAAGCTCTGCTTCTTCACGCCGGATCCTTCTGCCTTCGTCCCCAGGCTCAAGGGAAGAACCATTACAGGCGCCGCAGGCTTCGGGATATTCGCCGAGATCCGATTCGACGAGAATCAGCGCGTGGCGATCAGCGACGGGATCAATTTACGACGCATCAAGGAAGATAAGATTCCCGACTCCTACCAGCTGTGCCTCGTCCTGGAAGACGGCAGTAGCCTGGTGTTCACGGTCGGGATGTACGGCAGCATCACCTTGCATGCGGATAATAATGAGAATATCTACTATCTGACAAGCAGGAAAGCACCGTCCGTGTTCGCGGGCGATTTTCGCGATCATTTCCTCGCCGTTCTTGCAGAAAGCAAGACATCCCTGTCGACTAAGGCTTTCCTCGCGACGGAACAGCGTTTCCCCGGTATCGGGAACGGGGTTCTCCAGGACATCCTTTTCGAGGCTGGCATTCATCCGAAACGCAAAATCTCTTCGCTCGGCGACGATGAGCGGGATCGACTCATTGTCGCAATTCCTTCCGTGCTTCGCGAAATGATCCGTCTGGGCGGCAGAGACACGGAACGGATGTTGTTTGGACAACCGGGCGGATATGTGACAAAGCTCTCGAAAAACACAATCAGCTTGCCATGTCCCCGATGCGGCGGTACGATTGTCAAAGATAGCTACCTCGGCGGCGCAATCTACGCATGTCCGACGTGTCAACCTCTATGAAGGAAGAGGATAAGGATTTGGACAAGACATACCATTCCCCGAGAGGTGATGTTTTTTACTGCGTTACCGGGAAAGAAGACGCGCGCGAGACGATTGTTTTCACACACGGAGTGACCGCTGAGCCTTTACAATACGGACTTCATGTGAAAAAATAAAGGAATCCTAACAATAGGGAGCGCTGCGAAGTTTTGCGGCGTTTCCTCTTGTTATAAACCGAATCAATCCGCATTCCTGGGGGCTACTCATTATGAAGATATCTGATCTTCCTTTGTCGCAACCGCTGTTCTCCTTCGAGGTTTTCCCTCCGAAGCCGACAGTGGATATGCAGCAGATCTATACAGCCCTTGATGGGATGGCAACGCTCCGTCCTGATTTCATCAGCGTCACGTTCGGCGCCGGAGGCGGCACAAATAATCAGAAGACTGTTGAGATCACTTCCGAGGTGAAGCGCCGGTTCGGGATTGAGGGTGTTGCCCATTTGCCTGGGATTCATTTGTCAGAGCTGGATGTACTTCGGATTCTGGATGATTTCCGCGCACACGGTATCGAGAATATTCTGGCTCTTCGCGGTGACCCTTCTGTCGATACGGCGCCTGTCGGAAGATTCCGTCACGCTGACGAGCTGATCACATTTATTCGTGAGCACGGAGATTTCCACATCATGGCGGCTTGTTATCCGGAGGGACATCCGGAGAGCCATGATCTTTTCTCGGATCTTTATCATTTGAAGGGTAAGGTCGAGGCCGGCGCGGATCACCTGATCACGCAGCTGTTTCTTGATAACGATACGTTCTATACGTTCCGTGAAGCGTGCGCGCGGCGCCGGATCCATGTTCCGATCGAAGCGGGCATTATGCCCATCACCGCGGTATCGCAGATTGACCGCATTATTCGTCTCTCGGGGATACGTCTTCCCAAGCATTTCGAGAATCGCGTTCTGACCTTTGCGGATGATCCGATTGCGTTCAGGGCGGCCGGCATTGAGTTCGCCGTGCGACAGATTCGGGATCTATTGAGGGAAGGCGTTGACGGAATTCACCTGTACACCATGAATAAGCCGGATATCGCGCAAGAGATTGTCTCGGCGGTTCGCGCGGGCTGAGGATGCTTGCTGTCTCGCAAGCCCGAAAACAAATATTTTTCTAATGAAGGAAATGCTGCTTGACGTTTTCGAAAAATTTCGAAAACATGGCGGATAAATATTTACTTTCTTTGAGGATGCGCTATAATTGAGAGCGTTTATACTTTCTATTGAGCGACTTTTTCATGAGTCGGAGGAGAAGAGATGGCGATTTCCGTAAGATGTCCGAATTGCGCGGCGAGCCTAGTTTTTGACGCGGATACGCAACGAATGACGTGTTCTTTCTGTGGAACGTCGATTCGTCCGGAAGATTTAACAACCGTTTCGGGAGGTGTACCGGAGGCAACCCAGGTTCAGCAGGAAGTAATCAAACCGCAAGAATCTCCTGCGCAGAGCCAAGAGCACTCCCATGCACATGAAGAGCCGATGGCAGACACCCCATGGACCGCCGAAGCGGTCTCGTATCTTTGCGGCAACTGCGGCGCCGCTGTTGTCACCGACCAGAACACCGTGGCAACATTTTGCGCTTTTTGCGGATCACCGACGATTATTCCGGAGCGCCTGGTGGAAGGCCTCCGTCCGGCGGACATCATCCCTTTCAAATATGGTCGCGAGGAGGCGGTCGCCGCCTTCTTCTCGTGGTGTAAGAAAGGCCTCATGACGCCACAGGATTTTGTTTCGAATGAGAACATTGAGAAGCTTACCGGAGTCTATGTACCCTTCTTCCTTTACGATATTGAAGTAGACATGGATATGCAGGCGGAGGCTGTCACGGTTGATGTCCGCCATTCCTCGAATTCAACAACGACAACGACCAAATACTATGAAGCCCGACGTCAGATGGCGCTCGCGTGGGATCGGATTCCCCTCGATGGAGCCTCGCATGTCGACGATAAGATGATCGAGATTCTCGAGCCCTACGATTATAGTGCGATCCTTCCTTTTGAGATGAAGTTCCTCTCGGGATTCTATGCCGAGAAGTACGATATAACGGCAGAGGCTCTTGAAGAGAACCTGTATGCACGTGCGGTAACCTTTGCTCGGCAGACTTTTGAAGAGTCAATGAAACAATATAAGGAGATCAAGAGCGTACACGATGCCAGTTTGTATCACAAGCCACGCTTTCGATATGCACTGATGCCGGTCTGGATGCTGAACTATACCTACCGAGGCAAGAAGTACTCTTTCATGATGAACGGACAGACCGGGAAGATCGCCGGTGAGCCGCCGATGAGTCCTGTGAAGCTCGCACTACTTTTCGCGTCGACGATGCTGGGAACCGGTAGTCTCGTATATTTGCTCGGAGGTCTGTTATGAAGAATGCGACATATGATCCCTCGGTAAGTAAGCGGGCTCTCGCGTCGAAGATCGCGGTCGGCGCAGTCGGCGTCTGGATCTTTATCTGCGCTTTGATTCTCCTGAACTCAGCATCTTCCGAGAATCGCCGCGAGTATCTTGCTTCCTACACGACTGGAGTGTATGACGAGGGCGATTATTTACTGGGTACTGAAGAGACAGAGATTGCGGCTCTCGCCAAGAAGATTTCTGATGATCTTAAAGTTCATGTCATCGTCTTTACAGTTAAGGATATGCCGTCCTCCTATCCGGATTCTGATTCCGGATCCGCCCAATATGCCGAGGACTTCTATCGGGACAAGGTGAACGATAACGCGGCAGATCCCGACGGATTCCTGTTCCTGTTTGATCTTGAGCGGCGATATATCTACATCCATACGAGCGGATATATTTTCGATAGACTCTCAACGGACGATTGCGAGATGATCACGGCAGAGTCCACAGACGAAGCGCGTGCAAGTATGTACGCCGATATGACGAAGATAGTCATCTCGGGTGTTCGCGATAAGATCAACGGAGATATTCAAGCGTATTATACGATGCGTGTCGTCGTCTCTATTGTCGTAGCGCTGATTGTCTCCTTCATCGTTTGGCTTGTAGTTCGCAACAAGAAAAGATCCGAGGTGACCGTAACGACCAATACGTATATAGACGAAAAGAACTGCCGGGTGGTGGATTCATCTGATGTGTTCACACATCAGACGGTGTCCGTCATGCATCATTCCTCCGGATCCGGCGGTGGCGGCGGCGGTGGCGGAGGCGGCGGCGGCCGATCGGGTGGCGGCGGAAGTCACTTCTGATTCAACATCATCAATACTTCAACAACACCTCCTGCGACGGCTGATTGGGCGTCGTCGGAGGTGTTTTTTATTGTGATTCTTATGCGAGAGAAAAGATTTTGCTTATTTTACGAGAATATCAAGAAAACGAAATTGCTTTCTCTCTCATCGAGGATTATTGTAAAAATACATCATTTGTTCGCAATTTCGTAACAATTATCCCGAAATCTAGCCACAAATCAAATCATCTATGGGGGACACTATATGAGAGGCATCCGCGTTGGTCGATTTTCGGGTATGAAACAACTATCACGTCGATTTCTGGCGACTTTCCTGTCCGCGTTTCTGTTGTTCTCCGCGTCATTTCCCGTCTCCGCCGAAGCAACAGTCAATGCCGGGATCACTGCGAGCGCCTCCGCCGGGAATTTCTCTGCAAGTAACGAGGCGGATTCGGCTTACGTGAATCCGATCAATCGATTCGACGATGGCGCTGTATCGTACTATTTCGTGACACAAGACCCGGCGAAGGCATCGTGGACGACGGTTGATTATCAGGGAACTACATATACACTTCAGGCAACGGTTGTCACCGATGATGTGAATGCGATGAAGGTAAACGGAAACAGCATCTTTACGCCGGATCATACCGTGTTTTTCGATACCGGAACATACACAGACTCCGACCCATACGCGTATACTCGATTTTCCGTTACTAATCTGTCTCTCATCGGGCTTTACAATGACGGAAACGGCGATCCGACCGTCGTTGTAACAAAGTCGGCCCGCCCGGACAATACGGTGGAGCGATACAATATCGGAAGCAAGAATGTATATTTCGAGAATCTCGTTTTCGATGGGCTCGGTAGGAATATGACCTCCGCGAAGAGTCGCGGTGAATATTGCTTCTTCATCACAGGCGTCGCAGCTCCCTGGGAAGGGACGAGCGGATTTGTCATGAATAACTGCGTGATTCAAAATATCGGGTCGTCAAACACCGCGACGTTGTCCAGAAATGTTGCCATAAATATTTACAGTTCGAATGGCCAGCATAATTTCGACGACCTGACGATACGTAATATCAAGACAACAATGGGGCTCGGTATCGTCAGTATGAACCGTGCTACGAACAACTTCTTTCGCAATCTCACCATTGACGGAACGCAGTGTCATTCCACCGCAAATTCCGTGAAAATTGAAGATACGGACAATGGATCTAGTATTCTCTACTCAACATATAAGAACGTGTTTGCCGGGAGTCTATCGCTGACCGTTACCGGAAACCAGGGCTATGTCTACGTTGAACGGTATCAGTACGCGAAAACCTATGTGCCCGGGGCGTTTCGATATGCTCGGTATAGTACGTCCAACGGGTCGTCGTTCGCTTCGGCGATCAACCTGTATTCAACACTTCCGACAACGTCCTCCGCCTTTGCTGTTCTGGATTTATCGGACAATTACTGGGTCGTCCGCACCGACGTTCCGACATCCGTCGAGAGTCAGATTTCTGCGATTCGTACGATTCAGTCCAGAGTATCCGACGCTTCGGTTCCCGCCAGTGTTCCCGGGTATATGATCAAGCTTGTCTCGGGTACATCTGAACTCGGGAGTTTCGCCGTGCCGGATTTGGGAAATGCTCCCGCAAGTCTCGTCGCAGTCAACCTGCTTTCATCAGGTGACCCCGCGGCTTACGACAGTACTACCCTGCTTCCGGTATCTGCAAATGCGACGATTACTTTGAAGTCGGCTGTGCCTTCACAGATTCGCCTTTACAACTTTGATTTTGACTCGCTCGCCTCCTATACACTTCGTGAAGCCGTCTTGGGCATAGACCTTCTGAGTCCCGCTGATCCTAATGAGACGGCCGCTCCGACAGGCTATCCAATATACGCAAGTTATGCAAACGCGTCCTCCCCGAAGGTCAATGGATCGACGTCTGAGACATTTATAAATTGTTCTTTTCGAGTGCTTGCCGCAACGGTTACGTTGGATTCTCCGTTGACAAGGATCGGTCTTACCCAAACGACATCGTTCTCCGCCAACATTACCGCCGGCTATACGGACATTTCAACAGACGTCGAAGAATCCTTCGTTTCCGACACCGCGATCCGATGGTTCTCGAGTGAGCCTTCCATCATCTCCGTTGATCCTGTTACAGGGGATGCGACGGCACACGCGCTCGGGACGGCAACGATCACAGCGAAGGCCATGGATTCGTGGAATGACGGAGAGATCGAGAAACCGTATGCCACATTCGATATCGAGGTTCTGCGACTTTATCGTGTCGAATACCACGGAAACGGAAACGAGTCCGGAACCGTGCCGGCGCCGACAGAGGTGATTGAGGGAGAATCCGCCGTCATCTCGACGGCAAACGATCTAGCTCGCGAAGGATACATCTTCGCTGGCTGGAACACGAAACCGGACGGTACGGGAACTGCGTATTCCGTCGGAATAGCCTTGGATGTCACAGGCGACGTAGATCTCTATGCAATCTGGGAAAAAGTGAATGTTCTCACACCGACACCGATTCCTACCGCGACGCCTACTCCGACACCAATTTCGACACCTAACCCGACAGGAGTTCCAACCCAGACTCCGACACCATCGATCTATCCTCAGCCAACGGAGACGCCTTCGCCCGGGTCGGGCGTAACGACGACTCCGGCCGTTCCCACCGCCGTCCCGACGCCGAAAACAGGTGTTAAGGGAACTAACCGGAAAGACCCCACGACACAGGGGACAAAGAACGGATCAACCGGTTCCTCTGTCACCAAAACAGGGGAGACAGAAACGGATGAACTTATCGCTGTCGGTATTGTTTTTCTCGCTGCGGCCGCGGGTACGCTGACCGTGATCGTGACGCTGCGGAGAAGAGTTGCGCGGCGTTGATCTGGAACGTTCAATGACACGTCTGTCATAAGATCTTTGGGATACGATCTTACAGAGAATCATCCCTACACAAATATATATGCGCATTGATTCGGCTGTATCGTGACAAAAGACGATACAGCCGAAATTTCTATATATAAACGCGCGCGTGTTGCGTGCGCTTATTAAAATACAAAATACAGAAACGAATAAGACAAGGTGAACATGATAAAGCAAGGCCGAAAAATCTGCTCTAAGAGTGTCAAAAATCGGTTGACAGAAATGCGATTGTGAGATAAAGTAAATATCCGGCTGAGGCAAACAAAAGCGAGCAGCGGCTGGGGTACCAAGGATCCGAGAACGGCAAAAAAATCGCTAAAAAAGTGGTTGACAGAGACGGGAACGGATGGTATCATAATCAAGCGCTTCACGAGAGGCGCGGCAAGCGGACCTTGAAAATTGAATAGAAGAGCAGAACAAAAGACGAGCCTAAGTTCAATTCAAAAGAGTTGAAAAAAACAAGTAAACAAAGAGCCAAAAGGCTCTCAAATTTTTTGAGAGTTTGATCCTGGCTCAGGATGAACGCTGGCGGCGTGCCTAACACATGCAAGTCGAGCGGAGATAAGAGGAGTACTTGTACGAATTTTATCTTAGCGGCGGACGGGTGAGTAACACGTGAGTAACCTGCCTTTTACTGGGGAATAACATCGAGAAATCGGTGCTAATACCGCATAATGTCACGAGGCTGCATGGCCATGTGACCAAAGGAGCAATTCGGTAAAAGATGGACTCGCGTCCGATTAGGTAGTTGGTGAGGTAACGGCCCACCAAGCCTACGATCGGTAGCCGAACTGAGAGGTTGATCGGCCACATTGGGACTGAGACACGGCCCAGACTCCTACGGGAGGCAGCAGTGGGGAATATTGGGCAATGGGGGAAACCCTGACCCAGCAACGCCGCGTGAAGGATGAAGGTCTTCGGATTGTAAACTTCTTTGATCAGGGACGAAGAAATGACGGTACCTGAAGAACAAGCCACGGCTAACTACGTGCCAGCAGCCGCGGTAATACGTAGGTGGCAAGCGTTATCCGGATTTACTGGGTGTAAAGGGCGTGTAGGCGGTTCTGCAAGTCAGAT
>JAEWUD010000053.1 GCA_023397475.1 Bacillota bacterium
TCGTAGGACTGCGTGAAACTTTCCGGATCGACGATACCCTTCTTGTATTCTTCGTTCAGCTTACCAAAGTACTGCTTCGCGATATCCGTTGTGTTGTAGTCGATAACCTTGCGGGTTGTCGGATCAACGATAACGGAACCGTCATTGGGATAACCGGCAAGGAAGAACGGCGGGTTCTCCAAGCAGAAATATCTCCAGTCTTCGCAAAGGATCGTGTAAGGAATGATGTCGGTGCCGTCAATGTGTGTCGGATTCGCCGCATAGTAGTCCTCGATCAGCTGGAAGAACTGATCAATGGTCTTCACTTCGGGATATCCCGCCCACTTAAGGACACGGGTCTGAATCCACCAGGCTTCACCACCAACAAGCGGGCTGACGTCGCGCTCGTTGACGATACCGAACTGAGGAATTGCGTAGATGTGGCCATCTTCCTTGCGGCACATGTTCCACTCTGCTTCAGAAAGATAATTCTTGATGTTCGGATAGGCATCCCAATACTCATCGATAGCGATAAGTGCGCCCGCGTCAACCATGATCTGGTATCCGTCGGAAGCTTCGATGAAGTCCGGATAATCTTCCGCGGCAACCATGACGCCGATCGCTTCTTCAGCGGTCTGTCCGGTTAACCATGTCTCTTTGCAGGTCGCTCCGGTAAGCTCGGCAAGCTTCTCCTGAACCGCGTTGTTCGCGTTCAGCTCAGTACCGGGCATCGCGATGAACATGTCAAAGGACTTGATTTCCTTGGGGCCGGCCTCGGTTGTCGTGGTGGCTGTGGTTGTGTCACCACTCGGAGCGGCCGTTGTCGGATCCGTCGTCGAGGTGTTGTTGCAACCGGCAACGAAGCCGGCCAGCATGGTGGCGGACATAATCGTCGCCAGCGTTCGGGTGATTGTTTTCTTCATGTGTTCAAAAACCCCCTTCATATTCTTCCTGTATCGTCTCCTCCGATAACCCGTTTGTCATCGAAATGGCAGACTTGCTCCCGGATGATACGCTACAGCTTAACCCTCAAGCTCGTTATTGCTTGAGCTATTAGGTATATTCTAATTTTCGTACCGGAAACAACAACCATGCAAACTATGAAAAACCCCCTACAAACTTCAAATCAAGTAGGGGGTAAACTGCCCTAGTTTCGGGCTAAACGTTTATTATTACTCTTTCTGGTGAGCTGTCCGTCACTGGCGGACATCTGGCGAATCGTTTCCCCCTGACCGGTTCGTATACCTCTTGCGGTACTGTGTCGGCGTATGTCCTTTGACCGCGACAAAACGTGAGATGAAATAATCGAGGCTCTGATATCCGACCGCCTCAGAGATCTCATACACGCGTTTTCCGGTACTCAGGAGCATCTCCGCCGCCACGTTGATGCGGTACGTGTTCAGATAATCCTTGAAGGAGGTTCCGTACTGTTTCTTGAATAACTGTCCGAGATACGCACTATTGATGAAATGCTTCTCACTCAGAGATTTGAGGCTGATATTCTGCATATAATTCTCTTTGATTTCCTGCTCTACCTTGGTGATGACGTTTCGCGAGGCAGGCGTGTTCAACTGTCCGAGGTACTCGGTATATTGCAGACAGAATTTGAGAAAATGGCTCTGGCTGCCGCGCGACACACCGCGGTCGAACGCATTCTCGATGAGATACGCGACGATCTCCTCCTGATTGATGTTCGGATCTCTGGCCGCGGCTAGATGCAGCAGGCTGAACATAATATAATTCATGTTCAACTCGATCGATTTGTAATCCATGTTCGACTCGCTCATCAGGCGATACAGCTCGGCGACGCTCTTCTCGATATCCGCCCTGTCGCCGCGTTCAACAGACGCAATCAACTCGTCCATTCGCCGTTTCTGCTCGCTATAACCGATGTCAACAAACGCCTTCTCTCCTTGATCTCTCTCGTTGTCGAGGGACAAGCCGCCGCCGGAGAAATTGCGCATGAGTTTGGCGATACTTGCCGACCGGAAAGAGTCCGACAGTTTCTCGATCGAATTCACCTGGCAACCCGCCTGAATGGTGATCGCAAACTCCAGGCTCTGCGCCTTCTGGGCAAACCATTCGAGATATTCTTTCTCGGTCATCGACATCTCGTCGGCCAGTTGATCCGCGAAAACAAACCCGACGTCGTAACAGTCCTCCTGCTTATTGACGTCGAAAATGATATGCCGGCTGTTGCGCCCCAAAATGCGTCGAAGATAATCGTACAGCCTGCGCTGCATCGCGCGCTTCCCCTGTTCATCTGATGCCCCCACGCGATCATCTGACATTTCGAGCTGGATATTCACGTAACGATAATGTTCACTCTCGCCAAGGTGTGTTCGCACATAGTCGAGATTAATACTGTCAAACTTCCCCAGCACAATGGACGTAAGATGTCGCTCCATCACGGCGCGATCACGATACTCTTCCTGCTCCTCCGCCTCGCGGACTTTCTGACAGTCCTCAGACACATTTCGCAATAAAGAGAGTAATTCTTCCTGCTTAATCGGCTTAAGGATGTAATCGGTGCAACTGTAGCGGATCGCTTCTTTTGCGTATTCAAACTCATAGTGCCCGCTGAGGATAACAAAACGCGCACTGCTCAGCCCGCTCGCACGGGTTTGTTTCAGTAGTTCGATCCCGCCCATCACCGGCATCCGGATATCCGCGATCACAAGATCATAATGACCTTTCTTCAACATATCGATCGCCTCGGCACCATCGGATGCCTCTCCGGCGATACAGAAACCTTCCGCCTCCCAGTCAATCAGAACGGCGAGTCCCTGGCGAATATATGGCTCGTCGTCGACGATCAGTACATTAAACACGATACGATCCTCCATCCTGTCGATCAAATCTCGATAGCGGGATGCGAATTGAGATACACGTACCCGCTTTGGGTTCACTGTCAATCTCGAAAAGAATATCATCCCCGAAATACTTACGCAGCCGCAGACAAGCGTTGAGAATGCCGACGGATTTTCTTCCGCGAAGGCTGTCAATATCACCCTCACGCATCGCATGAAGTAGTTCTTCTTGTTTGGCCGGATCAATACCTGCGCCGGTATCCTCCACATAAATATTCAAGAAGTCATTGTCCTTCTCCGCGGAAATAATCACCGAACAGTCATAGTTTACCCCCTCGACCCCATGCACACACGCATTCTCGACAAAGGTAACCAGCGACAACTTCGGCAACATCAGCTGCATGCAGTCTTGATTGATATTCATCCGGTAACTCAGACGTTTGCCGAACCGGTACTGTTGCAGTTTCAGATAAGCCTCTGCGAAGCTTACCTCATCGGCCAGCGTGACGCAATCGCCCCACCAGTCCGTGGATTTTCGCATCAGAACGGCGAGCAATTCGATAACCTCGGCCGTTTCTGTTTCGCGTTTCAGAAGGCTTCGCATGCGGATGCTCTCCAGCGCGTTAAACATGAAGTGCGGATTGATCTGGCTGTGCAGTGCCTGCAACTCCGACCGCTGTTTTGCGAGCTCATATTCCTGACGTTTGATCTTCTCCTTGAGAACGACCTCCGTCATGTTCTCGATCTGCGCGGCCATTCGGTTATAGTTCTCAATCAACATACCGATCTCGTCCTTGGTCGACGCCCCGTCCATCTGTGCGTATTTCTCATTCTTGACCATTTGGAGGTGTTTGCCCAGGAGGATAATTCGTCCGGTAATCGATCGATTGATGAGGTAAATCGCCAGGCCGGGAAGCAACATGTTAACAATTACAAGCGTCGCGAAAAGCCCCCAGTGTCGCGTGAGAACATCTTGGGTATTGATCTGTCCGTTGTTGTGCGGATACAGATAGATTTTCCAGGTGTCACCGAAAACATCATACATGGAGGTGTATTTCGCGAAGGAAAAATCAATCTCATCGAGCATGATGAAATCCTGTGTTCCCCGGTTCGGGTCGACACTCGAGAAGAGTACGCGTTCACTGTCGCAGATATAGACATCGGCGTTATAGATCTGCTGGTTGAGCATGCGGTTGAAGTAATAATAGTTCAGGTTGAGCTTGATGATTCTCTCGCGATCCTCATTCGAGCTGTAATCCATCTTACAGTACAACGACACTTCGCGACGATCGTTAGCCGAGCGCGTGATGAGGCTCGGGAACATCGCCATCCTTCGGTCGGATTCGATGAAACGCTCGTACCATTGCGTATCCCGCTCTGTATCCAGTCGATAGACGCCTCCGCCGTCAATCAGTGTCTCGTTGTCACAGTAGATCTGAAGACTCGAGATAAACGTATTATTGCCGTAGGTGACTTTACGCAACATCGCGGAATGCGCTTCATATGCCACAAGAAAGTCGTAGCTGTTCGCGTATTCCTTGTCCAGGAAGGTGTACAGCGACTTCGTAGTATACAGATTTGCCGCCGCCGTGGTCATGTAATCGACCATGTTGTCGAGCGTGTACTCGACGGATTCCAGTGCGTTATTGCTCTCAATCCTCAGTCGTTCCTGCTCGGCATTGTACATCAAAGAGAAGAAAACGGAGTTCGTAACAGCAATCGGCAAGAGCACGCAGAGGATGACCATGATGATCATCTTATCCCTGAGTTTGCGATTATCCAGGTAGTCCGTCATGTTCCGCACAAAGTGGAGCCACAGCGCCCGCAGGCGCGATGTTTCCTGACGACTCTCCCCTCGCTTCTGACTCATTCGACGGCTCCCGGTTCGTTCTTCGCATCCGGCACTTCCCCGGCATTGTCCGGGGACAGATCATCCTCCGCGTCCTTTGTTCCGGCATCGACCGTCATTGAGGGGGCCGGAGGCCGCATCTTGGAAGCCGTGTTGCGCCACGCTTCTTTCTTGCGCTTCACATATTCCTCATCCGGGTCGCCTTCTTCGGTCTTCGGCATATATCGCTCGAAAACCCGAATCAGGATCTCGGACTTGAGATAGGGAATCGCCGCAATACAGAAGACCGGCAGGAAATATACCGTCTCCGGAAAAAACAGCAAGATCACAATGGGTGTTCCCATGATCAGTAAAAGGACGAAACTGCGGGGCAGGTTCATGAAACAGACGAGAAAGGCCTTCTTAATCGTTCCGAATACGGAATTCTCGAACTGCGCCTGCATCGGAAAAATATAATTCCCGACCATAATGACAAGAGCGGTGATAATCAACAGAGGGATCCAAACGAGATCTCCGTAATCCATCGAGACGCTGGTCAACAGAACGAAATCCGCCCAGAGAATCCCGATCACGACGGACATGATCATCCAGAGCGCAGTACCCTTCCAGAAATTCTCACGGAATCCCTTGAAGAAGCTCCGGACGACGCCGGAATCCTGATTGCGTACCATCTTGAGAAGCACATAATACAGCGCCGAGAACGAAGCCCCGATTGTAATGATCGGAAGGCTGCACAGCAAGGTCAGCAGGCTTAAGACGATCACATCGACCAATCGGTTAACGAACCGCGCAAACGGACTATTGTAGCCGAATATGCTCATTCACCGACCTCCCTTGTTGTCATCCGATATCATCATGTGTAAGAACTACCTCCAAAGATTCGTCGCCGGCCAACGTGAATCGTCCCGACATCTCGCCGGACACGACTGAATAGTCGCCCTTATAGCCCGTAAGCTCAACACGACCGTCCTCGTTGGTCTTCAATGTCACCGCGGTATGCCACTCGCGATGAATCAGCGTATCCATCATATCATATGCGGGCTTGAGCGTCCCATCCGTGCGAAGAAGTCCCGACGGAGCCTTAAGCCACAAACCATCCGAGAAATCCCATTGCGTAACGCCCTGAACCAGCGGATGCGCGAAAAGGACAGAGTACATATCGCGAATATTCTCCGCCTGGCGCACTTCGAATTCCGGTGTGGATGGCCATTCATCAACGACGTGATCGTTCAGATCATCGATCTCCGGCGGCATCAACTCGCCGGATACGAAGGTGTTCTCGGTGAAATGCATCGGAACGCCGAAACGTTCGAACCGCGCGAGGATCTGCTCGAGCTTTTCTTTGCCCATATAACCCTGATGCTGATGCGTCTGAAGCCCGATGACATCGATTGTGACCCCCTTGTCGAGAAGTCCCTCGATGAGAATCTCGTACGCCTGCGACAAGTTGAAGTCATTGATCAGAAGTGTCGCGCCCGGATTGCATTCACGCGCCTTCTTAAATACCTCGCTTACAATGCCGAAGCGTCCGATCTTCTTGCAGAGTCGTGTGATTCCGTTATCATACTTGTCGAAAACCGGCATGATGACAACTTCGTTGATGACGTCCCACATGTCGATCGTGCCGCGAAACGCCGTCACATCGCGCTCGATGCGGGCCAGCAGCTCCTTGAGAATCTCATCCTCAGACATATCCATCAGCCAGTTTGGCGCCAGCGTGTGCCAGCACAACGGGTGTCCCTTGACCTCCATCCCGCGCTCTTTCAGAAGCTTGGCTCCGTTCATCAAACGATCTGTCATCGGCTCGCCGCGCTTGGGCTCGAAAAGGTCCCAGTAGGTATGCACCGTTCCGTAGTTGAAGAGTTTACACCACTTCTCGAAGCGATCTTTTGCCTGTGCGTCGAACGTCTCGTTTCCGGTCGGATTCGCCGCTACGACCGCATCGTTCGCACCGCAACCGAAGAGAAATTTATGCTTCTTGAGTTCCACCGAGACCTCGGCTCCGGCGATAGGATTCCCCTGACGATCGACCAGACGAAGAACAGAAGTGGACTGTCTGTGCTGTGTATCCATAATTTTTCTCCTTTTATATTAATCATTAACGGCAGTAGCCTGCGACCGGAATTCGGATATTTCCTCGATTATGTCCGCATCCTCGCCCCAGTGTCAATCAGAGTCGTTTGATATCCGTAACACGTATCGATTTGTGATAAAAATAGGTACGTTAGCGATATTTCAACCGTGAAACGTCAGTGCTGCGATGCTGTTCGCGGGAAGATTTACACTCGCACCGGCCTCGTCGAGGAAGACGCCGGAGAAATCTTCCGGGCTTACCGCCTCCGGCTTCTCAAACGTATTCAAAGCCCGTGGATCTCCCTGTAGGATACGGCCGGAGACGCTTGTCGCGGCAATACCGTCGATACGGACCGTCGCCGCATCCCCGATGTTCGCGATCGTTACCGTCGTCTTGCCGTCTTTGATCGAAGCGGAGACGTTCAGTTTATCGATTCCGTTCGACAGGACATCACTTTCCACCATGCACTGCAAGAGCTCGGCATCCATGTGTCCCTGATAGAGATCAAAGACATGATACGTCGGCGTCAGAAGCATCTTCTCACCGTCCGTGAGGATGATCGCCTGCAACACGTTCACCGTCTGCGCGATATTGGCCATGGTGACGCGTTCGCTGTGGCGGTTGAAGATATTCAGGGACAATGCGGCAACCATCGCGTCGCGCATCGTATTCTGCTGGTAGAGGAATCCCGGGTTCGTGCCCGGCTCGACATTGTGCCAGCAACCCCACTCGTCGACGATCAAGCCGACCCGGCGCTCGGGATCATACTTGTCCATCATCGCGCTATGCTTCTCGATCAGTTCGCCGATTCGAAGCGCCTTCTTCAACGTCTCCAGATAGAGCTCGTCGTCAAAATCCGTCGCGCTCCCCTTGTCGTCCCATGTCTTCGGGAAGACATAATAATGCATCGAGAGGCCGTCCATGAACTTTGCCGCGGTCTTCATCATCACCTCGGTCCATTCGAGATCCTCTCCGCTTGTTCCGCAGGCGATCTTGTACGGTACATTCTCGCCGTACGAACGGCAGTAGGTCTGGAATTGTTTGTACAAATCCGAATAATACTCCGGCCGCATATTGCCGCCGCAGCCCCAGTTCTCATTGCCGATGCCCCAGTACTTCACGTTGAACGGCTTCTTCGACCCGTTCGCCCAGCGCTCCTGCACCGTGGACGAATCGCTGTCACTGTTCACATACTCAATCCACTCGGACATTTCGCGGACCGTGCCGCTGCCGACGTTCGCGTTGACGTACGGAGCGCAGCCGACCTGGCGGCAGAGCTCCATAAACTCATGCGTGCCGAAGGAATTGTCCTCGACGACACCGCCCCAATGCGTGTTGACCATTCTTTTGCGGTTCGGTCCGATGCCGTCGCGCCAGTGATACTCATCGGCGAAACATCCGCCGGGCCAGCGCAGAATCGGTAAATTTATGCGGCGCATCGCCTCGACAACGTCCGTGCGGATTCCGTTGACGTTTGGGATCTCGCTGTCCTTGCCGACGAAGATTCCCTCGTAAATGCAGTGTCCCAAGTGTTCGGAGAAGTGCCCGTAAATATTCCGGTTGATCGTAGGGGCCTGATTCATTTTCCCGATCGTGATCTTGTTCATCGTATATCCTCCCAAAAATGATTTGAAGTCTTCGAGGTAATTCTTTTCGCGAAAAGCACGGCGTGCCGACACATGCGTGAGCGGCGTAATTATTCCGTGCAGAGGGTAAAGGACTTGAGCATCGCGGTTCCGCCGCCCTTATAGGTCAGATAGATCGCCTGCACGCCGTCCGGAATCGCAATCGGCGCTTCGATCGTCTCCCAGAAATTGCTAAACGGGATCTCGAGACGCGCGAGCACATCTCCCTTGATGGAGGTGCGAACTTCGATCCTACCGCCGGCATAACCGCGCGTCGTCACACGAATCAATGTCACGCCCTGACAATCGAAGTACTTGAATCCTGCCGTCGCACTGTCCTTGATGTTCGCGATATATCCCTCTACCTCATCGCCGTCTCTGCCGTCCTGCACAATGCGCGGGAAATCTTCTCCGCCGACATAGATCGATGGCTTGTCCGTGAAGAGGTTGCAGGCGATATAGGCGGGATACTCGCCCTCGCCGCGAAGAGGTCCGCCGTTCAATCCGCACGAGGTCATTTCGACCTGCGGGAACCGTCCTTCCGGCGTCCGCGGCAGAAGTTCCGCGCAACCCTGACGGCTGTACCAGGTGCCATAGGTATGCCGATGATAGAAGATATACCATTGATCCATAATCCGGACGATACCGCCGTGATTGTTCGCGCCGTATGCGGACGGCATATCTGCCGGCTTATAGGTATCGATCCCGAGATCACAGTTACTGACCAGAACTCCCTGATAGGTGAATCCTCCGGTCGGACTGTCGCTCATCGCGTAGCAGAGCTCATGCATCACTTCGGACGAATAGACAAAGCAATACTGGTCGCCGACCTTGCGGATCGACGGTGCCTCGAAAAACGCGTGCCCCTCGAATCCCGTGCCGGCGCTGTACTCCGATCCCGGAACCACAAGGACCGGCGCCGCGCGTACCGTCAACATGTCCTGATCGAGAATCGTCGCCATGGATCCGGTTCTCGATTTATCGCCGCGACCGCAAAAACCTAAGTAGAGATACGTGAGGTCACCCTCCGTCAGCACGGCCGGATCGAAGGAAGGCTCGTCGCCCGCCCGCTCCCCCAGACGTGTCCCGTCCGGATACGTGACATAGCCCAAGAACTCATAGCGCCCCGCGGGAGTATCGCAGACAGCGACCGAAACGACCGCGACCTTATCCAAAACATAGTAGAGATAATAGCGCCCGTCCGGTCCCTGCGTGACGTCCGGAGCGTACAGGACCATCTTGCCCTCGTGATTCATCGGATCGTCCATCCGCCCGTAAATCACGCCGTCGCAGCGCCAGTCGGTCAGATCGTCCAGAGGAGCCGACCAGCACAGATAGTCGCCGGTGCAGAAGACATAACCGTTTGCGGCATCGTGTGACCCGTACACATAGACCCGGTCACCGAAAACGTGTGGCTCTCCGTCCGGGATATACTCCCAGCTCGGCAGGTACGGATTAAAGGCTTGTCTCTTGCTCATATTACAGATCCTCCCTTTGTGATATCTTGATAAATTCTCTCCTCGATAAACTTCGAGAAAGGATTCGTATCGGTCTTTGGTACGGCACCCTCGCTGACAAATGTCATCTCCGCACGGTCTCCGGGCCCGAAAGGCTTCCACTCCGGCATCCTGCTGCCGTCGTCATCCTCGCCGTTGGGATCGCCCGTCCGGCAGAAGTTCGCCCAGTAGTTGCTCATCAGCCGTGCCAGCTCGTAATGGCGACCGCGGAACGGTCTCCAGCACTTCATCAGCGTCTCGAAAAAGAACCACAGATCGACCGAATGGAAAGCGCCGGGATTGTCCCAGCCGGGAATGTCCGGGTTGAAGAAATAGTAGTAACAGGGATTCGGATTCTCACCCTTCGACTCGCCCAAGAAGGCGGCCTTGATCGCGTGCTCAATCACACTCACCGGCGCGAACCCGCTCTCATCCTTCATGCGGGCCTCCGGGAATGCGAGAAACTTCTCCGCGTCGTCACCGAAAATCCCCCTGATCTTCTTCTCAAACTCTTCCTCATCGGCGGCTGCAAGACCCTTGAAGAACTCGTTCCCGGTATTGCCGGACATCACAGGTACTCTCACGCGCCGGTTATGCAGAAAAGCGTCATACGGACTCTCCCGGCAGAACTGTCCGTCCTGAACCGTCGCAAACCAAGGATGCGCCTTCCGGAACTCGGCGTTCTTCTCGCGGATTTCGCAAGCATCCAGCGCTCTCGCTTCCTCGAGTGTCTTTACGCCGAGATGCGCGAAAAAATCCTCGCCCAGCTTCTCCGCTTCGGACAATGTCTTCGGCGTGACAAAAGAGTCGCGCTCATAAGGGCTGTGGAACATGCCGCTCATGACAATCGCCCGCTGGAAAAGTCCCTCATTCGCAAGGCACGCCATCTGTGACATGACGCTGAAGCCGCCGGCCGATTGTCCGGCAATCGTGATGTTCTCCGGATCTCCTCCAAAGGCTGCGATATTTCTCTTGACCCACCGGATGGCTGCCTGTTGATCCAGATTCCCGAAATTCGTCGGTGCATCCGGCTGGTTCTTCGTAATCTCCGGATGAGCGAGGAAGCCAAACGCGGCGAGTCGATAACTCAGACTGACGACGATGACCCCACGTCTGGCCAGCCGCTCGCCGTCCATCTCCATCTCGGCGGGATAACCCCACTGCAACGCGCCGCCGTAGATCCACACCAGCACCGGCAACTTATCCTCGGTGCTCATCGCGCCGGTCCATACATTCAGATACAAGCAATCCTCGCTGATCGGGATCTCGGGATCGACGTGCCATTCCCGGCAGTAAATATCCGTCCCGATTCCCGGCGTGTCCTGCATGGAAATCGGGGCGAACGCGTACGCGTCCCGAATGCCGTCCCAATTTGCAGCCGGTTGCGGAGCCCGCCAGCGATTCACGCCTGTGGGCGGAGCGGCAAAGGGAATTCCTTTAAAAGAAGTGATTCTCGGGTCAGCCGCGGGCAATCCCCGGACGGAGCCGTATTCGGTGGTAGCGATTCGAATCATAACATCCCTCTTCTCGCGAACCTTCTATACCGAATTCTCAGGGCATAGAACGGCATTTTGCCCTGCATTATAGCACTGGGCTCCGGGCATCGACAGGGGATAAACTATGGTACGCGGACGGGCCATCTATAATATGCAGGTACACGGAACGTTTCGAAGATAAAGCCTCATAACAACTTGTGTCACGGGGGCGAAGAATACGTACAAGTTGACGCTTCCTCCTACCATGTGACACAGCCATACCGAGCCTATGTTTCGAGAAACTGATCACACAAATTGAAAATTGAAATGTCACATGATACCTGCTTGGGAAGAAAGTCAACTCCAACATATTCTTGTCAAGCAGGCAAATTCACTTCTGACACCTAATTCTTTTGATCATTTGATCATGAAATAAGGCTGTCTCACAACTTTATCGAGTCACCTTATGTCAGACGCTCCTCGCCCCATGCCGAATTTCCTTCGCTTGACAATCGTCTTCTCTATTCATTACACTCGACTTACATGCTTGTGAATGAACGCAACAAGGTCGGAAAGGATCACTATGACTTTCAGCTCCCTTACCTTTCTATGGTTCTTCCTGCCGATTGTCTTCCTCATGTATCAGGTGGTCCCGAAGAAGGCGAAGAACATCTGGCTCCTCGGAACCAGTCTGCTTTTCTATGGCTGGGGGGAACCGAAATATATTGTTCTAATGATCGTCTCGATTCTTCTGAATTATGCTTCCGGTTTGCTCATCGATCGGAAGAAACGCTCTCCCTTAATGATGAACAAGATCATTCTCGCAATCTGTATTCTTCTGAATCTTCTTCTTCTGGGATACTTCAAGTACTTCAATCTCCTGATCGATTCCGTGAATCACTTGGCCGGCGGAGAAGTTCTGACATTCTCGAGAGTTCTTCTCCCGATCGGCATATCCTTCTATACTTTTCAGGCGCTCTCGTATGTTATCGACCTGTATCGCAACGAGACACAAGTCCAGAAGAATCTGATTCATTTCGCGCTCTATGTCACGTTCTTCCCGCAGCTTATCGCCGGACCGATCGTCAAGTATCACGATATCGCGAAGCAGCTCGACGAGCGTATCGCCGACTCCGATAAGATCGTGCTGGGTATCAAACGCTTCATCATCGGATTTGCCAAGAAGGTTATCCTTTCGAATTCCTTTGCCGCCATCTCGGACCAGATCCTCGAGCTCGAGTACAAGAACATCGGTACAATCCTGGCATGGACGGCGATGATCCTCTATTCTCTGCATATCTATTATGATTTTTCCGGCTATTCGGACATGGCCATCGGACTCGGCAAGATGTTTGGCTTCGATTTTCTGGAGAACTTCAACTTCCCGTATCTTGCGGATTCGGTCAAGAACTTCTGGACACGTTGGCATATCTCCTTGTCCACCTGGTTCAAGGAATATCTTTACATCCCGCTCGGCGGCAATCGCAAAGGACATTATCGCACCTATCTGAATCTTCTCATCGTATTCTTCCTCACAGGACTCTGGCACGGTGCGAGCTATACCTTTGTGATCTGGGGTTTGTTCCACGGTTTCTTCCTTATCGTCGAGCGCGTCTTCCTGGGCAAATTTCTGGAGCGCAACAATCTCAAATTCCTGAACCACATCTACACCCTGCTGGTTGTGATCGTCGGTTGGGTATTCTTCCGAATCGAGAGCTTAAGCGGAAGTCTCGAACTCCTCGGACAGATGTTCATTCCTCAGCGCGGAATGTATAACCTCACGCAATTCATCAACGCGAAAAGCATTCTCCTCCTTTTACTCGGCATTTTGTTCTGTGGCATTTTCCAGAAATCTTTCCCGAAGTTCTACACGAAAATAACCGACGAAAAGCAGAATCGCCTTTTCGTTTACGCAGTTCTTCTGGTGCTTTTCGCGATCGGAACCGTCTTTCTTGTAACCAACACGTACAATCCTTTTATCTACTATCGTTTCTAAGGAGGTTGCCGGTGAAGAAAATCACACGTGTCCTGCAGATTGTCCTCTTTATTGTTCTTCTCCTCGCGCCGAACGTCCTGTTCTGGCTCTTCAGAGACCGCGTTGACACGACAAATTACGAGAAACGAACGCTGGCACCGTTTCCCGCGATCAACATCTCCGCATGGGCGGATTTCCCCGGCGATTTTGATGCCTATGTCAACGACAACGCAGCGTTCAAGAACCAATTCGTTCAACTCTATTCCCTAGTCAATTTACGTCTCTTTCACATGGTCGAATCCGATCAGACCCTATTGGGAGAAGATCAATGGCTTTTTAATCGCAGCGGCCATTCGCTAGAGGATTATCAGGCGGCGGATTACTATTCGGAAGAAGAACTTATCCAAATCCTCGACACGATGATCCGGGTTCGCGATTATTACGCGGCTCTCGACATCGACTTTGTCGTATTCCTTGCTCCCAACAAGGAGCAGATCTACGGCGAGTATATGCCGGACGATATTGAGGTCTACAGCGAATACAAACGGCTCGACCAGATTGTCGATTATATCCGCGACAACTCGGACGTCACCGTCGTCTACCCCAAAGAAGAACTTCTGGCCGCGAAAGACGAGTTTCAGGTCTATTACAAATACGACTCCCACTGGAACAATGTCGGCGCATTCATCGCCGCTCAGCAACTGATCGAGGCTACCGGCGGTCAGCGGACCGACCTAGCTGATCTCTCAGTGGTAAATACCGGTCCTCGTTCGGGTGACCTCGCCCAACTCTGCAATCTCTCGAATGTCCTCAACGATGACAATCTACTCGCTGTTGCAGGGTATCTCGAAGGGGTTCCGGTCAGCATTATCGAAGAATCGTCAGACCACAACTTCACGCGAGCACAATCCACGGGACTGGATGATCGAACGCTTCTTATGATCCGGGACTCCTTCGGCGCCGTTATGATGCCCTATCTCGAGAGATATTACCAGAATACGATCTTCGTCCATCGAGACGCCTACTCAATCGACTTCATCGATAAATACCAGCCCGACATCGTCGTCTACCAGGTCGTCGAGAGATTGAACAGCGATGTTTTCCTGAACGACAACCAATTCCCCGACATCATCGTCGGGGCGTATGAGTAAGTTATCTCGAAAAAGTGTGTCTCCAGAATTCCTCGTTACTGGAAAAACAAATCCACCATATTGCCGGCAAGTCGATTGTTCATTTTGACATGAAGAAGGGACTGTCACAATACTTTCGTTATGCAGCAGCCCCTCTTTATTATAAGTGGAATTTTTACTTTGAGCAATTCTTCAGCTCGCCGCCGAGGTCTCCGCGACGGTCGTCTCCGCAGATGCAGTCTCTGTCGCGCCGGCAAGGCTCGGGAAGACGGGCAGATCGGCAACAGGGATCTCGATCACGGTGTAGTCCTTCATATTATCCGTGATATATTTGTCATACAGAAGGACTCGATCTTTCTGCGGATATCCGAACGAGAGTTCAGAGTAAGAGACATAGAGCTTGTTGTCCTCGTCGATCTGCAGATCCGGCAGGGAGACCGAAACGTAGCGCGTATCGATGCCGGCATCGGGATCCTCCACGTAGGAAATCGGTACATTCATGATCAGAACAAGCTTGCAGATCCCGGCTCCCGCCGGCTTCCCGCCCTCATCCAGTGTGACAAGGAAATACGCAGAATCAATCGTTATATCTCCTGCCTGCTGAGGTGTGTCGATAGCATGTTTGACGACATCCTTCCACATCGTCCCATCGGCAATATCCTCGGTGACATACAGCTGGAAATTCTCATAGATGTAATCGAACATCTCCGTCTGCGCGAGAAGGGTCGCGGCATCTGTAATATATTCATAATCCGATTCAGCCGTGTACTCCATTTCTGACTGCGTGACCTTAACATAGCTATATTGGAGAGCATCCTCTTCGCTATAGGTTGCCGTCACGATAACCGTTTCGCCACGAGCGTAGTACTTCTTATCCGTCGCAAACTGAACATCGACTCTTCGGTCCAGCGAGCAGGAATACTCAATTCCGACCTGAAGATACGGCGAGTCGCCGATAAACGACAAGGTTACATCATCAAAGGGATTATAATCTGTGATCTCGATCAAGCCCTCGACAACCACGTCGTCCATTTTCTCGAAAAGAATCGCCAACTCTGTAGCGAGATCCTTATCGAATGAGACCTCGTAGGAAATCACGTCGCCATTGGAAAGTCCTTCGTCCTTCGACAGCGTGATCGAGATGGAGTCAACAAGATCATCGAGTTTGTCCTTGTTCTCGGATAAAAAATACATGTGATCCTTATCCGACATAAGTTCCCGGACTAAGCTGCTGTCATCAAAGTTGACCGATGCCTTCGCGACGGTATCCGGACCTTCAAAGGACAGAGTCACATATTCTGACAAATCCGCGGCGAGCTCCTTCGGTTTCCTATTCAGAAGGTTACAGCCCGCAAGTGTTGCGAGCGCAAATGCGGAGATCAGGAGGCTACTGACGATGAGTGTCATTCTCTGAGATAATGTTTTCTTCATTCCATTTGTCCTTTCGCTATTGCATAATGAATAAGTCTAGGAGCAATATACCACATCCTAAAGATAATTTATATATTTCGCGACAATATTTTTGCAACTCCCTTAGGTGTAAGAAGTATCAAGCGAAGGGCTTCGCCTTATTCGACACGACAATGATCAGAATCTTCGCGGTGCCGTCGCCACGTCCGTATCTTGGGGGACGTAAATGTTGTACTTCTTCCTCTGCTCTTTATGGGGCATGGCAAAGTAGATGATCGCGCCCAAAACAGCGATGCCTTGGGCTAACCCCACAACTTCAAACAGTTGATAGATCAACTCGTTCCTTCCGTTAGCGTTGTACAAAACAACGCAGGAAATCACGAAGAGAGCAAGAAGCAAGGTGCCGCAACAAGAAGCCTGAAGCAGATTCTTTCAAGAAGCAAGCGTTTTTTCGCGAAAATTCCGTCCTCTGTTTATCTTGAAATTACGACTAGGATACAATAAAGGCCCGCACCCCCGACTCGAGATCCTTCCCCTGCATGCGAAGTGCGATGACATCGGATTGAAAGGTCACGGAGCGGAAGATCGATCGCGTGACCTCGGCCTCCAGCGTCGTCTCGTCCTCCAGAGCGATTGTCAGATAGTACTGGTAATAGAGTCTGGTCAGACGGACCTCGCGCTTCTTCGTATACTTGCCGTGAGCGACAACATACTCGTTCTTACGATAGCGGGCAATCTTACCGGCAATATAGATGAAATACGCGACGTACAGGACAGCGATCAGAGCGACAGCAACCAGATAGCCCGGCAGACTTTGTACATAGACTTCCCTTGTCGCCTGCCACTTCCCTGCGGAAGTCTCCTGATCAATCTCTCTCAGTCTCTCGTCGAGGCTCTTCTTTGAATCCTTTGCGTCTTCTTGAAAATCTTCTAAGGCACCAAGAAGATTCTCATAGGCATCCGTCCCCTGCGCTGTTGCCGCAGTCGTCTCTTCGCTTACATCTGTTATCCTCGTATCGTCGCGCGCATCCAGCACAACAATCGGAGCCGTGTCCGGAGGATAGCCGAGAATCTGTTCCGCGCGGTCCGCGACACTTCCTTCCAGAAATTTCATGGCAAATCCCGCCGCGGCGATCATCAGCCCTACGGCAAGAAGAGCCGCTCTCTTTCTCTGTGTCGAAAATCTGCTTCTCTCTTCCGCAAGAACAATTCGCGCTTCATTTTCTGTGGGTGCAATCCAGTCAGCCATACTTCACCTCTACTTTTGAATCTCTCATATAATATTTTCATTAATTCACTTCGCCGGTAAAAAACACCCGAAAATACTGTTCTCCCGATACTTCATCAGGCAGTAGGTGAACAATAAGTAATTCCGAACGAAAACTAGCCATCCGGAAAACCTTCGCCGAGCAGATCCTTCTCATTGAACTTATCGAATCCGAATTTCTTCTTTACAATATATCATATAGATCCGTCCTAATGAACTTCCTGTCCAGCGCGATTCTCGAGTAACGCTCATATCGAGAAAATTCGCAAAAAATCCAGATCATTGTCATTGGCCTAGTCATCAGCAGATCCATCTGACGGTCCCTGTTTCCACTCGTCACCTATCAGATCTTTCCCGATCTTGTCAGCCTCAATAGACTCATCATCCACATCGTCATCCATAAAACATGGTTGTGTAGGATCGTCTATGGCAGGCGGAAGCAACGATTCGAAACCTGCCATGTAAGTCGAATTATCAACTTCCTCTCTACCGACCATGAACTTCGGAACCGACGAACCTTTGCCTGCCGGCGGAATCGGCGGCCCAATGACGAAAGCCCGTAAGAAGCTTGTACTCCATTCTTTCTTCGAATTCAGATGAACGATAAGCAATTGCGAGTATGGTTCCGCTTGGTAATAGACTTCGCGCGAAACCTTCGCTTCCTGCTTCGATTCGTCCTCGAGAAAAGCCGTGAGATAGTACCAATAGCCCCCCTCGAAAACCTTCCGGACGCAAACACCCGATGTAACTTCGTATCGGGCCTTCGCGTATCGACCCAGAAATCTTGCTGTCTTCATCCAATAGGCCAGATAGAGTCCGGCAAGTCCCCCCTCCAATCCGATCAGTATCGGAACATAAACCGCGAGAGTCTCGCTTTCTGCCCGAGCCGTCGCGTCCGCGATCTCCTGTTGTTGCTTCTGATATTCGTATTTGAAATTCTCCGTCGCGAGAACCGGAGGGTGTCTGGGGTCATACCCAAGGATTTCCCCTGCCCGCTCGCGAACCGTAGAATCATCCAGAAGGAACAACATTGCAAAAAACAGCGCGAATACAATTGCGAAAATACTGACATCAGATCGCTTCCTTCGAATTCTATCCTTCTCCTCGCGGAGAACCACCTGCGCTTCGTCAAAAGTAGGTTTGCGCCAATCAGCCATATGCAATCTCCTTGCGATTCCGGCGGGAAATCCGACTTCGAATTCTAAATTCCGGTTATCCGTCTATGCACATCCTTTCCATACATTAACACAAGTATCGATTTAATATATCGCAAAAGCGATACTTAATGGATTGACAAAAGCAAATGGGTAATGCATTATCTATTTTAGATAATGTGTTATCTTTTCGAGATCCCTATGATGAAGCTGGAAGGCGGCGATCCGATGGACCGGGAGAAATTGCGTTCTTTACCCGATGATACAATGATTTTCGGACTTCTGCTGATTATTTCCAACAAGATGAATACGCTGCTCGAGCGGGAGTTCAAGGAATTCGATGTGACGACCAAGCAGTTCTTCTTGTCGATTACGATCAACGGTCTCTTCGACTCTCCTCCGACACTCAAAGAAGTCGCCCGCGAAATGGGCAGCTCGTACCAGAACGTCAAGCAGGTGGCCTTGAAGCTGCAACAGAAAGGTCTGCTTACCCTGGAGAAAGACGAGAAGGATTCCCGGATAACGAGACTTCGAATGACTGAGCGCAGCAAAGAGTTCTGGCAGCAAACAATACCCAAAGGCGATCTCTTCAAGGAGAGAATGTTCAAGGACTTGAATTCGGATGACATGAGAAAGACCCGGGATTTATTGGAGAAGATGCTCTCCAATTTGACTGCGATCGAGAAATCCGTACCGGATACCGGCAGCGATACATAGTGGCGCTTTTCGAGAAGGCCGCCGATTGAGAAGCGCCGTCACGGACCATAACAAACTTATACCCTATGAACACGTAGCAAAGAAAGAAGGTACACCATGGAGAAGCCGATCATCACCACCTACTGCGGACTGGACTGTGATACCTGCACATTCAAGGAACCCTGCAATTGCGGCGGGTGTATCGCGACCGGCGGCAAGCCTTTTCACGGGCATTGCGACGTGGCGGAATGCGCCGTAGCCAATGGGAACTCCTTCTGCGGCGAATGCGAGAATTTCCCCTGCGACACGCTGAAGAAATACTCCTTCGATCCCGAGCACGGAGATAACGGCGCCCGGATCGAGAATTGTAAGCGCCAGAAAGCCGCCCTTGTCGCCGTCGCCCGCGAGGGAACCGACCCGATCGCCTACTGTGGATTCTCCTGCAATCACTGCTTCTTGGGACAATGGTGCGGCTCCTGCCGTTCCGACTATAACTGTTGCTCCTTCGCAACGATCAGCGAGGGCGGCATTTGCCCGAACGTCAAGTGCTGCAAGGAGAAAGGCCTCGACGGCTGCTACGAGTGCACGGATCTCGCCTCTTGCACCATCGGTTTCTACACCACCGAGAACAACGGTGCCACAGCCTGCAAGGCGCAGGCAATCTTCCTCTCCCGGCACGGCAAGGCGGGATTTCTCCGGGTTCACGACCGGCTGCACGAGATGTATCCGGATTTCGAGAAGGCACAGCAGATCCTGGATACCGGCATAGATGAGGCAATCGCGCTTCTGGAAAGCTGCATAGAATAATGGCCGCTGGAGCACTGTCAGGGTGAAGCGAAGGCGGTGCGAAGTGCTGTGCGAGATCTTATCGATAGGACGAAAAAGGCGAGGATACCTATAGAAAATGTATCTTCGCACTTTTTGTAGGTATTTTCGAGTTCGGCGAAACCTGACGGAAGGTTGATTCGCCCATAAACCGGAAGGTTGGGACTCGTGCAGGGAAGGCTGATTATGGGCGAAATGGATGGTCGGGGTCAGTTTCGCCCATAAAATCTTTAAGAGGAGTCTGGGCGAAATCGGAGGATGTGGGTCTTTTCGCCCATAAACCGGAAGGTTGGGACTCGTTGAGGGAAGGACGAGAGTGCCCCGAGTGATAGATTTCGTCCACAAATCTATCCCAATACGGATTACGGATAATTTCGACAAATCCGCCCTGATTATCTGTATCTCATTAACAGATATTGCCAGGAATGAACTCAGCTTCCAAATCTTCTACCGCTAACCAACCCATTTCCTGACCGGAAAGCTCCCCTTCGGCGAGTTTCGACAACAAATCAATCGAGGCGTGCAACTTTTCGCTATCAAGTTTATCCTTCACAGGGTAAGCCCTCCGGTTCCTTCCCAAACTGCAGGAAGAGGAGCGCCGACTGGAAATGAAACTGCGCCACAAGTCCGGGATGCAGCCGGTCGACGGCATAGGTCGCAATGAGTTCCCGACTCCTCCGGATCGTCTCATCGCAGACGGCCAGGTTGTCACCGTTCAAGGCCAAATATTGCATGACATTTCCGATCAGTCCCACAACGTGAAGATACATCGTGATCTGCGTGTAGCTCCTGGCTTTCGCCGGCTTCTCCGCCAGATGATACGCCTGAATCAGGATCATCTCGTTCTGGTTGGCGATTCTTTTGGGGTCCATCACCGCTTCGAGTGTCTCGATGACCTCTGCTGCTTTCCCTTGTTGCAACGCGGCCATCGCCCGGATCGTGGTCGCGTCATTACAAACTTCGACCGATGCGCAGTTCTTGATGATGTGCTCGCAAGTCTCAACAATCATCCCCAGAATCTCCTGCTGTCGAGCAGGGTCGCCGGCCAACGCCAGGTGATTCAGAAGCAGAAGGCAGCTCTGCAGAAGAAACGGGAAACATGAATAGTACCTGCGAATCAGCTCCCGACAGCGTTCGTACACCTCCGCAAACGGACGCGTCGCGAAATCCGCGGCAAGCTCCTGATAAAGCTTCTGGATCTGCTCCTTGCTGAGCTGCGGATCAAATCCGATCAGCTCGTCGACCGTCACGTTAAAGAACACGGCCAGTTGCGGTAACAACAGGATATCCGGCATACTCTGCCCATTCTCCCACTTCGAAACCGCCGCCTTGGTGACGCCGATGAAGTCCGCCAGCAGTTCCTGCGTAATCTTCCTCTCGCGCCTCAGACGGATGATATTCTCCGCAATATTGATCTGATGCATACATCTTCCTCGCGAAAAAACCGGAGTGGTCAACTCTTCGCATCCCATGTTCCGGGATACTCTAAGCGTACCACTCCGGTAATAATGTTCAATGGAGCCCTGAGAGACTTTTGCGAGAAAAGTCAACTGGTAGGAAACTAGAAGGGTGATTCACGCAATCATGTCTGGAACTGGGTAAAACAAGTATCCGATCATCTTCACAGAACGAACTATATTAAACGCTTCCGTTTCGGTCAGTTTCTTGCCGCCGGTGCACTGTTGCTTCCGCGGTTTCCGGTAGTGGGACAAGTAAGTAATCAGGCAGCCTCGTGCGAGTGTGGTCCTCTCACGAACGAGATCAACACCAAACAAATAAGAGCCAACATGATATATCAGAATTCCATCTCTTGGATTCGGTACAACGTAATTGTATCTCCGATCAAGAAAGGGAGCTGTTGCAAAAGTGAAGGAGAACCGGCGCGGATTATAAGTCGCGACGCGACGCTGCGCTCCGTATTAATAGGCATCCCTCGTCTCCGAAATATGCGAGTCCCATCGAATCTTGATGGTTAATATTGATAAATAAAGTCGTTATTGCTCAATGAGGAAGTATAAAATTGCGAGCCCCATTGAATTTTGGTGGTTATCATTGACAAACAATAAGGAATAGACTCCATCGATCCCGATCATGGGCGAGATTGGGGGAAGCGGATTTATTCGTCCATAAGCCCGGTAGGTTGCGCTCATTTCAGCTTCTTGCAAGAAAAAAGGACTGTTGCAACCTGAACCTTTACGTTCATTTTGCAACAGCCCTCTTTTTCATGACCTAAAATTGCCGTTTATCTCTTTCTCTTGAAAAGAAGGAATCCCAGAAATACGAGGATGCCTGCCGCAAACACGCCGCCGAGGATCCAGAAGAGAAGAATCATTCCGGCGTTGTTTCCGTTCTGTGAGTCTGTTCCCGACGCTCCACTGGTCTCTGTGGCAACGGCAGGAGATGTTGTCTCTGTCTGTGTCTCCGTTGTCGCCTCTGTCGTCGTTGGCGATGACGCGTCGGTCGTCTCCGTTGACCCGGATGTCTCCGCAGATGTTCCTGCGGTCGTCTCTGATGTCACGGTTGTCTCCGTGGTCGTCGGAGTCGTGGGTGTCGGCGTAACCGTTGGCTTCACCGTGGGAGTCGGAGATGGCGTCGGTGTCGGGGTTGCCGTCGGCGTAGGTGCGGCATTGGTCGTAACCGTCAGGACGGACGAGATCTCCGATGCCTTGCTTGTCGCTGTTTCCTTGATCCGCTGGTAGAAGTCATACCCGGTCGAACTCAGAAGCCCGCCGAAAATATTACTGTCCTGCCATGTTCCCGACGTTGCCGCCGCCCCCTTCTCAACCTTCATGTACTCGTATCCGGCGATATATACCAGAGAGACGGACGACTGCGTTGTCGCTGATAAAACGGGAACTGTCGGCGATGGGGCGTTCATTTTCTGGATCAACTGCGTCAGCGTCCCGGTAACAGACCCGGACTCGAAACTGCTCGAGATTCTCACCTGAATCTGATGTCCGATATCCGCGACGGTCAGCGTATAGTTCGAGGCCGTAGCCAGATCGATGTCCGCGCCGTCACGAATCCATTGATAAGATAATGTTCCGAGGCAGCTTCCGGAGAAGGATGCGGTCAGCGTCTGCCCATAAACCGCGTTGCCGGAGATATTTGCTGTCCCGACGAGCGCCGGAACCTCGGTGGTAACATCCAGCTTTGCAGAGATGACGGATGCATGGTGCGTATCCGTCTCTTTGATCCGCTGATAGAAGTCATACGCCGTGAAGTAGGTAAGGCCTGTGAATACCGGGCTGTCCTGCCATACGCCCGTCGAGAGATCTGCACCGTCCGCGACACGAAGATACTCATATCCCGTAACTTCCTGAAGTGTTACAGATACGTCCGTCTTCGACGAGACGACCGGAGAGATCGGCGCGGCTGCGCTCGCCTTATTCACGATCAGGGTGGCCTGCGTCGTTACTGACGCATAATTGCCATTGTCGTCCGGAGTGAAGGTTATCTCGTATTGCGTGGTTCCGCTGTCCGTCATTCCGGGTTGCTGCGTTCCAATCGACCAGGCGAACGTACCCGGAACGCTGGCATCTCCTCCGATTAACAGAGAATCGGCAAGCGTCTGTCCATAGACGATCGCGGAGGCCGTCGGATTCGTGTTGATCGTCGGTGTCGCTTTTTGCACGGTGAGTGTGAGGTGCAGCGTTACGGTATTGTAATTTGCTGTATCTGTAGGAGTAAAGATTACCGGGTATGTCGTGATCCCGCTGTCCGCAACGGATGGCATGATCGTGTCATCGCTCCACGCGAAGTCTCCGGGCACATCCGCGCTGCCTCCGCTAAGCGTCGAATCCAAGAGAGATTCTCCATACGTGATGGCAGAAGCCGTCGGATCAACAGCGATCACCGGAGTCGCTTTCAGTACGGTAATCGTGATCGACGTTGTCACGGTCGCAAAGTTCTCGGAATCTTTGGGTGTGAAGGTAACGGAATAAAGCGTCAGGTCACTGTCCGACACGGCCGGTATCAGTGAGCCGTCGGTCCAGGTAAAGGTGCCCGGGTCGCTGACAAGTCCGCCTGACAGAGTCGAATCGGAGAGAGTGTCTCCGTACGTGATGGTTGAGGCGGCAGGGTCAACACTGATAAACGGAGTCGCCTTGGATACGATCAACGTGATATTGATATTGGTCGTATTATAGTTCGCAATGTCATCCGGCGTGAAAATGACTTCGTATCCGGTCACACCGCTGTCAGATACGGACGGCGAGATACTGTCGTCTGACCACGAGAAACTGCCCGACGTACTGGCAACTCCTCCCGACAGTAACGAATTCGCAAGTGTGTCCCCATAGGTAATGTCTGAGGCGACTGGCATCGTGCTGATCGTAGGGTTTGCTTTGCTCACGGCAAGCGTGACGGATGTACTTGCCGTCTGATAATTGTCGCTGTCACTTGGGGTGAATGTAACCGAGTAAGGTGTTGTATCGCTGTCAGAGACGGTGGGTTCTGTTGCTCCGGACGTCCAGGCAAACGCTCCTGGGACACTGGCCGATCCTCCTGTCAATATCGAGTCGGAGAGAGCCTCTCCGTATGTAATGGCGGAAGCCGTCGGTGCGGTGATAATGGATGGCGTAGCTTTCGCGATGGTAAGAGTTATCGTCGCTGTGGCATCCGTATAATTCGCAGTATCGGAGGGAGTGAAGGTTATCGAGAACTGTGTTACACCGCTGTCTGTCGCAAACGGCTTTACGGTCGGATCCGTCCATCCGAAGCTTCCCGCCACGCTGGCAGTTCCTCCGGTCAGTATGGAAGCAGAGAGATCATCGCCGTAGGTTATGGAAGATCCGGAGGGTGTCACATAGATATCCGGTGTTGCCTTTTCCACCGTTAGGGTTAGGGACAATGTTACCGAGGAGAAATTGATGCTGTCAGTTGGTGTGAAAGTGACGGAGTACAAGGTCAAATCACTATCCGCAACGGACGGCGTCGTCGTGCTTGTCATCCACGAGAACGATCCGGGTATGTTCGCGATTCCGCCCGTCAACGTGGAATCAGCAAGTGTGTCTCCGTAAGTAATTGCGGAAGCAGAAGGCGCGGTTAGAATGATCGGAGTTTGCTTCTCGACAATCAGTGTGACGGTCATTACAACCGTAGAATAGTTTATTTCGTCCGTGGGTGTGAAGGTAACAGAGAATTGTGTCGTTCCGCTGTCCGACACAGATGGCTCGATGCTGCCGTCTGTCCAGGAGAAAGTTCCCGGAACACTCGCGGTACCGCCGGAGAGTGTCGAGTCAGACAGTGTCTCGCCAAAGGTGATAGAAGAAGCCGTCGGTATGGTGGTGATAATAGGAGCAGCCTTGTTGACAGTGATTAGGATCTTTGTCGTAGCCGTCGTATAGTTATCGCTGTCCGTCGGGAGAAAGGTCACTCCATAGTCTGTAACTTGACTGTCTGCAATCGACGGTACCGTCAAAGGATTTGACCAGACAAAGGTACCCTCGGTATCTGCCGTGCCGCCGGTCAGGACAGAAGAAGAGAGTGCCTGACCTACCGCAATCGCCGAACCGTCTGGAGGAGTTGTGATGACCGGAGTGGCCTTATTAACAACAATCTTCACGGTTGTTGTTGCTGTATTGTAGTTCGCGCTGTCATTTGCAGTAAAGATTACGGTATAGTCGGTCACGCCGCTATCCGATACAGACGGTCGTATCGTCGGATCTGCCCAGGAGTAGGAACCGCTGGGGTATGCCGCGTCACCGGTAATCGTCGAATCCGATAGCGTATCTCCGTATGTGATCGCGGAAACTGTCGGAGCTTGCGTAATGATAGGATCCGCTTTATTGACCGTAAGACGCACTGACAGGGTAACGCTCTTATAGTTCGCAGGATCGGCGGGAGTGAATACTACTCCGAAATCCGTCGTCTGGCTGTCCGATACTTTCAGGAATACGTCGTTCTGCCATGAGAAGGTTCCTGTTGTACTCGCAACGCCTCCGGTGAGTGTTGAATCCACTAGCCAATGTCCATACGTAAGCGCCGAGGCCGTCGGAACGGTTAGGATTGACGGGGTAGCCTTATTGACAACAAGCGTTACAATCGTCGTGGAGGTTGCATAGATCGAACTGTCCGTCGGTGTGAACGTAACCGAATATGCGGTAACTCCGCTATCCGAGACGGACGGTTTCGTAGAAGGTGTGGTCCATGAGAAAGATCCGGGGACACTACCGGTGCCGCCGGTAAGCGTCGAATCCGCGAGAGACTGACCGTATGTGATGGCCGAAGCCGTCGGTGCGGTGGTGATCTTTGACGCAGCTTTGGCTACGGACGAAGACGAATAGACGATTCCCTCCGATCCGGGCGTCGTCCCGGTAGCCGCCTCAGGAATGACTCCGAATCCGATGTATTTTCCGACATCCGAAGAGGTTAATGTGTAGGTCAGTCCTTCAGCACCGGAGATCGGTGTCCGGTTAAGTCCTGTGTTATTATCCGCGCGGTACCATTGGAGGGTTGATATCCCTTGCGCATCAGCGTCTGCGTCCTGGTACGTATAGCTTCCCGTGAGCTCCTCACCATAAGTCAACGTACCGCTGATTGCAACATCGGACGCAACCGGGGCAAGGTTACTGTTCTGATAGACAATATTATCGAAATTGGCCAAAATATCGGCATTTGTTCCTTCAGGAATGATCCGGATCTCGTCGATTCCCATCCAGTTGAAAAGCACTTTATTAGGACTCTTCACATTGACACCCGTCTTGGTATAACCGGATACCGGGGAATTGTTGTTGTATCCCGTTATTGTGTAGGTGGGCGATCCGGCACCTGACGACGCGTCGTACAGGAACATTGACGACAGGTTGAAATCAACTCCGTCACTCTTCTTGATCGACAGACTTGTAACCGGGATATTCCCAGAGGTTTGTAACGTAGGCGTGTTGTCCTGTCCACCGCTGCTGAGATACTTCATGCCCAGATTCCCGGAGGGGCGGAATACGAAGCCATTAATCGCGGTCGTATACGGGATATCCTGACCGTGGGTATAGGTTCCGGCAAGATCATCGAAGGTCGCCACCGTGTAGCCGACCGGTATCGCATCATCATAGACCGGCGTGACCGTGATGGGGAAGATCTGCCCGCTCAACACATTCGTCCCGTCGCTGACCGAGAAACCGAAGCTGTCCGATAATGTATCACTGTGATCGTGAACATAGCGGATCTTACCGTTATCGATGTCCCCTTGTGTGAAAGTAGTGATTGCGGTTCCCGGCTGATTCAAGTTCTCAAGACGTCCATGTGTGGGAGCCGTCGTCACGTTGTATGCAAGAGCACTGACGACGGAATCGTTATCGGAAGACTTCAGCGCGGTATTTGCGATCGTCTCGGTCTTTCCCTCGTCAACCGTCAGCCCGTTGTTGATTTCGACAAACGGGATCGGACTGAGCGCAATGTCCTGATAGGTGATATTGTCGAAGCGTCCCCAAATATCAGTGGATGTCCCTGTTGCCGTCACCCGGATCTCGTCGATGTCTGCCCACTTATATTCATAATAACCGAGACTGTTTGGCTTCAGATTCGTCAACGAATAGATCGCGGTACCGTCTCGATATCCCTGAATCGTATAGGTCGAAGCATCCGGAGCCGCGCTGTCAAAGATATACATCGAGTGGAGATTGAAATTGGAGGAGTCACTTCTCCTGATTGTCACACTCGTAATCGGAATATTGCCAGCAGCAACTAGTACGCTCGTGTTATCCTCTCCGCCACTATGCATGTATTGCATTCCCTGATTCGATGATGTCTCGAAAACAAATTTTTCAATTTCTGTGGTATTCGGAATGATCTGACCATTCGTGTATTGAAGGCCGTCAAAAGTCGACCGAGTATATCCTGCGGGAAGAGGCCTGTCATATACCGGGGTCACATTGATCTGAAATGTCTGTCCTGTCAGCTCATTCGTACCATCGCTGATCTTAAAGCCAAAACTGTCTGTCTTCGTATCCGTGTGGTCGTGAACATAACGGACGATATTGTTATTGATGTCTTCCTGCGTAAACGTCGTGATCGCAGTTCCGGGACTCGTCGAGAGTTCGACACGTCCATGAGCCGCGCCCGTCGTGATCGTAAATCGCAAGGTGTTCGCGGAAGGCGAGTCGTTATCCGCTGCCTTGAGAAAGGAACTGGTTACAGTAACATTTGCCCCCTCCGTAACGGTAATGGCATTGTTGATCGATAGGAAGGGATCCGAACTAACGTTCGTCTCCTCATATACAATGTTATCTATGAACGCTGCGACATCATGCGTTAATGTGCCGGTTGCGGTGATTCGAACACGATCCACCTGTCTCCAACCGTCATCGATACCGGGGGAGGTAAAGGTTATCGTATTCTTTCCGGAAATACTAACCACCTTGGTGACTTTAGCTGTCGCGTTCCCATCCAGATATCCTGTGAAGGTATACTGGTTATCTCCCGAGAAGGTTTCCGCGTTATACCACAAAGATGTCAAATCAAAGTCACTGTTATTGCTGCGCGTGAAGTCGACCCATTCTATTGGACCTGAGTAATTGGCTACAATGGCGCAAGGTCCAGGGTTCGCGCCATACTGCGTACTGAACATCATCCCGCTACCCTTAGAATTCACGAACTGAAACCCTTCAACCACTGCGCCATCTGCAATCACGATCCCATCGGCGTATCCTAGCCCCTCAAAATCCGCCGTCTCTACAGCCGCGAGAACCGACGACATCGGAAGATTGAATAACAGGATCATCATTGCCAGTGCCATGGAAATAGCTTTTCGAGATAGACTGTTAGTACCCTTCATCTGATTACCCCTCCGTTTGGTGCTTTATAATGTCCTTCTTCATCTTCTTCAGCATCTTCGCATACTCTCGGCACTTGATCAGTCCCCATTGATGTGTCCAAACTGCCGATCTCACGCGCATATCCTCTTGCTCCAGTCCCGTCATCTCCAGAAACCGACCAAAATTCCTATCATAATTCGCACGCAACACGCGCTCCACTTCCCGGATATTCCGGAGTTGCGCGTCAAGAAAGGCCTCAAGCTCCTTCGCCTCAAGCGCCCCCGCGAAAAACAACTGCACCAGAAACGCATCGCGCGAGATGAAATCCTCGATCGAATTCATCTGGATACTCGTAGAATTCCACTCGCGACCCTTCTCCGTAATCGCATAAATCTTCCGATCAACCGTCTCGCCCTTCACCTGGGCAACCATCTCCACAAGACCCTCCTGAACGAGCATCTTGAGCGTGCGATAAATCTGCGTCTGATCCGCCGGCCAGAAGTAAGAAGCTGACATCGCGAAAAGCCGCCGAATGTCATATCCCGACATCGGCTTCATCGCCAGAAAACCCAAAATACCGTTCTCTAATGTCACCGGAGAACCTCCTGAAATATAGGAAAAGTCCTATATTACAAGTATAGGTTTCTGCATATCGATCGTCAATCAGAAATGCTTCTTCTTACAAGAATAATACATATATAACAGGACATAATGTGCTTCATGAAGCCCATTTTCGCACGCCAAAACGGAATATCCCGCCTACCTTTCTCCCGGACGCTCTCGATCGCGGAAAAACGTCGCGACGCAATGTGCAATCCCCCTCAGGTCTCCTCAGTAAACAAAAGGAAAATATCTCTTGGTCCGATTCCTATAGTCCGCAAAATCCTGACCATGAACCGACAACAGATAGTTCTCCTCGCAACGCACCTGAATCTCGAGGAACATCACAAAGCAGAAATTCAGCAGGAAAATCGTCCATGTCGGCCAGATGAGCCATACGCCGATGTTTAGATTGTCAACAATAATATGAAATGCATTTCAGGTTCTTGGGTGTCACGAAAACACCGTCGAGCGGCACGCCACACATACTAAAACGAGAGAAATGGTCAGTTTCGTATGTTCACTGGTGTAGGGAGTAAGCCAGAAAGCCGGCGCACCTACTCAATCGTATGATTTAGCCATTTGAGTAGGTTCGTCATTGAATAGGAATCACGCAACGTCAGTGATATGCTGCTAAGCCATAGATATCTGGCGTTTGTGTACGTTATCGTTGATAAAAAAAGCTGGAAGAGCGTAATCGTCCGCAAATCCCAACATCATCGACGCCCGGCGAGGGCCTTCCGGAGGATTGAGGCGCGCGGCAGGATGGCTGATTATGGGCGAAATGGACGATTGGGCTCAGTTTCGCCCATAAAGTGCGCGAGAGGAGTCTGGGCGAAATCGGGGCATGTGGGCCTTTTCGCCCATAAAGCGGAAGATTTGGACGTACGGAGCGATGGCTGATTATGGGCGAAATGGACGATTGGGCTCAGTTTCGCCCATAAAGTGCGCGAGAGGAGTCTGGGCGAAATCGGGGCATGTGGGCCTTTTCGCCCATAAAGCGGAGGATTTGGACGCGTCTGGCGCCTGCGATCGGTCACTCACCATCTTCAATCCCGACAATTATGTTATGATCAGATAAGCTATCATAAACAAATAACGTGATGGAGAAACACAGAAATGAAAAAAGTCGCCTTCTACCTCTGGTCCTCTCTAATTCTCATCCTTATCGTATGGGTGATTTTCGCCAGCAACTTCGGAGGCTGGGACGCGATGAAGATTCCTGTGGCGAGCCTTGCCCTCTTGATCATCGTTCCGGTGAGCATTATGTTACTGCAGGACCGACTTGCTACGAAGAAAAGAATGGGCAAGTATTGGAAGAATGCGAAGGTCACGAACGCGGTATTCGGAGAGATTGAGTACCAGATGACCAAGTGGAGAACGACCGAGAAGTTCACCTTATCCCTGTTTGGCCGCGCCTACTCCGCCGATGTCATCGCTTTGACCAGCCGCCGGACCATAGAAGAGGTAAATGAGCTTCAGGAGTCGTCTTTTCAAGACTTCAAGGACATCATCATTCGTAAAGCGCCTGAGATCGAGCAGGCCATTAGGGATCACCTCAACGAAGTAAGCGAGATCGAGGATTACAACTGCCGATATCGCCAAGGATATGATCTCGCAGATATTCCGGGCCGTTTCGTCCCGTCAAGAATCGAGATCACGAGAAAGGGCTTTGTCGCAATCTATGTTTGTGATGACGCGGAAGAGTACGGCGAGAATGACGACTGGGATGAAGGATTTGTCATTACGATCCTTCCGGAGATCGAAGTCTTTTCCAAAGAACTTTTTCAGGGTATGGTGTCCGGTGGGATTGTGTGAACGTTTCTCGAAAATGCCGGACGCACTGACACACATCCGCAAACCTCTTTTAATCACAGTAATACCTTAACACTTCAAATCGTGTTTCTGAGTTGGACTCGCATTAGGCGAGCGACCTTCTGCAGACGTAAGCCGTGGATCTGAAAGAGAGAAGAATGTGAGCCCACCTCGTTCGTGCGCGTTCATTCTAGCACTTCTCTGCGTAATGAATATGCTATATTGGATAGCGGATATGTGAGGGAGTGAACAAATGAACAAGAGACGCAGAGAGATCATCGCAGGCAATCAGATTTCCGAAGTGCAGACACTTCATTTGGGACAATACGATCAGAAGGTCCTGCTCGAAGGCAAGACCCGCGACCTCCCCATCCTGATCACACTTCACGGAGGACCCGGCTTTCCGATTCCGTTTTGCGTGGGCTCCCGCGGCCTGTTCCCGGACCTTACCGATCGATGCATCCTCGTTTGCTGGGATCAATATGGCAGCGGCAGCAATAACGCCGTGCTTCCGGCAGATTTCCATATCGAAGACATCGTCGCTATGACATCCGACCTGATCTCCGCGTTACGGAATCAGTTTCCGCAGAACAGGATCTACTTGTTCGGGATGTCCTGGGGATCCGTTCTCACCGCGAAGGTCGCCCAACGACAATCAGAGAATCTCCAAGGAATCTTCACCTATGGACAGGTGTTGCGCGACCTATTGGTTTCCGATGATACCATCACGGCCATTCTCGATTCCAAGGCGCCGCCCGGAGTGAAGGGGTATGCCCGCGCTTTTCGAGATGCGGAAGTGCGCACAGCGCGAATGTTCGCGAGAATGAGCGGCTATGTCCGGAAATACACGAGCGGATATACCCATCCGAAGGAACCCAAGTCGCCGATCGCCGGGATGATCCGGGGCATTCTCACCAGCCCCGACTACCGCCTCAAGGACGCGCTCGCCATCGTCTCGAATGGATACGCGAAAAATACCAACATCCTGGACGAGGTCAACGCCATCGATTTGCGCGAAGATCTGCGCCAGATGAGAATCCCCTATCACATTCTCCAAGGCGAGACTGACATAGTCACCTCGACAAGAACGATCAAAGCATTTGTCGACGCGGCGGGAAATACGAACCTGACCTGTACGATCATCCCGAACGCGGCGCATATGCCCGGTGTTAACGGCATGCGTTCCGTGATGGATGAGATTGAGAGAATGCGATAAAGCTCAACACCTCATCAAATCGTCGAAAAATGCCAGAGCTCTGTCGTGTCATATTTCTCCGGCAGAGGCTCCCATCTGTCGTCCGAGACTTCGATATACCAGATCTTCTCATCAAAATCGTACTCCATCCAGCCGTAATCGCCGTAGTCGGACGAGATGTCCTCGTACCAGTACTGCCACTGGGGCGGATCGATCGTATCGTTCTTCCAGAAGTAACAATCCGTTGTCTTGTCATAGTAGCTCTCGTACTCGCTATCCCACTTACATGTTCTGCCGATCGCATCTACATAAATATCTTCCTTCTCATCGAGGCTCGCATCTTGATTCGAAGAATCCTCTGAATCGCGATCAAGCACCTTGCTAATCATCTGCGGGAAATCCGCTATTCTCTCTTTGATTTTATTTAAATCCGTCGAACCACCCGACAAGAAGAGAACCAACGAGATCGCAAGAATAGGAATTGCAACAAGCAAGGTAACACACCCGTTGCCGCCGCCACCGCCGCTGCGTCTGTAATTTCTTCCTGAACTGCTTCGTCTGGAACTGCTCGAAGAACGATGGGATGAATTACTTTTCTTTGATGGTGGCATTTTAATCTCCTTTATTTGTAACGGCCCTACTTTACAAGAATATATTTCTTTTGATAATTTATGTCAAGAAAGGCGCCTGAGCCTATGGTATAATTTCCTAAAACCGAGAATAACACACTCACGACGCATAATTTTTTCGCAAGAACTGACGTAATAGGGTGATGCTGTGAAGATTTCCATCGAGAACATCAGTCCGGATAAGGAAGAAGAAATTGTCATCCGCTGCCATGAGATCAACGATGAGATCCTGGGGCTGATGCGGCGTTTCAAGAGCCCCAGCTCTTCGCTGATCGGCTACGACGACGCGATCATTTACCAGCTGCGACTTCCCGACGTGTATTACTTCGAAGCGGTGGACAACAAGGTTTTCATCTATTGTCGCGACAAGGTGTATGAATCCCACCAGAAGCTTTACGAGCTCGAACAACTTGTCGGCGGCAAGAAGTTTTTTCGCGCTTCAAAATCCGTCATCATGAATATTGCGAAAATTGCCTGCGTCAAGCCCTCCATCAGCGGCCGCTTCGAGGCCTCCATGGATAACGGCGAGACAGTCGTTGTTTCCCGGCAATATGTACCCGTACTAAAGACCATGCTCGGTTTGTAAGGAGATTTGTCCCCATGAAAACAATGGAACTGATCCTGCAATTCATCCGACAATATTTCTATATTCTGGGGCTGTTAATCATCGGCTCCGTCTTGCTTATCGATCCTTCCAAAATCAACCGGGAGTACATCCTATTGTGCATGGCCTTCGCGGCCATCGGAGATCTGCCCCTCCTCGTGTACTGGTCCCGTTCTGACCTTAGCGAGAAATCCCTCCGCATCCGCACGATCCTTCATTTCCTCCTGCTCGAGGTCGCGGTTCTGACCTTTGGCGGAGTGTCAGGTCTGGTGACCGACCTGTCGGGATATTTCTTCTTCGGGATCCAGGTCGCCGTTATCTACGCCCTGGTCAAGCTCGTTTCCTGGCGCGGAGACGTGACAACCGCGAACAAGATCAACGAGAAACTGAAGCATATGAAGGATTCCGACGAGGAGGCATAAGTAACTTACCCCTCCCTACATGCAACTTACCCCATAGATTCTGCAACATGCGCTCCGGCCTATTTACGCAGCGCAATCTTGTCTGCAAGATGATGCTATCAACAAGTTATAGCATCTATTTTTGCTGGAAAAGAGGGACTCTTCATGGGCGTTGTCATTCTCATTCTCATGGTTATTCTGGAAACTATCTTCACGATCTATTGTGTCAGAACCAAAAGCTCGCAACCCAAAATTCGAAACTGGCTTTGCATCTCCGAGTTCGGATCATTTCTCCTCCTGACGATCGCCACCATCATCGAATGGAGCTTCCGTTGGTATCTTATTGCCTTCGTACTTTTCACAATGGCGGCTATCGCAACCGTACGACTCCTTACGCGAAAACTCGAGAACAAGCCTAGAAAGACAGGGCGCATAATCGCAAAGTCCCTATCCGTCATCCTCCTTCTAAGCCTCACCCTTGCGCCCGCGCTGATATTCCCCCAATACACAGAGCCCCCGAAGACAGGGGATTACGGTGTCGCAACCCAAACCTATACGTACACCGACAACGAGCGAATCGAGACCTTCTCCGATTCCGGTGAGAACCGTAAACTCACGGTGCAATTCTGGTATCCGTCGGACGCGCAAGGCAAATTTCCCCTGATCGTGTTTTCCCACGGAGCCTTCGGTATCCGGGCCAGTAATACTTCGACCTACACGGATCTCGCCTCGAACGGGTATATCGTCTGCTCGATCGATCATCCCTATCACGCCGCAGGAACCGTCGACATAGACGGGAAACTTACGATCGGAAGCCCCTCCTTCATGCAGCAGGTTGTCGACATAAATCAGGACCTCTATTCGGAAGAGGAGAAACTATCAATCTACCGCGAATGGATGACCTTGCGAACCGACGATATCAGCTTTGTCCTCGACACCATTCTCGAAAAATCCCAAGCCGGCAATGACCCGCTCTTCTCGATGATCGATACCGGAAAAATCGGCCTCATGGGCCACTCCCTCGGCGGCGCCGCCAGCGTGCAGCTGGGCCGGGATCGAGATGACATCGACGCGGTAATCGACATCGACGGGACGCTACTCGGAGAAGAACGCGGAATTGTAGAAGGAGAAGTCATCCTGACCGATGAACCGTATCCGCTGCCTCTTCTCAACTTCTATTCTGACTATGTGATCAAAGAGCTGGCCTCACAGCCGGATTATGTCTACCCCAACAAATACCTCACATCAATCTCGCCCACGGCCTATGAGATCTGTATCCGAGGCAGCAATCATATGAGTTATACCGATTTGCCCTTCTTCTGCCCGTTGCTGGCCGACCAACTATCCGGCATCTCGGGCGGAGACACATCGTCCTCCGTCGATAAGAACTACTGTGTTCAAACCATGAATCAGCTGATCCTGGAGTTCTTCAACTGTTATCTCAAAGGCGACAGAACCTTCACGCCCAACGAGTATTACTGAGCCCGGCTATCGCCATCAACGCCACAGACCCGCCAAAGAACCATATCACTCATCATTTATTTCCTTCCGATGAGTAGGTTCGTCATTGACAAAAAAAACATGCGCCGAACAGCCGGCGTACCTACTCAAATACGCTTAATGGTTGAATGAGTAGGTTGTGTAATGATATATATTCCAAAACCTTTAGCATTGGCAGTCTATTTTCTGACTACCGGTCTTACTTGATCAGATGGGCGATAATCAACCAAGAGAAGCCCATCTGAAATTGATCAATTCCTCCAACATTTGTCCTACTTTGTTGCTTTTCGACAGTTAACTAATAAAGAGAAATAATCAAGGGGACGTTGCTTAGCAAGTCATGGTAATTGAACTGGTCAAATCGCAAGATCCTCTGCGTGTCGCATATGTTACTCCGAAGCCGGGCGAGCATTATCTCGAGCGTCCCCTCCGCAGGCGCAGCCGAGGACAAGGGACGCGAGAAAATGCGAGCACGTCCACCCGGGACGCGAGGAAAATGCGAGCACGTCTATTTCTCCCGAAACACCACCAGCACCGACCGTGCCCTCGAGATCGCCGTATAGTTGATGAACCGATCCAGAATCTCCGACCCGGGCGCCGGATCGATGTAGAAGATAACTTTGCTGTCGAGGCCTTTGAAGCTGTGAACGGTCGCGTGGCGGACAGCGTCCGGAAGCAAATGCGCGACGTTATTCTCGTTAATCTTCTGGAGCGAGCAGATCGAAGCGAAGGCGTCGATCGCACCAAGCGGCGAGTTCTCGTACTTGTGCCGCGTCAGGATCGTGATATCCCCGTAGGGAATCCCTTCCGCGTGAAGCTGCCTAAGCTCCTCCCGCAATTTCTGGCGCAGCTCGGCCGCATTCGCATAGACGACGGTCTTCACGACCGGCCCGTCCGTCTTCATCGTCTTTGCCTTCTTGATCCGGGTGATCTTGTGGCTGTAATCCGAGATCTGCGGCGTGTTCCGACAGTTGGTGATGAGGTGGTGATACGCCGGGCGCAGCGTGTGCAGGTAGTCCTTGCCATCGCGCAGATCCTGTAAATTATAGAGGTTCTGATGCTCATCAAGGAACATATACCAGCTGCCGTTCTCCAAGCCGCCCTGAAGGAGCGCGTCGAAACACTCGCAATACGTGAGGCGCAGGAGGTCCTGCCCCTCATCAATGATCAGCAGCTCGTAGGGGACGATGCGTGCGGGATCCGCCCGGAGTGCCTCGAGAAATCGCGCCGGAAGTGTTTTCTCATAATAGATAGACAAATCCTCGCCATCCTCCGGTCGGCTACCGCTCACAGACTCGAGCAGGTCGTGGAAATACCTGACATCGATCAAGTCCGCATTGGGATCCGACTGCAGATCGAACGCAATCTTCGCGGCAATATTCTTGTTGTACGTCAGGAAAAGCACGCAATTCCCCTCGGCCGCCGCCTTTTTCGCGAGCTCCGTCGCCAGAATCGTCTTGCCCGTGCCCGCCCCGCCGGTGATCAGCATCCGCGGATTCTCCAGTTGCGCCGCGAAAAGCTCCACCTGCTCCGCCGTGAAGTCGTAGATACTCTTCTCCGTGTCCTCGACGACCGTCGCGAGCTTCGTCGTGTCGGCAAAATTCGGCCGGATCAGAGACGCGATCGCATCAATCTCCGCAGGACGCAAGCCCGTGCCGCGCAGGCCGACCTTTTCGAGCGACATGTCCGACCAATAAGCATAGGCCGTCCGAAGGAACTCAGACAAATCGCCGCCGCGCTCGTCTCGAATGAGCTGTGACGAGAAATCAATCATCTTCTGTCGGAACACCGTGTCGGGAAAAGCCACCGCGCAGGCGAACTGCGTGTGATACAAGGGCGACGGATTCGGCAGGCCCTTCCGGATATGATCGCGCAGGGACAGCATGTTCCCGACCGCCTGTTGGAACGGACTCTCGCTCTTCACAAACGTCTCGCCCGCGTGGTTCGTATACCGCCACTCATTATTCTCACAGGCCACCGCGCCACCCTTCACCTCCAGGCAAAGAACGCCCTCCTGCGAAATAACGATAAAGTCCAACTCCCCGTAAACCTTGTTCTTGTGCTTCGCCATCCCGACCGAGTGGTACACCGTGCAGTCGAAGTCAAGCGTCTTCAGTTCCTCGAAAATCTTCTTCTCCGCGCGGCTCGCGGACTCCGGAATTGCCGGCGGACACATCAGAACTCTACTCATGGGGGTCTCCTCATCGCGAAAAGCATCGCGTCCATTCAACTGTCGGTGGGGCGAAAAAGCATGCGCTAGTGAAGATTATAGTAACATAAAAAAGTGCCGGCACCCTCGATGGACACCGGCTGTTCAACTGCGGAAAGTTTTGCTAGTTACCTTCTGATGATTCCCCCTGCACTCTTGCCATCATCTTTCCAATGAGAGCAGCCTCAGAGAGAATCTGTTCTCTTTGTGACGGGGACACTCTCGATTCATCCGCCATATAGTCATCAAAGGTGCGCTGGTTTCCAGGTGTGATTTTTTATCATTGACAAACCTACTAAATCGGCATGGAGCGTGTTTTAGTAGGTCGTCCGGTCGCCCGGCATGGGTTTTTTATCATTGACAAACCTACTAAATCGGCATTCGAGCGTGTTTTAGTAGGTCGTCCGGTCGCCCGGCATGGGTTTCTTATCATTGACAAGCCTACTAGATCGGCATTTGAGGGCATTTTAGTAGGTTGGCCCACCACCCGGTGCGAATTTCTTATCATTGACAAGCCTACTAGATCGGCATTTGAGGGCATTTTAGTAGGTTGGCCCGCCTTCCGGTGCGAGTTTCTTGTCATTGACAAGCCTACTAGATCGGTATTTGAGGGCATTTTAGTAGGTTGGCCCGCCATCCGGTGCGAGTTTCTTATCTGCGAACCGCGAAGGCGACTCTCCGATTCCGCGGCTCTCCGATTCCGCGGCTCTCCGATTCCGCGCGGGTGGCTCTCTAACTCCACGCACATGGTTCTAATCTGGCGTGTTTCGTACGCGTTTCGCACGCGTTTCGCATATCGACACGGAAATCATGAACCCACCTGAATTCATGATGTTTCTGACACAATTATTGACAATTCGAAGCCGCGAGAATTATTATAAGTATGAAATATGCAATTGCGCCTGCATATTGTGTACATATAAACGTACTGAAGAGCAAATTTGATTAGATGAGGTTCCGGTACAGACTAGCAAAGGGGGGCCAAGTAGGATGAAACGCACGATTGAATCAGAGTTGATCGCATGGAAAAACAGAGAAGATCGTAAACCGCTCGTTTTGCGCGGGGTCCGCCAATGTGGGAAAACCTATCTGCTCAAAGCATTTGGAGAAGAATACTATCCCGATGTTGCATACTTCAACTTTGAAGGAAATCCGGCTCTTGCTGAGCGATTCAATCAGGATCTGGATCCCGATCGAATAATTATGGAGCTTGGCGTGATGCGCGGGAAGAAAATTGACCCCGAGTCGACACTGGTCATTTGGGATGAGATTCAATTTTGCAATCAGGCATTAACATCCCTTAAGTACTTCGCAGAACAGTCACCGTTATACCATATTGTTTGCGCAGGCTCGCTCCTGGGAATCACCCTGTCCCGCCCTCTGTCTTTTCCCGTGGGGAAAGTAGATTTTCTGACGATGCGCCCCATGAGCTTCTATGAATTTGCACTTGCCAACTCGGAAAACATGCTTCTGGATTATCTGGAGCAAATGGACACGAGAACACCGGTTCCCCAAGTTTTCGCGGACAAAATGACGACCCTCCTGAAGACCTATTTTGTGGTAGGCGGCATGCCTGCCGTGGTCGCAAAATGGATGGAGAGCAAGAACATCTCCGAAGTCGAACGGATACAGGAGCAGTTGATCAGCGCTTACGAATTGGATTTTGCAAAGCATGCTCCGACGGTCGATTTTCCCAAACTCTCTCTCATCTGGAGAAGTATACCCAGTCAACTCGCTCGGGAGAGCGGCAAGTTCATGTATGGGCACGTAAAGCCGGGGGCGCGTGCGAAAGATCTTGAAGATGCGATGCAATGGCTGCTCAGTGCGGGCATGGTGTATAAGGTCAATAAGATCGAAAAACCCTTCATGCCCATGTCAACATACGAGAATCCGAGTTATTTCAAACTCTATATGGCGGATGTCGGTCTGCTCCGCAAAATGTCGGGACTCCCCACTGCTTCCATCTATGAGGATTCTGCCCTTTACACGGAATTCAAGGGTGCAATCACGGAGAACTATGTTCTTTCAGAACTTCTTCATCTGCACGGCGATGTCCCCCGATACTGGAAGTCGGCCAATACAGCAGAGGTCGATTTTGTGGTTCAACTCGAAGATCGAATCATTCCCGTCGAAGTGAAAGCTTCAACCAACCTCAAATCGCGCAGTCTGCACGTCTACAGGGAACAATACAAACCGGAGATCGCCATACGAACATCTCTTGGCAACTTGCGCATGGATGACGGTCTTCTGAATCTACCTCTGTATATGCTGTGGACGCTTGAAAAGATCACAAGAAGAGCGGGAGAAAAGCGTACGGAACTAACGTGATTCATTGGAAACAAACTCTACTTTTACAATCATCCCCATTCCGGATGCAAGCCTTGCCATGGTTTTAAGAGAAGGATTTGCATTGCCTCTTTCAATTCGGCTGATTTCGCTCTGCGCTATGCCTGTATTCTCTGCCAATTGTTTCTGTGTAATGTTTACAGCTTTCCGTGCGTCAAGAAGGGCATTGATCAATTGATATTCAGCCTCAAGTGAATCGTATTCCTTTTGGAAATCAGCATCATTCATTTGCTGCTTCAACGTTTCTCGAAAATTCTTACTCATCTCATGTCTCCTTCATCGCGAAGTAATTTGCACGGAATTTCTTTGCTAGCACGATTTCACCGGACGGTGTTTTCTGACTCTTTTTAATGAATCCGTGCGTAAGAATTATTTTCTCCCCTACTACGAAAAAGTATAAAACTCTTGAAATATTACTTCCCATCTGTGTTCTTAACTCAAAAATCCCATCATCTAAATGACTAGAATAAGGCTCGCGCAAGTCGCTACCCATCTTCTCCAAAAGTTCCAAGTTGCGAAAAATCTTTGCACGCATCTTGTTATCCTGAGCAATAATAAAATCCTCCGCAGGGTTTGTACCATCTGTTTTCTTGTAGTACTCGACCGCAAATGACATGTATTGTTTGCTCCTTCATAATATGGGTTATATCCCATATTGTCAATTGTTTTGGTGGCGGCTTCGTGAGGAAACACTCATTGAACCAGCAAAAGATGCTTGTGTCATTAGCAGAGAATCCGTATTGATTCTATTCTTCAGGCTCAATCGCCTCAATAGGATATAAACGAAATTTGGGGAGAAAATGCTCGGAGCGAACGAATTCACATGTAAAGACACAGATTTGCGCTCGCGAATATAACACTCTGCTTTATGCTTGAGCTCCCCAAGCCTCTACACGCTAAGTGTGAATCCCTTTTCGCGAAATAAGCGAACACAGTGCTCTACGACTTGCGGATCATAAAGGGTACCCCGATTGCGCGAGATCTCGTCGAGAGCCGCGTCAAGCCCCAGCATCGGCCGATACGGCCGATGGGAGGACATGGCTTCGACAACGTCGGCAACGGCCAGGATTCTGGCCTCGATCATCATCTGGTCGCCCATCAAGCCGCGCGGATACCCGGAACCGTCCATTCTTTCGTGATGCTGGTACACGATCTCGGCGATTGGCCATGTGAAATGGATATTGTTCAGAATCGTAAATCCATTGATGACATGCAGCCGGATGAAGGACATCTCCAGCTCGTTCAGCTTCGTCGGTTTGCTCAGGATGTCGGACGGGATGCTGATCTTGCCGATATCATGGATCATTCCGGCAATTCGAATCCCCTCGATTGTATCGGCGGAGATCCCCATCTCTGTCGCGATCGCCACCGCAAGATCGGAGACACGTTGCTGATGACCGTTTGTGTAGGGGTCCTTCTGCTCGATCGCGGAGCTGAGGCAAGTGACGATCTCATGGAGAGCGATGCTCAATTTCTCATAGCTCTGCGACAGATTCTTCTCTGCCGTGATACGATCCGTAATGTTCTGCAAGTACGTTACGAAATAGAGCGGCTTGCCTGCGATATCCCGGACGATACCGATCGATCCCAGGAACCATACGATATCGCCTTGTTTGGTGATATAACGCTTCTCGAAGCTTGCCCGGTCTGACTCTCCGGAAAGGAGCTTCGCAATAATATCTATACCGATCTGCCGGTCCGCCTCGTACGTGATGTCGTTAAAAGACCGGCCGATCAATTCTTCCTTGTTGTAACTCAAAATGTCGCACAGATAGTTGTTTACCTGGAGAAATTTACCGTCGATACTGGTCAAGGCCGCCCCGATATAGGCATTCTCAAAGGCCGTCCGAAAAAACTCTTCGCTCTCGCGCAAACGATTCAGCGCCGTTTTTCGTTCCGTAATATCGATCAGATTCCCGATCGTCGTCGGAACATCGTTCATCTGAACCTGTACGGTGAGGATCTCGACATACTTCACCGTCTTGTCCTTGCAGATGGCCCGCGCCTCATATTGCATCGTCGATGATTCTTGTTGCGCCTTGTAAAACAGTTCTCTTCCAGCCTTCTGATCGTCAGGATGCAAGAAGGACACGGCCGAAGCACCGATCACTTCCTCACTGGAATACCCGAAAATTCTCTCCATCGCCGGATTCACATACGACAACGCATTGTTATGCAGAATGAAGATGCCCGTAAGCGCATTCTCGCTCAGCACGCGAAAACGCTCCTCACTGTACTTCAGCTGATTCTCCGTCTCTTTTCGCTGGGTAATATCTTCCCCGAAAACAGCAATACCGTACGGATGACCCTCCCTCTCCAGAGCAGAAAGATGCAATAAAGCACAGGTCTCGCGAAAAGGAATCTTCCACTCGATCGTATGGTACTTCTCCCGAAGCGCGGTCTGAAAAGTCTGATACCACAACTGTACGATGGCCTCATCTTGGAACAAGTCTTCCGGCTTCATGCCGTTCTCGATCGTCAAATCTCTCGATTGACGGAAGTATTCCTTCACGATGTTGTTGAAGAAGAGCAGCCCAAAGTTACTCGCATCAACCACCCAGATCATGTGATGCTTTCCTTCGACAATCGCACTCAACAGATTCTGAAACTCGAAGGCCTTCGTCTGCGCATCGAAAACCTCCGAGAGATCGATGAAGAATGCGATCGCGTAAATCTCGTTGTGAAATGTTGATGAGGAGACTCTGATATTCATTGGAAAAACCGTTCCGTCTTTCCTAAGGCCCATAACCCATTTGTAATCTTCGACGGTCTCGCCGCGTGATCTTCTTGTCGATCTATCAATAACCATTGCCCGATCCGATTCCGCGATCTGTTCCGTAATCGATGTCCCACTGAGCTCATCATTCGAATCGTACCCGAAAAGCTTCAAGCACGCGATATTCTCGAAAACAAGTCTACCCTTATGGGAAATGCTGACTGCCAAATCAAGACCATTGTAGAACTCACGCAACTCCTGCGTGGGAAAGGAGTGCTCCTCGTCCCCTATAACCTTCTCTATCTCAAAGAAATCCCTGTGACGAATGCTCATTCTCCCATCTCCATATCCACCGCTAAGCGAATCCCGCAAGGCAACAAACCGACAAGAAGACTGCAAAGAAAGGTCCGAACCCATACATCCTATAAGATGTTTATGGCTTCCATTCTACTGCGCATTGAATTATATGTATACAAGAAATCGCATGTAAATTACTCTTCGCAGTTCTACTTTGGCATGGCGTTTCCGCATAAAAAGGTGCGTCGGCGTCTTGGCGTGAGTTATCTATCATTGACGAACCTACTCAATTAGCTGTTTAGTGCATTTGAGTAGGTGCGTCGGCGTCCCGGCGCGGGTTTCTTGTCATTGACAAACCTACTCAATCGGCTGTCTAGCGCGTTTGAGTAGGTGCGCCCGCGTCCCGGCGCGGGTTTCTTATCATTGACAAACCTACTAAATCAGGCTCTAAGGGCATTTTGGTAGGTCAGCCCACCGATCGGCACGAGTTTCTTGTCATTGACAAACCTACTAAATCAGCCTCTAAGGGCATTTTAGTAGGTCAGCCAGCCGATCTGCACGAGTTTCTTGTCATTGACAAACCTACTAAATTGGCCTCTGAGGGCATTGGGGTAGGTTCGCCTGCCCCCAACTTTGTCGAGCGGCTTCTATTTCCAATCCGGCCCGACGATACGCAGATGTTGCTCTCCGTTGTCGATCGGCGGTATTGTGACCGCCGAACTAAAATCGCCAAAATACAACGATGATTGTCTCGCAATTTGAACCACCGGAATAGCTGGATCAGATCCCGCTTCCGATCCCGCGCATATGGTTCTCCTTTGCCGCGATTCGCAAGTCGACACGGAAGTCATGAACACACGTGAATTCCTGATGGTTCTGACACAAATATTGAGAATATGGAGTCGTTGATCAGCAATTACGAATACGGTTTCATAAAGCATGCTCCGGCGGTCGATTTTCGTAAGCTCTCGCTCATCTTGAAATGATGTTGTAGCGCCTAAGTAGCGAGGGGTCGGCTTTGATCAAGCTCAGCATCCTGCGAGCGGTCCCAATCGGCACATTCCTGCCAGACTCCCATGCTTCCACTGTTTTTATCGAAACACCCATTACGGCAGCAAAAGTAGCTTGCGTCATTTGCAGAGAATTTCGTACGTTCTTGATCTCCAGTGCATTGAACTCAGGAGCGGGATTTACTGTGTATTTGGCAGTTCTTGCCTTAACCTTGCCCTGCTCATATCCAACGGCTTCATCTAAGCCAGTAATAATGCTCTTATAAACATCCATATTCATTAACTCCATTCTGGTCTTGTATTCTTTCTATTTCATTGTATCAGCAAGAATACGAAGTAAGTTTCTGATGCTGTTCCGCTCTTCTTGGCTTAGGTTGTCTTTCTCGCTCTTAGCATATGTGGTTATGAAATAGATACGTTTGTATGCTGCAAAATCAACATAGCACACTCGTGCGCTGCCACTTTTCCCCCGATTGTCATATGCAACTCTGATTTTACGCAAGCCGCCTGTCCCTCGCATAATTAGTAAGCGTCCGATAAACGACGTCTTTAAAAATGAAATGAACTATGGGACTCTCTAAGGAAGAACTATATGAGTAATCGCGAGTCTTGTAAAGACTGTGAAAGTAAACGCGAGAACTCATAAAGACTC
>JAEWUD010000001.1 GCA_023397475.1 Bacillota bacterium
CCCATGGATTCTTCGTCGGTCCGACAAACGATGTCTCGGTTGTCGAGCCCATCGCGAACTCATCCATATTGAGCTTGCCGACGATGACAAGACCTGCCTCATGCAACTTATGAACCACCGTGGCGGAATACGGAGGGATGAAATTCCCGAGAATCCGGGATCCGCATGTCGTGCGGACTCCCTCGGTGCACATGTTGTCCTTGATTGCGATCGGTACTCCGGCTAAGGGGCCGAGATCCTCGCCCGCATCTATTCGGGCCTGGATCACCGCCGCATCACGCAGCGCCTCGTCCTCGCAAATCGTAAGGAAACTACTGTATCGAGATTCTTTCTCCCGGATTTCCTCGATGACGGCTCGCGTCGTATCAACGGCACTTATGCGCTTTTCGCGGATCGCCTGACCGAGTTCTCGCGCGGTCATAGCGGTTATAACGTTTCTGTCCATATCTTCGACCTTTCTTTATCGCGTACATCCGCGGGTATCTATAAGGAGAGTTTTGCGTTCTTCCGATTCCGGAATCGCGTCAGTTCGCCGGGGGAGGCAAGAATTCATTCGACGGTTCGCACGACCTTAAAGGAACCGTCCTTGCTGTCCGGCGCATTCGCGAGAATCCGGTCGCGCATCGACGAATTCGTGACAATATCTTCGCGAAAAACATTCGTCATCGGAATTGCGTGCGAGAGAGGCTCGACACCGTTCGTATCGAGCTCATTCAATTTGTCGATATAATTCAAAATCGCTCCGAGATCCGTCTGGACTTTCTCCTTCTCATCCTCCGTAAGTTGGATGCGGCCGAGCGTCTCGAGGTATGCGATCAGGTCCTTGGTAATTTCCATGCGTTGCCTCCGGCCGGCGTTCTTGCGCGGCCCGTCACTTTAAAGGTTTAAGAATGAGGAAAATTTTAACACGTACGGGTTACGCACGCAAGGAGCGGCCATCTCTCAGGAGCCTTTCTTGCGACGGCGGGAGGCATTTGATGTCGTTTCCTCCACGTCTTCCGGGACGAGGACGCCGCCGTTCTTCAGCTTCTTAACAGCCTCCGTTGCGCTTGTGACCCCCAGCTTATGCAAGATGCTGCGAATCTGCGTCTTTACGGTATTCTCGGATTTCCTGAGTTTTCTCGTCAATTCCGAACGCGGGACATTCTCGGACAATTGCTCGAGAAGTTCGTATTCGTTTTCCGTCAGCGTCTGACGGATATTCTCGCGGCGCAACTCGGCGTACGAACGCGCGAGAACCGCGTTCGGGGAGAACTCGTGGCGCATGTGTCGAAGGATCGCGGGAAGAAGCAGTTCGCAATTGCTCTTCTGAAGATAATCGATCGCACCCACCGAGATCGCATCGACGACGTGTTGATCCTGATCGGCCGCCGTCAGGACGATAACTTCCGTCTCAGGGCTCGCTTCGAGGATGGCCGAGGTGGCCGAGATTCCATTCTGAAATGCGTGTCCGAGATTGACGTCCACGAGAAAGAGATCCGGCTTCTCGCCTGCAGCCAACGCGACGGCTTCGGCCTGTGTACAGGCGGTTCCGACGACCTGAATCTCGGAGGACCTTGTAAGCAGAGCAACAATTGCTTCGATCCATACCGGTTCATCATCGAGAATCGCGATCCGGTACGGCGCACTCATTCTTGCGTCCTCTCCGGAATGAGAGAGCGGAAGCAGAACTCCGCCATGGTTCCGGCCTTCTTTGCCGGCCGCAAATAGAAGTCCGCTTGATGAAGGTCTGCGACATTCCGGACGTAATAGAGACCGAGACCATAATGGTTCTTGCCCCGCTTTGTGGTGAAAAGCGGTGTGCCGACGAATCGGGATTCCTTCTTGTCTATACCGCAACCATTGTCGAGAACCTGAATCACCAGGCGGTTGCGACGCGGGAACATGGAGACGGTGACCTCTCCTTTGCCTTCCTCCGGCACAGCCTCTGCGGCATTCATAATGATGTTCAGTATGGCTTCATACATATGCACCGGGTCACATTGGAGAACCGGATCAATCGAGATATCCGTCTTGAAGGTAAGATTTTGGCGGGATGAGAAGGTAGCTGCGACATGATCGACGGCTTTGCCGACGATCTGGGATATCCGGGTTTCTTCCGGCTTCATCTGGATCGGCTGAAACTGCACTTGAATTCGTTCCAGAATGTCAAGTGTATGCTCGCACGTTGTCATCGCAAGGGCGATATCTTTCTTCACCGCATCGTATCCCTCGGCGCCCTTATCCACGTGATATTCGGCGTTCTGCAGCGAGAGGTGCGTTGTCAGAAGATTATTCTTCAGCGCGTGATGCAGAACGCCGGTACTGCGAATAACGGCCTGCTGCGACTGCCTCTTGGACGCGTTCTCTTGAAAGAGGTGAAACCCCATGACACTCTTCTTGATGCCGAAGTATAGGAACAATCCCGTAACCAGAAGAATAAGAATAATATTGAGTCGCCAAACACCGACATAGCCGAGAGACGGCGCGACGTAACTTGTAATATAGAGCATGATTCCTGCCGGAACGATCAGAAGACTGTTGACCGATTTCTCTTCCCGCAGGACGACATCCTTCTCTCGCAGCCACGTTGTAAGGAGAACGACGACCGTCACGACAAAATACGGAGAGATCATCAACGTCATCATCCGCGAACTGGAAATACGCTCGATATCGCTAAGATCAACGTATGCGAACATACGAATGGCAGGAAATACGATGTAGGCAGCCTGTGCCGGCAACGAACATAACCAGGTGAACAGAATTCGATTGATTCGTTTCGCCGGAACGAAAGAGGCTGAATAAAGAGAGAACATACAAATCGCGAAGGGTCCCCAGAAATACATACACGAGGACAGGAGAGCCATCACCAACATGCTCAAGTCGTGATTGCCTGCATAATCATACACGAGTGTCGAGAGCCCGCCGCAGCCGAAGAAGAAGAACGCCCAGCCGCCCCAGCGGCTTGCCGGGTTCTTCGGATCGCTGATCCAGATAAAAACCGCTATTGTCCAGAAAAATAAAAAAACGAGAAACACGCGATAGTCCCCCTCTCGCACTACGCTTATTATACGTATAAAGGATTCAAATAGAATGCTTTTTTCTCATTTTTTTCTGCCTTTTTCCGGTAAAACGCGAAAAATCCCCGTCCGTTTGCTGCGAGCGAAGCGGACGGGGATGATCGATACGTGTCTTTATTCGAGCGTTATGTCACAAGAATCTCGTCAACGATACGCAAGCCGGTAAATATTCTCGACATCCGTCACGGTGAGTTTGACAAACGATCCGAGTGTGCCTTCCCCAATGCCGATGTGCGCAGCCAGATAAGGAATATCCTCTTCCTTACCGCCGAAATCGACCATGCGAACGGGAAGTCCCAGCGATCGGAAGAATGCTTCCAGTCGAGCGATCCCCTCTGCCGCGGTCTTCTCCGGGTGCATGAAGTCCATCTCGCAGCCGAAGACACGGGAGGCGAGCTGCGCGAAACGCATCACGTCCTGCTTCATCGTATACTTCATCCATGCCGGGAAAATCACGGCGAGGCCGGCTCCGTGTGCGATCTCGTACAGCGCGGACAGCTCATGCTCAATCGCGTGACTGCTCCAATCCTGTTCTCGACCGACGCCGACCAGATTGTTGTGTGCGACCATCCCGGCCCACATGATGTTCGCCCGCGCGTCATAGTTGTCCGGCGTGCGGATCGCAATCGGCACCTCACGAACCATCGTGAGAAGCAGCGCCTCGCAAAGGCGATCGGTCACCTCAACCTCACGCGTGTTCGTAAAATACCTCTCGAAAATATGCGCCATGATATCGGCGGCTCCGGCTGCCGTCTGATCCGCCGGCAACGTCTGCGTCAACTCGGGATTGAGAATCGAGAAAACCGGGCGCATTAACTCTTCGCTGTACCCGCGCTTCAGACTTCCTTCCACCTTCGTAATAACCGAGCTCTCCGAACCTTCGGAACCGGCTGCGGCAATCGTCAGGATGGTCGCGACAGGCAGCGTCTTGACTGCGTGCACTTTGCCCGCATAGAAATCCCAGAAATCCCCTTCGTACGGAACCCCGATTGCAATGGCCTTCGCGGAATCGATGGTCGATCCTCCGCCGACCGCGAGGATAAAATCAACTCCCTCTTCTCTGCAGAGGCGGATTCCCTCATAAACCTTGGTATCCTTCGGATTCGGCTCGACGCCCCCAAGCTCAACATAGGAGATGCCTACCTTGTCCAGGGATGTCTTCACCCGACCGAGCAATCCTGACCGGACGACGGAACCGCCGCCATAATGGATCAGCACCTTACTCGCGCCATATGCCTTGCTAAGCTCTCCCGCATTCGTCTCGGTACTTTTGCCGAAGACGAACTTCGTCGGGCTCTGAAAAACAAAATTGTTCATAGAATAACCTCCATATCTGTACAAAAACCTCACAAGCCTGTCTTTTCTTTCCATAGAAAAGCGGCTGTAAGACTATTGTCTCACAGCCGCTATGATACTTAAAGACATTGAAAGATTTGAGCAGAATCGTGATATCAGGCTACGGTAAGCGCGAACTCGGGAAGTGCCTCTTTCTCCTCGATAAAAGCGATATACTTATCGTTCTTGACCTTATCTACCGCATCGGCGTACCAATCCTTCTCGGCGCCGACATAGTACATGACATGGTAACCGTACATGGTCTGTACTATTGCGGTGTCTCCGGCGACACGTGCCGGATCGAAGCACCAGGAATCAAACTCTTCGACCATCTGGCCTGTCTGAACGGTGTACTCCGCCGATTCCGCCGCAGATCCGTCCGCCATTGCGGCATCGCCGACGCTGACCATTAGGTCATAGCTCGTAACCTTCGCAAGAGTTGCGTCCGCCGCTGCCTTCGCTGCGTCAAGCTCCTCCTGCGTCGCATCCTCACTGCCTTCTACGCCCTTGAAGGCCTTGTACAGGATATGGCGAACCACCGGCAACGTCGTGTCCGTATAGGAATCCGCATTCTCTGTATAGAAGGCCTGCAACTCCGCATCGGTATAGGTGATCGCTTCCTTCACCTTCTCCATGTACTGGCTCGCGAGGAAGTACCGATTGATTACGGGTTCAAGATTCGCCTTGGTTGCGGTTGTTCCATACACGGTCATAAAGTAAGGATCGAGCTCCATGCCGCTCATCGTGGCATTCGTCGTCATGTTTGCGAAAAAAGAATCGATCGCCGTGAGGTTCTCCGCGGTAATCGTCATTCCTTCGGCCTTGGCCAGAGATTCAAGAATGTGCATGTCCTGCAACTGCGTGAGCGCGGTGGTACGGAGGAAGTCCCCCCATGTCTGAGTGTCTGTCTCGGATACCGGCGCCGTGAGGTCCATCTCACCGGACTCGGTCGCCGGAATCAGGCCGTAGGATACGTACTGTTCGTACTGCTGCATCATGGTGTAGTAGTAGAAATCGAATTCCGTAGCGGAAATCGTCTCTCCCTGGAACGTCATCGTTCCCGTTGCCGCACTCGCGCGAGGACCCGGTGTTACGACCGGCGCTTCTGTCTGCGCCGTAAGCTGCACGGTTACATCCGGTACGGTCTGACGATTATCGCAAGCCGCGAGGAAAACCGATCCGGAGAGGAGAATGGCGGCACCGATGACGCCGGCCAGCATCTTCTTGATTGAAATCTTCATGAATAAACTCCTTCAACTGTCTCCGCAAACACATCTTCACATGGCGCGGGACGAACATAATACGAGGGGAATTATAACACAGTGATTCAAGTCAATGGTATGAAAATCGCGGCAATCCTTCGTAAATCCCGTATTTCGAGCGTTTATACAAGGTCCAGAAAGATCGGACAATGATCCGATCCTTCGACCGAATCCAGTATTCCCGCATCCTTGATACGATCTCTCAAGTCCTCGCTCACGAAAAAATAATCGATGCGCCAACCGACGTTGCGCGAGCGAGCGAACGTCTTATACGACCACCACGTATACGCATCTCTTTGATCCGGATACAAAAGACGAAAGGTATCGATCAATCCGGCTTCGGCAAAACGATCCATATAGACGCGTTCCTCCGGAAGAAATCCCGACACCTTGCTGTTCGCAGCCGGATTCGCGAGGTCGATCTCCCGATGCGCCGTATTGACGTCACCGCAAACGATAATTCCTCTTCCCTGTGCCCGCTGCATCGCGATCCTCTCGAGGAATGCATCGTAGAAAGCAAGCTTGAACGCAAGCCGCTCCTCTCCCTGGCCGCCGTTGGGAAAATAGATGTTATAAAGAATGAAATCGCCGAAATCGATCTCAATTGTTCGTCCCTCGTGATCAAACCGGTCAACGCCCAAACCATAGGATACCGATACCGGGGCCGACTTCGTGAAAACCGCGGTTCCCGAGTAACCCTTGCGCTCGGCCGAGCTGAAATACGACGTGAAGTCTCCCACCTGGATCAAATCCAGCGTCAGTTGGTCGGGGCTGATCTTCGTCTCTTGAAGACAAACGACATCCGCTCCGAATTCCTCCATTTTCTCGTGAAAACCCTTCTTGGCTACGGCTCGTATCCCGTTCACATTCCAGCTGATTAGTCTCATTTTTTCTTTCCAATCATCGACATCTGCGATTTTTTTGTTACCATTATAACAAGATCTTACGTACAAAGAACAGATCTATGTTTTTTATTCCACCATAATCGGAGGTGTTCCTATATGAAGTACGCAGAACCTGTGGCTCGACTTACCAATGAGGAGGCGGCCCTGAAATACATGAGCGAACCTGTTGATCTCGCCGTCATCGGCGGAGGTCCCGCCGGCTATTCCGCCGCGATTAACGCTCTTGCCCGCGGAAGAACGGTCGCCGTCATCTCCGGAGACTATCGCTCCAGTTATCTCTACCGCGCGACCGAGCTCAACAATGTCCCCGGCATGCTCGGACGAAGCGGAGCCGAGATTCTCGATCTCTACCACAACCACGCGGTTGCCATGGGCGCGAACGTCCTGGACGGCCGGGCACTTATGGTCGCGCCCTATCCATACGAGACGAAATCCGGACGCTCGGTCACCGGGTACCAGATCGCTTACGGCGACCGGATTCTTATGGCGCGGACCGTTGTTCTGGCCACCGGCGCGGCTGTCGCCGCTCCCTTTCCCGGTGAGGACACCTATATCGGCCGCGGCGTCAGTTACTGCGCTACCTGCGACGGCATGCTCTATCGCGAACGCGATGTCGCCGTGATCGCCAAGACGGAGGAGGCCGTGGAGGAGGCGTTGCATCTTGTACGCATCGGCTGCAAGGTACACCTTTTTGTCAGCCCCTCGGACTTGAAGCGCTGGGATGTAAGGCTCCCGGAAGACACTTTCGCGAGCGTCATCAACGGCTCCGGCTATAAGATTCTCGGGGACGGCAACCAGGTAACCTCTCTCGCGTATGCGGACCAAGTGCTCGATGTCGCTTGTGTGTTTGTCCTGCGCGCTTCGATCGCTCCGGGCGCACTTCTTGCCGGTCTTGCCCTCGACGGCCATTACATCACGGCCGATAAGAGCCAGCAAACGAATCTCCCTGCCGTCTATGCCGCGGGTGACTGCACCGGGAAACCTCTCCAGGTAGCCAAAGCTCTCGGCGAGGGACTTGTCGCCGCGCTTTCGGCGGATGCGTATATTACGGAGATGGACGCGCCGATGAAGCCCGTCGGGGGAGAATCCTGAGGATGGGTCGTAAGAAGAGAATCTTATGTGCATTTACGGGCGGCACGATCGCCAGTCGCGAGGAGGCCGGTGTTTTCGCCGTCGCCGAGACACCGTACCGTTTGCTCGGCGCGATCTCGAAGGACCGCTACCACGTCGACACGTTCGAGCCGATCTGTGTTTTGAGTGAGAACATGACGCCTGAACTCCTGTACCGGCTCTTTTCGGAGCTCACCGCGAAGCTGGACAACGTTCTTTATGACGGTATTCTGATTGCCCACGGAACCGACACCCTGGCATATACCGCGCATCTTGCGGACTATATTTTGTCCGGGTGCAGCGTGCCGGTCGTTCTTTTCGGGGCTAAGAAGCCTCTCGATGATCCTGACAGCGACGGCTTCCCGAATTTTCTTTCCGCCGTCGCTTTGATTGATCATGTCCAGTCCGGTGTTTACGTCGCGAGCCGAGGTTCCGACGGAAAGGATTATGTTCACGCGGCGGACCGGGTGACCCAGGCCGACCATCAGGATGATGATTTTCACAGTTTCGGAGGCCGGTATTTCGGCGTGATGGAGGACGGGGGTCTTGTGAAGAATCCGGCGTACCGCCCGATTGCAAAGTCCTCTTCCGCGAAGAACAAGGTCCTCGCCGCTCTGCCTTTTCGCGGCGAAGCGCCCGACGAGAGCGTGCTTGTGCTCGATGCCGTCGTCGGCACAAATTTCAAGGCCCTGAATATCGCGCATCCGGCATTCCGATATATTCTGCAGAGGACCTATCATTCGGGCACGGCGTGTGCGCAACCGGAAGACTCCCCGCATTCTCTTCTTTATCTGAACCGGCTTTGTAAGGAAGGATTCAAACGTCTCTTTCTTGCCCCGATCGATCGCAGTCGCACTCTGTACGAATCGACGCAGACACTTCTTGACGCCGGAATTACGCCGCTTTTCGATATGCCTGTCGAGGCGGCCTGGGCAGGACTAATCCTGTCCGTCTGGTTGGATATCGATCCCGATGAGGTCTTCGATACTGACATCGAGGAATGAGACCGGCGGAGGTTTTTTCGCGATGCACGTGATTTGCTAACCGATACAAATCTCCATGCCGGAGCCTGTGCTCCGTCCCTCGTAGATCCGATTACCCTTCTTGTCCTCGATCCGGACCTCCACGGTCGCATGAATGCTCTCGATGATCTCTCTGTCCATCCGGCCTTCCACCGGCGCGCGAAGCTTGCCGCCGCCCTGCATCTGTGCGGAGAGAATCAGTCGCGTGCCGTGGCCTTCGATTGTCGCGGAGACCCGCCCCTCGTTCTTGTCCGCCGCGAAAGAGGATAAACGCGACAAATCATAGGAGGAGTATCTCTTCACCGTCTTCTCGAAGTCCGTAAAGTACGCGAAAAAACCCGGAACCTTCCTTCCGAGCACGGGGATGCTGGCGTGGGAGAATACCAGGCAAGCGTCGCCTGCGTCAAAATGTCCGGCCTGGATCCAGACATACGATTCAGGAAAGGATCTGCCGTAATCTTTCTCAATGTAACCGGAGCCGCCGTCGAAATCAAATGTCTCTCCGTCGAGTGTCAAATGTCCGGACAAGGACTGCGCGAGATGAATTATGACATGATTACATTCGAGATTCGGGATAAAGGACAACGGCCCCATAATACCCGGATGAAGTGCGCTCGTCGGGTAAACTCGTATCTCCGAGAAGACGAGTTCGCCCTCGATCGAACCGAAACCGAGACGATCGATCCGGACAGAAAGACCTTGGGGTCCGAATCGATTGCCTCCGACTACCGTCCGAAAAGAATCGGTTGCGGAATCGAATTCAGAATAGGGAAAATCAAAATAATAGGTCCGCCCCGTCTCCGCGCGAATCACCTGAATGAAAGCGTGCTTCTTTCCTTCCGGCGATATCGCCATGCCCGGAATCAGTGCGATGGCATGCTTTCTGCTTCGGTCGATACATTTGAAGTACCAACCCTCAAAATAGCCTCGTTGCTTCTTGCCTCCCAGAAAATTGGCTCGATCCTGCATTGGTACACCTCCTTAGGTGTTCTGTTTGCGGTGTTCCGGCTTTGTAACGCGACTATGGCAATGTCTCTGCGACACTGTGTTCCCCGGGGTCAGGAATGGTACAGCTTCTTCGTCTGATATTCGGGCTCCGAGGTAATGTTGACGCCGAGCTTCATGAAGACGCTCTCGTCAACACGGGAGAGAATCGTCGTCGCGTGCGCGTCGCAGCACCGCAACTTCGAAAGCTGTTGCATCGCCAGAGCGGCGGTCGGATTCGTCGCCGCACAAATCGAAAGCGCGATCAGTATCTCGTCGGTATGCAGACGCGGATTGCGGTTCCCCATATATGAAGTCTTCAACTCTTGGATCGGTTCGATTATAATCGGCGAGATCAACGGGATCTCATGCTTAATTCCCGCCAGCACCTTGAGCGCGTTCAAGAGAAGTGCCGCCGAAGCTCCCAGAAGCGAAGTGGTCTTGCCGGTCACGATTCGGCCGTCCGCAAGTTCCAGGGCCACTGCCGGACCCTCTGTCTCTTCCGCACGCGTGCGCGCCGCCGCAACGACCGGACGGTTATCGGTCGTAATGCCGAGCTTATTCATCAGAAGCTCTTGCTTCGCGATCTCGGAAGGATCTCCCATACCTTGACGCACGGAGCAGCGTGTCTGGAAAAACCGTCGAACGATCTCCTTCTTGGCGGCATCTCTGCATGCCTCGTCGTCGGTAACGCAATATCCCGCCATGTTGACACCCATATCCGTCGGGCTCTTGTACGGTGACTCCCCGGAAATCCGCTCGAACATCGCGTGTACGACCGGATAGATCTCAATATCGCGATTGTAGTTCACGGTCGTAATCCCGTAGGCTTCCAGATGAAAGGGATCGATCATGTTGATATCATTCAAATCCGCGGTGGCGGACTCATAAGCGATATTGACCGGATGCTGCAGCGGCAGATTCCAGATCGGAAAGGTCTCGAACTTCGCGTATCCCGCACTGACGCCGCGCTTGTGTTCGTGGTAGAGCTGAGACAGACATGTGGCCATCTTGCCGGATCCCGGCCCCGGAGCGGTGACGACGACAAGAGATTTCGTCGTCTCGATATACTCGTTCTTCCCGTAACCCTCTTCGCTGACAATATGCGCGATGTTGGTCGGGTAACCGTTGATCGGATAATGCCGGTATACCTTAATGCCGAGAAGACGAAGCTTCTTCTCGAATTGCTCGACAGCCGGCTGCGAGAGATATTGTGTGATGACGACGCTGCCGACGTACAAGCCGTATCCGTGAAAAGCATCCGTCAGACGGAGGACGTCCTGATCATAGGTGATACCCAAATCGCCGCGGCGCTTGCTCTTCTCGATCGCGTCCGCGCTGATAACGATGACAATCTCCGCGTCACTCTTGAGTTCCAGAAGCATCCTGACCTTGCTGTCCGGTTCAAAGCCCGGCAAAACACGTGATGCATGATAGTCGTCAAACAGTTTGCCTCCGAACTCAAGATAGAGTTTGCCTCCGAACATCTTGATACGATCCCGGATGTTCTGCGACTGCAATTGGACATACTTGTCATTGTCAAAACCGATCGATCCCATATATTCATACCCGCCTTTGCGCATGATTTTTTCAAAGAAAAAGCGTCCCGGATCACTCGCGGGACGCTCATGTTATTCGAGGCCCTTGTAAGTATAGCATGTGCCTTGTTTGTCATTCAATAATCCAAGCAACGATTCTTGCGCCGAAATTTACCGGAGCATAACAAATCCCTTACTTGCGATCCTGCTCTTGCTTCGAAGCCCTCACAAACCCCGCGAAAAGAGGGTGCGGACGGTTCGGTCTCGATTTGAACTCCGGATGGAACTGACAAGCGACATACCACGGATGATCCGGGATCTCAATCATCTCGACAATGTGCTTGTCCGGTGACACGCCGGCCAGAAGAATCCCGTTCTTCTCGAATGCTTCACGATAATTGTTGTTGATCTCATAACGATGGCGATGACGCTCATCGATCAACTTGCGTCCGTATTCCACATATGATTTCGAACGTTCGTCCAACTCACAAGGATACCGGCCAAGGCGCATTGTTCCGCCTAAGACCGTAACCTTCTCCTGATCGGGCATCAGATCGACAACCGGATGCGGCGTATGCGGGTCAAGCTCCGAGCTGTTCGCACCTGCAAGACCGAGAACATTGCGGGCGAACTCGATGACGGCGATCTGCATGCCCAGACAGATCCCCAGAAACGGGATCTTCTTCTCTCTCGCATAGCGGCAGGCTGCGATCTTGCCCTCCGTACCGCGCGTGCCGAAGCCGCCGGGTACGAGAATGCCGTCGACGTCCGCGAAAACCTGTGCGGCGGTCTCATCGGTGACCTCATCGGCCTCCACCCATCGCACGACGGTCCGTGTTCCGATCAGGCTGCCCGCATGCGTCAATGCCTCTACGACAGAGAGATACGCATCGTGAAGAGCCACGTACTTGCCGACCAGAGCGATCGTCGTCGTTGTCTTCGGGCAGGAGAGATTCTTCGATAACTCCTTCCATTCGCGCAGATCCGGGCGGATAATTCCGAAGCCGAAACGCTCACAAACGACATCCGCCAAGCCCTGTTCCTCGAGTGCCAGCGGCACATCGTACAGGACCTTCAGCGTCTTGTTCTCGAAAACACATTTGCCGGGGACATTGCAGAAGAGCGCGATCTTGTTGCGGAGATCTTCCGTCACGCCGATCTCTGTCCGGCAGACAAGAATATCCGGTTGAATCCCCTGTGAAAGGAGTTCCTTCACCGAGTGCTGTGTCGGCTTCGTCTTCTGTTCGTCCGATGCGGAGAGATAAGGTAACAGAGTTACATGGAGAAAGAGACAGTTCTCACGTCCGACATCAAACGCAAACTGTCGCGCCGCCTCAATAAAGGGCAACGACTCGATATCGCCGACGGTTCCGCCTATCTCAATGAGGGCGATGTCAAAATCGTCCTTGCCGGCCTTCATGCGGGCCTTAATCTCATTGGTAACGTGAGGAATAACCTGAACCGTCCCGCCGCGATACTCGCCGTTACGCTCGCGACGAAGGACCGTATCATAGATACGGCCGGCGGTTACATTGGCATTCTGTGTGAGACTCTCATCGATAAAACGCTCATAATGGCCCAGATCGAGATCTGTCTCCGCGCCGTCATCGGTCACGAAAACCTCGCCATGCTGATAGGGATTCATCGTACCTGGATCAATGTTGAGATAGGGGTCAAACTTCTGCATCGTCACCCGGATGCCTCGGCACTTGAGCAGGCGACCTAATGATGCCGCCGTGATGCCCTTACCCAAACCGGAAACTACGCCACCTGTTACAAAAATATACTTCATCGGCATAAGATAATCGCCTCCCGTCATATGGTGATTCACCAACTACGGGATTTAATGATACCAAAAACCGGTGCCGGTTACAAGGATTATCTGCAATTTGTGGCGGAATTTCTTGCAAATATTTATAATATCAAACGCATTATTATTCGTTTTTGCAACTCCGGAGACGCGGAGATTCATATCCGGCATTTCTGATTGACATAATCAAATGTCTGTACAAACCTGCATCAACATTCTCCACTTCGCCTCCGCCGCAGCAGCCTCTTCATACAAGTATGCGATGAATCCCTTCCTGTCCTCTGACGGATTCTCTCTTGCCTCACCGAAGACAGAGCCGAGTGAATTCAGGATCGAGACAGCTTTTCTCGCATCGCAATACCGTCCCAGACTCTCCTGAAGATCTGTGAGAGATCGACCGGAAAGCTTCTCCCCTGCCGGGGTTTCCTCCGGGAGCAGTAACTCCTCCATATAGCGAAGTCGCCACACCAGCGTTCGGAACTCGTGGATCTGCTTATCGTCATCTCCCAGCCTGCGTGCCGTCGCCGTCAGTTTCTCACGATGTCTCGCGATTCTGGCCTTGATCTCGAAGGGCTTCATACCATTCTCATGTTGTCGAAAAAATGTCTCGGCAATCGCCTTCTCCGTACAGAGCGGGTCGAGCCGTCGGAGGATCGCGGGCAATTTCAACCGGTCGGCGAGAAGTCCAACCTGTGCGTCTCTCCATACCGTGACGCGACGCACCATTTCTTCTTCATCTGCCGTGAATTCCGTGTCAGAGCTCTTGCCGTCACGCTGCTTTTCGCGATAACGCTCGATAAGTTGAAGCAATACGTCCGCATCGCGAATGTGGGAGAAATTCTTGCCGATTGTCTTGGCCAGGCGAAGGGTTTCTCGATACGCTTCTACGTTTAGAATCGGCTTGTAGAGAGCGAGGGACGCGGAAACACGACGCGAAGTCGTTCGAATCCGATGAACAACTTCAACCGGATCCGTATCCAGGGAGTATTCTCGAAGCACCGCAGAAAGGGCCGCAAATCTCGCGGCGAGAACACTCGATTCACGGGTTCTTGCGTCACCCGAAGATCTGTGAATGGTTAGCCTCATCATGTCGTCGGCTCGCATCGCCCAATCCAGTTTGGAGGAACGAATATCCCCGGAAGCGAGCGTGATCGATACCGCCTCACCCTTCGCCAGGGCTTTGCGACGACCGCAGAGCATCCCGGTCCAATATCCGAGCGTGGGTTCATGCCCGACAATCACAATACGTTTCTCTTTGCCGTCTGACTCCTTCGCGATGTAATCCACGAGGTCCCCGAAAAGGCCGCGATCAACAAACGGTTCGATCACAACTTCCCCTAAGTCCAGTAGTCTCGCGGCGATTCGGGCAGTCTGAACGGCGCGGACGCGCGGGCTCGACAACAGAATTACCTCCTCCGCCGGGCGAAGAAGCGGCCTTAGGTGCGCAAGCGACCTCTCAAGAATCGCCTCGCCTTCTTCGGTAAGTTCGCGAGTGAAATCATCACGATTCCCCTCCGGATCAACGGCAATACCATGTCGTAACAAGATCAGTTGGATCGACATACGAACCTGCCTTTCGTCCGGAAAACCGTATAATTTCCTCAAGTATACGCGCTAACTATGAACAGCCTTTGAATTCGCGAAAGCATTATCCTGAAAAACCTTTCGACTCGTGAAGGCGCTATCCTATGCAATTCTCGAAGAATTCGGTATAATCGTCACGGTACGCGGTCGCAAAGACCGTCCTTCCAAGGAGTAATCGATATGAAGCCTTCGTCCATCATCGACTGGATTTTTCGTTTCGTTAAGGGAATGTTTATCGGCACCGGTGCTATTCTTCCCGGCGTCAGCGGCGGAGCGCTGGCGGCGGTTTTCGGCCTCTATGAGCGCATCATCGCTTTCCTCTCCGATTTCCGCAAGGACTTTGTGAAGAACGTGATCTTCTTCATTCCTGTCGGTCTCGGCGGCCTCTTCGGCATGTTCGCACTCTCCTATCCACTCGAATACTTCCTGCAGCATGCGGAGATACAAGTTCTCTGGTGCTTCATCGGCTGCATCGTCGGCACATTGCCGGCGCTCGTCAAAGAGGCGGGCAAAGAAGGTCGCAAGCCGAAGCATATCATCATTACCGTCGTGACCGCCATACTCGGATTTGTGGCCCTCTGGACATCCCGTCAATATCTGGATGTGGCACTGCCGCTCAATATCGGCACCTGGATTCTCGCCGGCGCGATTTTTGCTCTCGGCATCATCGTTCCCGGAATGAGCCCTTCGAACTTCCTGATGTATTTCAATATGTACGAGCCGATGACCGCCGGCATCAAGAATCTCGATTTCTCCGTCATCATTCCGCTCGGCATCGGAGCTCTTCTCTGCGTTCTCGCTTTCGCCAAACTGATGAGCCTGATCCTCAAGAAGGCCTACGCCGTGGTCTTCCACTTCATCCTCGGTATCGTCATCGCATCAACCGCCATCATTGCGCCGACCGATTATTCCCAGGCGGATGCCGGAGTAATCGTCGTGAGCATACTCGTTTTCGCCGCCGGTGTAGGTCTCGGCCTCTTCATGGGTTGGTTGGAGAGAAAGTATAAGAGTGATCCCGTATCTGCTGAGCATCCCTAGTCCTCGGATCTTCGATCCTGCGGAGGTGATGCTCAGCAGATACGAGATCACGCAGGACTAAGATTTGTGGTGTTGCGGGGTATTGCCTTCGTAGCAGGTGATGCTCGCGTCAGTGCCTGCGGCGCTTTGTTACTCGTTCCAGTCACGAGGGGAATCATCAAGTAAAAAGGGGAAGTGCATCCTAGTCGCATTTCCTCTCATTGATTACGTATGAATCCGGCAAAATGTGACTTTTCGTATGTGATCAATGAATAAAAAAGGTTATTCGTCAATGATTACCTACTAAATCGGCAAAAATAGCTTTCTGGTATGTATAACTATGTGATGCCCCTACATATTTTGTCGTTAATATATATTTCGGAGAATCTCATAATAAACACTTCCAGTCTTCCCCGAACACACTTTCACATCTCCAGGGCTTCCTCGTCTAAATGCTCGTTCCCTTTTTTTCTCGGTTGATCCCGTTGTGCATCTCCGGCTTATCACAACTTCACATTTATCGTCAACATTGCCGGCATGGGTAGATATTTGTGCAGATTTGCAAGATCTTCCTGTTGACTTTCATTTTTTTCAAGGTTAAACTTCTCCTATAAAGCAAAGGCGTCGGGCAATCCCCCGGTGCCTTTTTTTCGCATCAGTGACGTACTAATGACGCCGAGTGACATTGCCCCCATTTCCCCTTTTTCTCTGATATAAGAAGCGTCGGTCCGTCTCCCGCGGTCGGCGCTTCTTCCTTGTTTGCTGACGGCTGTAATAAATTGTTATGGTAAAATTGAACCAAGACCTCTGGCAAATATGCGCCGGGATATCGAGAATACCACCATCATGTAAGGAGACAACCGATGAGAAGATCCGACCGCCAGATTACCGATCCACAGGAGATCCTCAACATCATGCACACCTGTGACGTTTGTTACGTCGCTTTTTTTGCCGATGAATATCCCTATGTTGTCCCGTTGAATTTTGGAGTGCAGCTCACGGACGGACGATTTCGTCTGTTTTTTCACGGAGCTGACGCCGGCACGAAGATGGCCCTCCTTCGCAAGGATCCGCACGTCGCGTTCTCGATGAGCGGATCCCACAACTACATCCCGGGTGGCGAGGACGCCTGCGACGCGACCATGGAGTACGAGAGTGTTTGCGGCAACGGCACGATACGAGTCGTCGCGGAAGACGAGAAGATCGAGGCACTTACAAGTCTGATGCGACAATACGAGGCGGCTGATACCTATCACTTCAATCCCGCAGATGTTAAACACATCGCGGTTCTCTGTCTGGATGTAAACGAAATTACCGGCAAGCGTCTGCGTCGCAAGGCGTAAGTCTGAGAGGTATTCGACTCTCGTTGGTCTGAACATCCGTTCTTATTGAGGCCATAACACTTCAAGTTTTGTATGACGGTAGGCGAGCATTCGGCGAGCGAACTTCCGCAGGATCGAAGATCCGAAGACCCGTGAGTGAGATGAATGCGAGACCACCGTGTCTTGACATGGCAATAACAGATATGATAACCTCCAGTTATTGAACACGTTCAATAACTGGAGGTTATTTATGCCGACAAAATCACAAAAGCTCGACACAACGAAAGAGAAGCTTCGTCGCGCCGCCCATGATCTTCTCTCCGCCACTTCATCCCCTGCCGAAGTCACCTCCCGAGCTATCGCCGAGAAGGCCGGCGTTCCCGTAGCGATGATCAATTACAGCTTCGGGTCCCGCGAGGCGCTTCTTTTCGCGGTATTTCAAGATCTCTACACACAGATTGTCGCCTCTGACGCTACACTCTCCGCAATACTGCGAAGCGACGCGACACCCAAGGCCAAGCTCAAGGCGCTCCACTTGGCCGTTCTCCGGTTCATGCTCGATAATTTCTCCTTTTCGGAAGCCATCCTCCGGCATGTCCTCCTCCATCGGGACCTCTCCGTAGACCAGAACAGCCTTCCCTTCGTTATCGCGCATTTCGCCGGCTCGCGAAGTGATGCCGCATGCCGCCTGATCGCATACGAGCTCTCTTCCACAATGCAGTTGGTCGTCCTCCGACACGTGGAGTTGTCCGCTTACTGCGGCCTTCAGCTGAATACCGAAGCAGGGCTGATCGAATTTGTTGACCGGCAGATGGATCTCTACCTTCCGGACTCTCCCGACATCGAGAGCTCAGATTCCCTTGTCTCCAACGCGAAAAGCACCTCGCACGATCGGAGTCAACCATGAGATACATCTATTCTCTCCGCGAACTCCCCTCTGGCGTCGACCTTCATTTCGGCGGCAAAGCGGAAGCCCTCTCACGCCTCCTTCTCCGTCGAATGCCCGTACCGCCCGGATACGTTATCGCCGCCGAGGGATTTTCCCGGGAAAAGCAAGGTCTGGAGCTCCGACCCGATGCGGCGAAAGAACTCGCGCGACTTCTTCCCCGGTTATCGACGCGTCACACCTACGCCGTCCGATCCTCTGCCGTCGGGGAAGACGGCAAATACGCATCCTTCGCGGGGGCCTATGAGACCGTCCTTAACGTCCTGCCGCAGGATATCCCCGAAGCTGTTTCTCGCGTCGCCGCATCATCAAATTCCGAACGCGTCCGTCAATACGCGGCGCATCGCGGTCGGGACGTCGGTCCGATGGCCGTCATTATCCAGCGGATGGTACCGGCAGAATTCGCTGGCGTGCTCTTCACCGCAGATCCCGTCACCGGCAGCGCCGCGCGCATGACCGGCAATGTCGTGCAGGGGCTCGGCGAGCGACTCGTGTCCGGCGATGCCGATCCATACGTCTTCACCTATGAACTTTTCGCGAAAAGATATTCCGGCGACCCCCGGTATCGCAATGCCGCACGAAGAATCGTCCGACTCGCCGCCCGACTCGCACGCGAAGAAGGCCTCCCGCTGGATATCGAGTGGGCCGTGGCCGGGGGACGTGTGCATCTCCTGCAATCTCGACCGATCAGCACCCTGTCACCGGGCGACGAGAATGCTTACGATATTAACGAATCTCTCACCGGAGAGTATCTCTTCTCCAAGACCAATGTCGGCGAGATCTTCATGCACCCCGTTCCTCCGATGACGCACAGCATTCTCCGGACCATGTTCATCGAACTCGGCATTCCGCTGATCTCCAATATCCACGGCCGCTTATATATGAATGTCAGCGCCGTCTGCTCCATGCTCGTGTCCTTTGGAATTCCTCGCGAAAAGGCCTTCGCCCAAGTCAAAGATCTTGTGGGAGCGCTTCCCGCCGGCATTGAGGTCCCGATCTATCCCTTTGATAAAAGACCCTTGTTTCGCAAGCTTCTCACAATGTTTCTTCCTGCGCCGCGAAGCAAATTCGTCCGACTGACCGGACGCGACTTTCCGGATCGCATCAATGAGATCGGAGAAGAATTGATTGCGATCGTGCGGAGAACGGACAACCCGGAGGAACTGTACAAACTCTGGTTTGATGCCTGCAATCCGTACATGCAGGGTGTGCTCAAGGCGATCGTCAGCGGACTTCAGATCAAGCCGCTTTTCGGGACGAGGGAGAAGCTCGAAGCGATCTGCGGCCCCATCCTGACCGACGAACTCTGTTCCAACACCGCATCCGACGGGGCCCTCGAGAGCCTGCGTCCCATTCTTGCCATCGGAGAAATTCTCGACGGTCGCATGACCCGCGCCGAATACCGCCGCCTCTACGGCCATCGCCACGCGGAAGAGATGGACGTCTCCCGTCCGTATCCCTACGAGAATCCGAACTTCCCGGATGATCTCATCCGGGCGTACCAATCCTCAGATTTCCTCGCCGCCCGACAGAAGAACGCGCAGGAGCAGCGCCATCACGACGCCGTACAACGATTCAAGACGGCTCATCCCAAAGAGTCGCGCCGTATCGACAGGATCTTGCGAGACTTCAATCGCGCCGTCACCAAACGTGAAAAGCTCCGCAGTGACTCGGTTCGCCTGTTTTGCCTGATTCGGGAGTATCTTCTAAAGATTTCCGCGCTGTCAGGGGTGGGCGATGACATCTTCTATCACACATTCCACGAGGCCCTCGAGCTGCTGCGCGGAATCCGGCCCGATCCGGGGCTTATCGCAGCGCGGCGTGAGAACCATGAGAAGAACCTCGCGATGCCCGAGTTTCCCAACCTGATCGTCGGAAGATTCGAACCCGAGATTTGGCTTCGCGAAAAGAATCGCAGGATGGATATAACAGTTTTCGGGCGAAATATGGATGACTCCTGGGATACATCCTCAGATTCCTCCCCGACGACTGCCTCGGAGGTTGCTTCAGGCAGCGCCTCGGGGACTGTCCCAGGTTCTGCCTCGTGTACTACGTTGGGAATTGAGGTCAATGGACTGATCGGGTGCGCAGGCAAAGCAGAGGGTCGAGTCCGGATACTGCAGGATCTACGCGACGCCGACGATCTGCTATCCGGCGAGATTCTCGTCGTGGTAGCGGCCAATATCGGTTGGATCTCTATCTTCCCGCGAGCGGCCGCAATCATCACCGATATCGGCGCGCCGCTCTCGCACGCGATCATCGTCGCCCGGGAGCTCGGGATACCCTCGATCGTCGGCTGTGGGAACGCGACCACCGTGCTCAAGACAGGTGATCATGTGGTGGTCGATGCGAACACCGGGCGGATTCGTCGTGTGTGGAAGGATGGTTGATTCGCTATATTTTAGGAGCGCCGGCGGGTCCGGCGCAGATTAGTAGTCGCGCCGCGATGCGGCGATCTGACAAAAGAAGTAAGAGTGTCCCCGGCACCCCGAAGTAGTATAAAAATCAGCCTTCACTCCTGTTTTGACGGTTATCATTGATAAGGAATTGCATTCTTGCTCAATGAGGAAGTATAAATTTGTGAGTCCCATTGAATTTTGGTAGTTATCATTGACGAATAATGTGCTTATTGCTCAATGAGGAAGTATAAAATCGCAAGGCTCGTCGAGTTTTGGTGGTTATCATTGAATAATATCTAAATATTCGCCCCCATGTTTGATATTTACTTCTCCAATAATAGCAATACAGGGGAATTTCGTCTGGAACTGCTCTATACAAGGCCGTATATCGTAATCATGTTTTTACATCAAAAACACCGCCAGGAATCGAGTCTCCCCGATTACTGGCGGCATTTCATCTTTTCTTATTCTATTAAATACGCAAAACCGCTGTCGTTACCACTTACCCCGGCTCGCGTGTCCCGCAATCTCAGCCTTGCTTCTCTGCTTCATAAGACTCGCTTCTCCCAGCGCCTTCTCAAAGACAGATACGCAGGGCGGGTCTAGATTGATCTCTATTCCCTCGGCGGCTAACTCCTTGATCCTGTTCGCATGCTTGATGATTTCCATGTGAATATCGTTGGTCCGCTCGGAGTCGATGACCTTCTTCGCTTCTTCTTCGGTCAGCGCAATAAACTTGTCCTTCGTGGCACCGCACTTCGGGCAAACCTCGGGAGCCTCGGGTCCTGTGTGAATGAAACCGCAAACGGAACATTTCCATAAAAGTGTAATCATCTCTTCATCCTCCTTTTTTATACTAACCTACGATATTATTATAATCCAAGATTCGGCCGCAACACATCAAATCTCGGTTCAAGATGCTCGAGCGTTTGATGAGCTTCTTTTCCCCAGATCGATGCTCGAGGTCAGAGAAGCTAGCCGAATGCTCGTTTTCCAATATAGCAAAAATTGATTTTTCGTGATATGTTACATTCAATGCAACAAGACAACCGGGGTGCTTTTCGTGCATCCCTTAGTACGACATTCTTACCGACAACGAAGGTGGTACCGACTATGAAGCTTTCCGATCTCGATCGTTTCTCTGATATCGTTATCCAGTGCCATGACAATCCTGACCCGGATGCGGTCGGTTCCGGATTTGCACTTTATCGGTATTTCTCTTTACAGCCGGAGCGACGTGTTCGCCTCGTCTACTCCGGCAAGTACCCGGTGAAGAAACCGAACCTTCTTCTGATGATCGATCGACTCGAGATTCCACTCACCTATGTGGAGCAGCTCGATCCGGCTCCGGAGTTGCTGATCACCGTCGACTGCCAGCACGGCGAGGGGAATGTTACGCCCCTTCCCGGCCGGACAGTTGCTGTGATCGACCATCACCCCCACAGCGGGCGCGCGTATCTGCACGAAGAGATCCGAAGCGGTTACGGCAGTTGCGCCAGTGTCGTTTACCAGCTGATGCGGGACGCGGGCTTCGATCCGAACGAAGATATCGACGTCTCTACCGCCCTCTATTACGGCCTCTACAGCGACACGAACAGCCTGTCGGAGATCGCTCATCCGGCGGATCGTGACCTGCGAGACGACGTCGTATTTCACCAGAGCCTCCTTCTTATGCTTCGGAATACGAATCTCTCCGTCGACGAGATTTCCATCGCCGGAGAGGCATTGAACAACGCTTTCTTCGATCTCGAAAACCGCTTCGCGATCGCGGAGGCCGACCCGTGCGATCCGAACATTCTCGGCTTCATCAGCGACATGCTGTTGCAGGTCAATATCTCGGACAGCTGCGTTGTATTCTGCCGCTTGCCGTTCGGAATCAAGTACTCTGTCCGCAGTTGCAACCGCGAGATTCACGCCGGTGAGATGGCAATGTTTCTGGCAGACGGAATCGGTTCCGGCGGCGGTCACAAGGAGAAAGCCGGCGGGTTCCTTCGCGAGGACAAGATTGTCTCGCTGGCGGATTACGAGACCGACGCGAAGCTTTTTCGCGATCGAATCGTCGCGTATCTGAGAAGTTACGATGCGATTTATACGGAAGATTTTCAGCCGGACATTACCGCGATGCGCCTCTACCGCAAGAGACATCTTCCTCTTGGTTATGTCCGCAGCCTCGATGTCCTCGCTCCGGGCGAGAGCGCCGTAGTCCGAACACTCGAGGGCGATATCGATATCCGTGCCGACGAAGACATCTACATCATGATCGGAATTCTCGGCGAGGTCTACCCGATCCGCCGCGAGATTTTCGAGGTTCGATACGACGCTACCGGAGAAAACTTCCGCGCGCTTGCGACGTTCGAATATGACCCGACGATCAAGCGGCAGTTGACACACGAATCCATTCGCCTGGCCACGCACGCCAGATGCTGCATGCCCTCGGATGAGACCTTGATCTACGCGCGCCCCCTCACCCGAACCACGAAAGTTTTCACCGACTGGGATCTCAACGGATATATGCTCGGGAAGCCCGGGGATTATCTCGCTGTGCGTTCCGACAATCCGAGAGATGTCTACATCATCGCGGACGATATTTTTGACAAGACCTACGCGGCGGAGAGGGAGTAAGATACTTCTTCCCTTCCCTGCGCGAAAAATCTCGAGAGAATCTCTTTACATCGAAAAGTTCTCGTGATATATTATGTTTACCAACCAGTTGGTAGGCGCAAATCAGATCATGAATTGTTTTCGCGAAAAGTCCTTCACCGACCGCGATCTACCCGACAAATCACAGCGCAGGAGGCTCCCCATGGGCAGAGGTTCAGAGACCAAAGAAAAAATTCTTGCCGCTTCCCTCGAGATCTTCTCGCGCCAAGGTTACGACGGCGCCCGTATGGACGGGATTGCCGCGCAGGTCGGGATCAACAAGGCCTCCCTCTACTTTCACTTCGCCAGCAAAGAAGAGATCTTCCGCGTGCTTTTCGCGCAAATCGTCGAGACCTATGGCCGCGAAGTCGCGCGTATCTTCAATGATGCGAAGGCCCTTCCGGTCCGGGACCGCCTCGTCGCCATTGCGCGCTCTTACCTTCTCTATCACTGGAAGAATACAGAGATGGATTTCTGGAACGCGGTCTTCTACTATCCGCCGCAGACCATGCGCGAGGAGATTCTCGCCGCGACCGATGCGAGCAAGACCGATCTTCAAGACCGGCTGACGGCTGTGATGGAAGAGGGAATTGCGGAAGGTGTTTTCGGCCAAGTTCCGGCGCGCAGCCTGGCGATGTCATTCTATTACGTACTCACCTGCATCAGCATCTCGATGGATATGATGGACAAAGACGAAGCCCTCCGGAATATGGAAGCCTGCTTCGACGCGTTCTGGAACGGAGCCGCACGCAGGTAAGTCGTGCATTCTTTTTGCCTGTAAACTTACCATTCAATCCGCACGCCGGTGAGACGTGCATTCTTTTTAACGATTAGCCTACCAATCGGTTGGTTGATACATATGAGGATCCAAAGCCGCAGACGCGGTACAAAACTACAGGAGGAAAATCAAATGGACAAGCGAATTCTTGGTAAATCAGGACTTGAGGTCAGCGCAATGGGCATCGGATGCTGGGCGATCGGCGGCCAGTTCTACTTCGACGGCAAGATCGACGGCTACGGCCAGACCGACGACGCCGAATCCATCCGGGCGGTCCGCAGCGCCGTCGATCTCGGCATCAACTTCATCGACACCGCAGACGCCTACGGCATCGGTCACAGCGAAGAACTCCTCGGCGAGGCCCTCACCGGCATCCGCGACGACGTCGTCCTCGCGACCAAATTCGGCTTCCTCGGCAACGCCGACACCAAGACCCTTCAGAGCGTCTGCATCGACCCCGCCTACATCGAACGCGCCTGCGACGCCTCCCTTCAGCGCCTCCGCACCGACCACATCGATCTCTATCAGCTCCATGTCGGCGACATCTCCTTCTCGCAATATGATCCCCTCATCGACGCCCTCGAGCGTCTCGTCGCCAAAGGCAAGATCAAGTCCTACGGCTGGAGCACCGATGTCCCCGCGGCCATCCGAATGATCGGTGCCAACGCGAACTGCTCCGCAATCCAACACGAGTTCAACCTCCTGACCAACGCGGATGAGATACTGCGCCTCTGTCGCGAAAATCACCTCGCCGCCATCTGCTGAAGCCCGCTGGCAATGGGATTCCTGAGCGGCAAATTCGACCGCAACACCATCCTCGGCACAGACGACGTCCGCGGCGCCGGCCACGGTTGGACCGAGAAAGTCTTCCGCAATGGCCGCCCGACCGCCCACGCCCTCGACACCCTCGACGCCGTCCGCGAAATCCTCTCCTCCAACGGCCGCACCCTGACCCAGGGCGCCCTTGCCTGGATCTGGGGCAAGAGCGACATCTCGATCCCGATCCCCGGCTTCAAGTCCGTCAAGCAAGTCACCGAGAACGCCCAAGCGATGGAATTCGGCGCCCTCCTGCCGGCCCAGATCGCGGAGATTGATCGGCTGCTACAGGGGATTGGAGCGTAAGAGATTTGGGGTGCGCGATTGAGTTCGCGAAAAGAAAAACAGCGGCCGCATTGATACGTGCGGCCGCTGTTTTCGTCTTGGATTAGAGACATACCACCGCACCCAAAGTACATACACAATCAACTGATTCGAGTTTTTATGTTGGAACCATTAACAGAGAAGACCGGATTACCTCGCGTTTATCCGTTTCATCCTCATTTCTTACGAACACCACAAATC
>JAEWUD010000018.1 GCA_023397475.1 Bacillota bacterium
GAATTCCGCCCGATCACCAACAGGGCGCTTATGGAGGATATTTATGAACAAGAAGATTTTACCGCTCCTATTGGTTCTTGCCGCCTGCATGATCTCGGCCTGTGCGCCAGCGACAGAGCCAACCACGAGCTCTACCCCCACTACGGAAGTAATCACCACAACCTCTCCGGAAGCAACGACAGATGTTGAGACGACCGCCGCGACCGCAGCAACTGAAGCGCCCGCCGTCCAGGTGGACTATGTAATCGATCCCGCTTTCGACGAAGCGGAAGCGTTTAATCCCTTTGGATTTGCCGTGGTCGGCGTGAAGACCGACGGCGTCATGAAGTACGGCGTCATCGGAGAGGACGGAGCGTTTGTCATTGAACCGGAATACGACGCATTCCACACGCCCACGAACGAGATCTTCAACTCCGACGCCGAGACGGATATCGGCTATATCTGGCTGCAGAAGGACGGACTGTGGGGCTTTGTTGACGAGAAGTGCGAATGGGTCGTCGAGCCGACCTACGAGGACAGCACCTGTTTCTCGAACTTCGGACTCGCCGGGTTTATGGTCGACGGGAAATGGGGCTTCATCTCGACAACGGGCGACATCGTTATCGAACCGACGTATGATGACGTCCGGATGACCGCCCCGGGCACCTATGCGCAAGTTGCGAATGACGGCCTCTGGGGTCTTGTTGATTCAACCGGCAAAGAAGTCCTCGCTCCGGTCTCCTCGTACCAGATTACTTATGACGGAGTTCTTACCATGTTCGGCGAGTGGAGCTCGGCGGATCAGGACATCGTATTGATTAACGACGATACGGCCTTAGTCACGCTGGACGGTCGCGTGATCGTTGAGGGCGCGACACAGCTCATCGAGAGTATCGGACCGAATCAGTTGGTGTTCGTGAACAAACCCGAAGCGACCGGCTACTACAATATGGACGGCGACCTTGTCATCCCTCTCGAAGATAATGAGTACGGATCGGTTTTCACCGAAGAGGGGATCGCGATTGTGACCCGACCGGTAGACTTTGCAACAGACAGCCGCCGCTATATCGACGATAAGGGAGAGGCGCTTTTCGACAAGGAATTTGAGTATGCCTATGATTTCGCCTCCAATGGGCTTGCCGTCGCGGCAACGGACGGGAAGTTCGGATATATTGACAAGACGGGAGAATTCGTTATTGCGCCGCAGTACGACTATGCGCACAGTTTCAATGCGGACGGGTACGCCACTGTGATCAAGGACGGCCTCGTAGGGCTGATCGATGGTGAAGGTAACCTTACTACTGAGCTCGCGTACGACTGGATTGAGTGTGTGACCCCCTATGACGACGAGCCTTCTCTCATCATCGCGGAAAAGGACGGCAAGAGCGGCCTCATCGACGCTGACGGCGCGATCATCTTGCCGCTCCGGTACTCGGACATTATCATCGACGACCCATATGTCCACGAAGGGCTGAATCTGGAGAACGACTCCGCGACGACCTATGTGATGATCTACGATCAGGGCAAGTTCGGCATCCTCTCGGAAGATGGAGAGATCCTCCTTCCTCCCGTCAGTGATGACTCCCTGCAGATCGCCGCGAACGGATATACGGCGGTGAGCCTGGATGGCAAGTACGGGTATATAGCTCTCTACGGCTAATATCGTCCCTCTCCGCGTACAACCACTCCCCGGCAGCATGTTTTTCGAGCGCGCAAGGCGGCTGTCGGGGATTTTTATGCCCTCGAGGCTCTCGAAAAGTCCCTCGAGGCTCTCGAAAAGTCCCTTGAGGCTCTCGAAAAGGCTCTTGAGGCTCTCGAAAAGGCCCTCCAAAATGTTCTCGAAAAAGCTCTCGAAAAGTCCCGGATTGGGGCTACCCCAACAAGAAGAGAAGGCCAAGTTAAGGAGGATCTATCAATGAAAATCGAGTTCGCCGCCAGTCTGCTGATTCTGTTGTCCCTGTTCTTCTCTTCCTGTGCACCCGCTGCAACGGGACCGGTTCCTGTGACGGAAGAAGAAACAGAGCCCGTTTCCATTGCCAGAACGATCGATTCGGTCATCACCGAGCTTCCGATCGACATCCCGGGAATCAGAGATGAATCGGCTCCGACCTTGTTGACCGAATCCCCCGAGATTCCGATTGACTATGTGATCGAGCCGAGATTTGACGAGGCCGGACCATTCAATCCGTATGGGTATGCCGTCGTCGGCGTGCAGACCAACGGCGTGATGAAGTATGGGGTGATCGATGAAGCGGGCGTTTTCGCGATTGAGCCGGAGTATGACGGTTACGATACACCCATATACGATTCATTCAACTTCGCGTCGGAGGTCGACATCGGCTACATCTGGCTGCAGAAGGACGGACTCTGGGGTTTCGTTGACGATTCGTGCGAATGGGTCGTCGAGCCGACCTACGAAGACTGCACGTGTTTCTCGCGTTTTGGGCTGGCGGGTGTGAGCATCGACGGGAAATGGGGATTTCTCTCGACTACCGGGGAGCTCGTCGTCGATCCGATCTATGATAGAGTACAAGTGTCATCGCAATGCGAGTACGCGAACGTGGCCAAAGACGGTTTGTGGGGCCTCGTCGATACGACAGGCAAGGAAGTTCTGTCTCCTCGATCCACAACAAAGATCTGCGTTGAGGGCACCATGACATTGTTCGGACGCTGGCATGCACAGGGACAGGATGTCGTCTTGATCGATAACGATTCCTGCCTGATCACATTGGACGGTCGTGTCATCGCAGAAGGCGCCACACAGTGGATCGAGAGCATCGGACCGAACCTCCTGGTCTTCGTTCATACCGAAGGCGCCGCCGGCTACTACAACATGGAGGGCGACATTGTCATCCCCCTCGGGGACAACGAATTCGGTCATGTATTCTCCGATGACGGAATTGCGGTTGTCGCAAGGTACGAAGAAGACGGAAACTATTCCTACCGCTTCATCGATGACGAGGGAAATACACTTTTCGCGAGAACCTTTGAGGATGCGGGCGAGTTCGCTCCGAACGGACTGGCCAGCGTAGCTGTGGACGGGCAGTACGGGTATATCGATACCTCCGGTACCTTTGCCATCCGGCCGCAGTTCGATTACGCGTATGACTTCTACGCGGACGGATACGCACGGGTCTCTTCCGGTGGCAAGCTGGCGATTATCGACGACGAGGGAAATTATCTGACAGATCACTCCTACGAAGGGTTCGGACGAGTGGCCCCCTACGCTTCGGAATTCTCTCCCTTCATCGCGAAAAAAGATGGCCAGGCCGGCCTCATCGACGCCGAAGGCAACTGGCTCCTGAAGCCGGACTACACGGACATCATCATCGACGATCCTTCTTCCGAAGAAGGTCTGAATCTAACCAATGACTCCGACCGGATCTATGCAATGATCAAAGTTGACGGCAAGTACGGCATCATCGCGGAGGACGGCAACCTGCTCCTTCCGCCGGTAAGCCGACCGATCCGATATGTCGCGGCAAATCATTACATCGCGGTCTGCGTGAACGGTGTGTACGGATATGTGGATCTTACAGCGTAGCCGCTCGTTCTGCCGGCGCTCCGGAGAAATACACCCGGGAAGCGAACCCTAACGTGCGATTCTTCATTCATAAGTAGACGCGCGAAAAAACCTGTAACAATATTTCGATATGTATCGTCTAGTGTATGTAAGCCGATTTCTCCATATAACTAAACGCCATCTCCGGCCAATGTCGGGAGGCCACTTGAAGGGGGACATCAAAATGAGTAAGAAGCTCGCAGCCGTTCTTTTGGTCCTGACGACACTTTTCGCGACATCCTGCGGAACCGCAAAGGAGATACCGGACCTAACATCGGAATCGCTTGAGCCCAGTTCTATCGCGTCGGCAGAGGATGCAGTTCTCGTCGATCTGCAGGAACCTGCGGAGACAACGAAGATGCCGTCTGCAAAGAAAGCCGATGCATCCGCGAAAACGCCGGCCCAGGAAGCCGGAGAACCGGTCGCAACCGCTGCGGCACCTGCATCACCGACACTGATCGGAGATAGCGCGGACAACGTCTCATCCATAACGGATTACTTGTATGATGATGCGTATATGTTCAATCCCTTCGGCTACGCGGTCGTCGGAACTAAGATAGACGGAGTCATGAAGTATGGCATGATCCGGGAGGACGGGACGTACATCATCGAACCACAGTACGAAGCTTTTCACAGCACGATGGAGAATCTTACCTTCAACACACCGGAGAAAGATATCGGATATGTCTGGTTTCAGAAGGACGGCCGCTGGGGATTTATCAACGAGACGTGCGAGTGGGTTCTCGAGCCAACGTATGAGGATTGTACCTGCTTCACGAGCCTCGGCCTTGCCGGCGTCAAGACAGACGGGAAATGGGGATTCGTCTCGACCTCCGGCGAGCTGGTCGTCGGTCCAATCTATGAAGGAGTGATTACCAGCCGCGAGGGAGAATATGTAAATGTGTATAAAGACGGGAAATGGGGCCTGGTCGACCAGAACGGCAAGGAAGTTCTCGCTCCTGTTTCTGAGACATACATCCTCACAGATGGGGAACACACGGAGTATGGAGTTTGGGACGCAGCCGGCCAGGATATCGCGCTGATCAATTATGCGACAACCCTGATCACACTCGATGGGAAAGTTCTCGTTGATCATGCCAAGTACGAGATCCAGGATGTCGGTGCGAACCAGCTTGTTTATGTCAATTCCGAAACCAGCGGAAACGGATACTTCAACATGAACGGTGAGTTGGTCATTCCCCTCGCAGAGGATGAGATCGGCTATCCCTTCTCTGAGGAAGGCATTGCGTCCGTAATTAGCATCAACGCCGATCTGGAAAATTATTGCCACTTTATCGACGAACAGGGAAAGACGTTGTTTGACCGGAATTTCGAAGACTTCAACAGCCTCCCCGGCACGTTTCCCGGAGCAGTCAAGGTCGACGGGAAGTACGGATACATAGACATCAAAGGCGTCATGGTTATCGAGCCCGCGTTCGATTGTGCATACTGTTTCGATAACAACGGATACGCAATTGTCGAGCTGGACGGCAAGGAAGCGATCATCGACAGTAAGGGAAACCTCAAGACCGACCTCATCTATGACGACCTCTCGCGATTGGATCCCATTGATCCGGCCGCGTCTCTTTACATCGCGGAGCAGGATGGTCAGAAAGGTATCATCGATCTAAGCGGCAAGTGGATACTTCCTCCGCAATACGACTACATCATGCCGTATCGTCCAGGTGCCGATGAGGGCTGGATGATTGAGAGTTATTCCGGCACTACGTACGCCATGATATGTAAGGACGGGAAATTCGGAATTCTTTCGATGCAGGCGGAGATCCTTCTGCAGCCTACCGGCGACAGAGGTTTCTTTCTCGTCGCGCCCAACGGCTATGTCGTAATCGAGTCAGGCGGCAAGTTCGGCTATATCGATATCGAGAAGTAATACGACTCCATTAGATACCTGACCTCGTATTTCTGCGCGAGCCGCAGCAGCATCCGCTTCACCGGCTCCCCGCTCCCCTGCCCCGCGGCGTATGCGTCGAGAAGATTCTGGAATCGCTTCTGCTCCGAGGCGGAGGCCTTGCCGCGAAAATATCCCCAAACATGCTGGGCGGCATTCGTGAAGCTGCCGACCGTCGGTTCCTGCGCCAGAGCATCGCCGATACGGTCGTACATCTCCCGCGCCGGGTAACGGTTCTTTTCGCGCAAGAGTTCACGGATCGCCTGATACTGCGCCGCCGAATGTTCGAGCACAACATACTTATACCGCGCCCATTCTTCCTCCAGAAATTCGATCCGGCGAGGCTCGGTGCACGCGATGCATTTCATGACGGAGATGTTCTTGTCCTTTACCTCGAGCATGATATCGATGTCTTCCGGCAGATCGCGGCTGAACTCGACGAAAGCTCCGACATCGATCGTGTCCGAATGCGCGCCCGCTCGTCGCGACGGGTTGGGTTGCGAGTAATGAATCTTCTGCGGACCGTCTGTGGTGTGCCAGGTCGCGGCTGCGCGTCGAATCCATTCGGCAGGCAACGCGGTGTCCGCGGAGGGGTTGACCGCGTCGTGCAAATTATCGTAGACGGCCGGAATTCCAAGTCGGGTGGCGAGGTCGAGAACGTCGGATATCGTGTAGAGGCGGTCGTCATTCTCGATGACGAGGCGACGGCGCACCGCCTCCGGAAGCGCCTGATAATTCTCGCTGAATCGTTCGAGCGCCTGGATCTTGTCGCCGTAGATGCCGCCGACGTGGAGGATGATCTTGTGAGCGGGGCCGACGCCCAACAGGTCGAGGACCTGCGTGTGATACGCCAGATCGAGAATCGTGCGACGCACAACCCCGGGATCCGGGGAGTTCAGCACCGTATATTGGCCGGGATGCATCGAGACGCGAAGGTTGGCGGAGTTGATTTTCGCGCCGACATCGGCAAGGCGATTCGCGAAAAGTTTGGCCCAAGGGAAACGGATCTCCTCGTGAGATGCAAAGGGAATCAGGTCGGAGGAAATACGCAGAAGCCCGATTCCCTGCCGGATATTATAGTCGATCATGCGGTCGAGTGCGTCGAGATTATCGGAACAAACTTGCGAGAGACGTTCAGGGGTCGCGTTGCGTAGCGTTGTCGTATGCAGCTCGGTCCCGGGGACCGCAAGCGCTATGCAGGCATATCCGATGCGCATCTATAAATCCTCCATAGATTCTGATATATTGTTTGCTAGGAATATTGTAAACCTTGGCTTGCATTTTGACATCTGTTGTTCATTTTCGGAATTCTGCGATTCCGAAATCTCGAAGATCTTCGCGATGAACGTTGGGATGATTTCACGTGATCAGATAAATTTCCAAATGATTACAAGGAGTCAGCATCATGGTCTGTAAAAGATGTGGAACCACCATTCACGCAGGCTCCCTTTGTTCCGTCTGTAGGGGCTACACATTCACCCTAGATACGGAGAATTCCGGGAAACCTGTATCAGTACTTCTGAAATCATGGCACCGGGCACTCGTGTATCTGATCGGCATAGCAGACGCATCGCTTCTGGGTTTCTATCTCATATATCTTCCCGAAGAAATCGACCTGGGTTCTGATGGACTGATGATGTTCGCTTTCATTGCATCCAGTCTCTTGCTACTGGTGTCTGTCATATCTTGTGTTTTCGTGCTAATTGGCAGTTACCGGGCTTTTTTCATATTTTCATCAACATATCTTGTTGAAACGATCTTGTGGATGCTCGGCTTTACTTATGTTCTCATCATAACGGGTAACATGTACTTGTTTTTTTCATATATCATTCTTCTTCTGCGAATTGGTATATGTATCTTTCTTTTTCTCGACTGTCGAAAAAGAGCAAGGATCCGTAAGACGGAAGAAAAGTAGGTATTGTCCTTCTCTTAAAGATTCTAATCATTGTCATTTTTTCAGGGGAGCGTTGAGAATCTCACATAATTCTTTTCGCGCGAAAATACCATGCCGACAGTAGACGCATCATTCTACTTCATAAATTTTCTTGTTATTCGCCCCACTAGTTGATAGAATAACTTCTATACCGATGGAATGCGTATGTATGGAGGCTTCTGATGACTTGCGGACAATGTGGCACGGAGATTGAGACAGGTACAATCTGTCCTGTCTGCGCCTTCGATAACGCGGACAATGCCGTATACACCGGTTTTCTCTACGCCGAGACGGGAATTCGGCGCTGGGTCCGCGTCTTCCTCTGGATCTCTCTTGTCCTCAGCGCGGGATATAGTATCGATGCCGCGTTTGGTCTTCTTCGTCCGACAGGACTTCTACTTCTCTCACCCTACCCGCTTCTTCTTCTCATTGTGTTGGTATTGTCCGTCGCACAGATCGGCTTGGGTGTTTTCGCGTTACAATATCGACTCTGGGCGATCCGGGCACTTACGATCGTACATATTGCCGGCACCCTGCTCTTCTTCTTCTTGATCAACTACGACTTTGAGATTTTAGTCTTCTCCGCTCGTCTACTGATCGGCGTCATCCTCGCTTTAAGTCCGTGGAAGGCGTTCGGATATACATCGCGCCGCTTGGCAACTGCCCGGCTCGGACAGCCCGAAGACACCTCAATCGCTGCGAACATTCTCACGGAGGAAGATTTGGAAGAGGAAATCGCCGAGGAAGCCCGGATCGACGAAGAATTCACCGTCTCCGCGCATGTCTCCGGACTCGGCCCGGCTTCTCGAAGAGCGGAAGAAATGGGCAGCCCGAATATGCTGGAGCCGACCAATGCCGAAGAAATAGGCAGCCCGAATAAACTGGAGCCGAGCGATGCGGATGCGATGAATGAGCAGAGCAGTTCGATTGTGAAGAGCGTAATGGCGACGGACGCGGCGGCAAAGCTGAACAAAGAGGCTCCGGCGGCGGTACGGGGCATCTCGAGTGCAGAGAAACGGAGTGACGCGGTAGTGGTGCATAATCTTGGCATCTCACAAGAAGGATCGGAATACGCAAGTGACTTCGATCGTTTCGTCGCCACTACGGATGACTCACTAGAAGACTCGGAGATTCCAGATTATTCACAGGATCTTCCCGAGATTATTCGCATCTAGATTGTTTTTGTATGGGCGAAAATATCAATCCATGCGACATACAATCCATTCAACGCCGACATCGTATCCGCACAAAAGAATAAGGTGCGCCGGAGTAACCGGTGAGGATTAATGGTCGCGCCGCAGCGCGGCCATTCTGTTATCGCGCCGCGATAGAGGCGCTCCGATAAACGAAAATGCGCAGGATCTGATGTGTTGCGCGCCGTGATAGAGGTGCTCCGATGATTGTTATGGCAGGTGAGTCGTATGGACACTGGACGCGCGGCGCGAAGGCAGAGTCTGGGCGAAATAGACGGTTAGGCTCGGTTTCGCCCATAACATGGCGATGCGGAGTATGGGCGAAATAGACAGTTAGGGTCGGTTTCGCCCATAAAGTGGCGAAGCGGAGTCTGGGCGAAATCGGCGCATGTGGGGCTTTTCGCCCATAAAACAGAAGTTTGGGACGCGCGACACGAAGGCGGAGTATGGGCGAAATGGGTGGCTAGGGTCGGTTTCGCCCATAAAGTGGCGATGCGGAGTATGGGCGAAATAGACGGTTAGGGTCGGTTTCGCACATAAAGTGGCGAAGCGGAGTCTGGGCGAAATCGGCGCATGTGGGGCTTTTCGCCCATAAAACAGAGGTTTGGGACGCGCGGCGCGAATGCGGAGTATGGGCGAAATGGATGGCTGGGGTCGGTTTCGCCCATAAAGTGGCGAAGCAGAGTCTGGGCGAAATCGGGGCATGTAGGTCTTTTTGCCCATATAACAGAGGTTTGGGACGCGCGGAGCGAATGCGGAGTCTGGGCGAAATGGGTGTATGTAGATCTTTTCGCCCATAAATCCCATGAAGCCGCCACGCGATAAACCCAAGCATACAGTCGCCCGGCGGGGTCCATCTTGTGGAGCCGTCGCCGGGCGATCCGCTTAGCTGCATGACACGTTCTTAGATGCTTGTGTATCCGCCGTCAACCTTCAGGTTCTGGCCGGTGACATAGGAAGCTTCGTCGCTCGCGAGGAATACGGCCGCGGCGTTCAATTCGCCCTCCGCTCCGTAACGGGCCATCGGCACCGCCGCTTGCATGAAGCTCGTGAATGCCTCGGTTCTGAGGACGTCTGCTGTCAGCTCGGTCTCGAAATAGCCGGGGCTCAAGGTATTGCAAGTGACGTTGTATTTCGCGAGTTCGGCCGCGACGGCGCGGGTGAAGTTGATAACACCGCCCTTGGAGGAGTGGTACGCCACGGTATCCATTGCCGTGTTGCCGACCTGGCCATAGATGGAGGCGATGTTGATGATACGACCGTACTTGGCTTCGGTCATCGGCTTGGCGAACGCGCGCGTGACTTTGAAGACGCTGGTGAGGTCAGTATCGATCGTGAATTGCCAATCTTCATCGGTCATATCGAGCACGCCCGCGTTTCGGGAGGCGCCCGCATTATTGACGAGAATATCGACTTTCCCGAACTCAGCGAGAACGGCGGCCGCGGCGCGCGTGATGTCTTCGGTGTCGGTGACGTCACATTTGACCGGCAAGCAGCGTACTCCCTGTGCGCGAAAATCTTCCGCAATCTTCTCGAGGCGGTCGACACGACGTGCGAGAAGCGCCAGGTGCGCGCCCTGTTCGGCGAATCCCTTTGCCATTTGAAGACCTAATCCGGACGATGCTCCGGTGATGACGGCGACCCGTCCTTTGAGTGAAAACATATCGTACCTCCCGATGCGTCTTTGCATCTCTTTGATATTCCTACTATTTCTGTATGGATTCGATCCTATTGTAGTAGAAGTATGGGAGGTACTTCGTAACATTTGGTACGATTTGACAAGACGGCACAACAAGCTTTCTTTATCCGTCGATTTTCATTTTCTACTCGCAGAGGGTGCTCATCCTCCGAATTTCACATTCGACTCGCAGCACGGGTCATCTTGCATCCCGAAGCGGATCGCCCACTTTTTTCGCCCCGTTTCCCGGCCTTCTTGATCAATTACTTCGTGAGATGTACGAGGCGAACTCCGTCATGGAGCTGAACATCGTAGCGACGATATCCGAGTCCCTCGTAGAATCGCAGGTTGTCGAGGCTGTCCTCTCCCGTGAAAAGCTCGAAGCGGGCTCCGTCAAAGCATTGCTCGATTGCCGCCATCAGGCGGGCTCCATAACCGCGCCGCTGATACTCCGGGTGCACGGCGAGACGTCCGATAAATACAGTACCGTCCTGCTCGTACGCACGTACGGTTCCGACGATGCGGCGATCCTCCGTCAGTTTGAGAAGAACAAAGGAATTGTGTCGATTGCCAAACTCTCGTCGCAAGTCCTCGACCGTCTGCACCATCGGCGCAATCTGATCGTTGCCGCACCGGTCGGCTTCACGGCGGAAGGCTTCTTTTTGCAAGGCGATGATTTCCTCGAGATCCCCGGACTGCGCGAATTCGGGCGCGGGGAAGCGCGAGACGAGGCCTTCCGCCTCCATCGCTTTTCGCGTATAGGGGCAAATCGACGTGCAGAATCCGCACAAACTGACGCCGGGTCGCAGCTTCCAGTTCCTCTCCAGACACGATCTTCGACAGGCGAGCGCATCGAAAAATTCCTCTCGCCGGCTCGTTACCGTCCAGTTCGGACCAAGCGGTGCCGAGCCGGGGCAATTGTTCCGGCAGACTTGGCAGGTTCCGCAACGCGATTCGTCGATCGGCGTACCGCATACGAACGGCGCGTCGGTCAGAACCGATGCGACGCGAACGGCGGAACCGCGCTCAGGCGTCACAACCATCGCGTTCTTGCCGATCCAGCCGAGTCCCGCCCGGGTGGCGACGGTCTTGTGCGGCAGCTTGGTCGCGTGATGGCCGTAATCGACCGGCGTCCGCTGCTCTGTGAGGGCGCGGGCGCGATATCCTGCTTCAACGAGTCGCCGCTCCGCAATCTCGGAGAGTTCGTCGAGAAGTAGATTCAGTCGGTCATATTCATCGATATACGCCTGCGAGATCGCGACGGGAAGTTCGTTTACGATCGACAGGTCAATCGCGACACTGATCGACAGCGCCCTGGGGTATCCTTCGCGAAGATCCTCCGGAACCGACGTCAAGTCCGCTCCCAGAACCTTCCATGCGCCGCGCGCCAGAAGCTCTTCCCGCAGAGAAGTTATATCGAAAAGTTCCGAAGTTCGTGTCGAAGCGATGATTCCATTCCCGTCCATAACGGCCTCCCGAGTTACTTGCTGATTAATATTTCTCTTATCATACGCCCGAAGGAAACATCTGACAAATCGTTTCGGTACAGATATAATAAGACTAATTTGCATGAGGAAGGGCACGACTGATGATTATCGTTCTGGTAGCGGACACCATTGATATGAGAATTCCGGGGCTTGCCCGCAATGCGGCCCTGCTTCTCACCCGCTGTGAAGAAGCCGGTCACACGGTGCGTCTTGTCGCCTGCCGCGCGGAGAGAACGACGCCCTATTCCGTTCGTCGGCGTTACCTCCCGATCCTGTCACGGCATGCCGCTCGAGAGGGAATCCATTACGGCAAGCCGGATGAACAGGTTCTTGAGAGAGCGCTCGAAGGCGCCGATCTTGTTCTCGTCGCGATGCCGTTCGGTCTCGGAAATAAGGCCGAGACTCTCGCCCGGACTCGCAAGATTCCCGTGCTGGCCGCTGTACCGCTGGATCACCAAGGATTTATGGAACTGTCGGGACTGCCGTTCTTCCGTAAGAAGCCCGGCACGGCGTATTGGTTCTTCTACAACGAGTTCTACTGCAAGTTGTCCAACCTGATCTGTTACAGCGAAGAGATCAAGGCGGCGCTTCCCGCGTACGACTATTCCGCGCGCCTTCACGTGATTACGCCGGAAGAACTCGAGAATGTTGCGACTTCCGAACAATCCGCGACTCCCGAAGACGGGCGCCCCTCGATCACCGCTCGGCTTGACGCGATCCTTCACAAGACGATCGAGGACGACCGGCGAACCTACGCAGATAACAGCCGTCAGATTTTTCGCCGCAACTGGGCGATACTTCGGTCGAGCATCGACGTCAGTAATCCATATCGGCGGCCGGGGGCCTTTTTTCGCATATGGTACGCACTCGTCTATTATGCAATCGCTTACACGGCGGCCGTCGCTTGCTTCTTCCTCTACGGAATGCGCAAAAAGAACGGGAAGTATTTTCGCGAGGTCAAGGGCGGCGCGATCACGATCAGCAATCACATCCACAATGTCGACGGCGCGATGGTGGCGGTGTCGATGCTTCCGCAGCGGATCACCTTCACGAGTATCGAGGGCAACTTCCGCCTCCCGATCGTCCGGTGGCTCGTCAAATGGATCGGCGTCGTTCCGATCCCGGCCGCGACCCATCGGCTCAAGGAGTTTTTCGCGATGACCACCGAGCAGCTTCGTCAGGGGCGCAAGGTCCACTTCTATCCTGAGGGCAGTTTGTGGCCGTATGCACAAGAGGTTCGCCCGTTCAAGAAGGGAGCCTTTCACATGGCCTCCGATGCCGACGTGCCCGTGATTCCGGCCGTAATTGTCCAGCGGCGCCCGCGCGGTCCGTTACGCCTCCTGCGCAAGAAGCCGCTATTCGGCGTCGTCTTCTGCCCGCCCGTGTACCCCGATCCGCAGCTTACGGGCGCGAAAAGAATCGAGGACATGCGGCTCCGCGCACAAAACGCGATGACCGATGTCCTCGAAAATAACAAGAAAAACATGTCCCGGGAAGGTCGCCTCGTCTAGTCGCTACTTGCGTCACGACGTGCGGTTCGACGCGCGACGCGATCTATGACCCGACTTCGACCCGACTTCAGACTCTAAAGATCAGAGCTCCATCGTCGCGACGTTCATGCCGCCGATCGCCTCGATCTCGGCCTTCATCGCCATCGCTTCCGCTTCGGTTCCGGTTACGAACTCAAGAAGAATGTAGCCCTGCTCGCTGCAGCTGTCCGTGGATGCGTCATGGAAGCCGAGGCGGGTGTTAATGATGCAGCCGTTCTTCGTCAGAACATCCTGCAGCGCCTTGGCGGTTTCCTGTCTCTGATTCACCTTGATTCCCATTACAAGCTTGCCCATGATCATTACCTCCTGTGGTTTCTCGTTACAGACGGATTGGATGGATAACATAAATGGTTTCTGATCTCGACAAGATAGATCGATCGAATTATGCGATCACCTGAAGAGACTCTTCCTCTTCCTCTGCGAACTCAGCGTTACGCAGGAACAGGAGGATGAAGGGGAATGCGATCGGAATGATCACGGAGATTACGGTGAAAACGACCGTGTTGTCGCCCTTGAAAATCTTGAAGAAACGATAAAGGACATAGATTCCGGCGACAAAAACGATGATGCCAAGACAGATGCGAAGAATTACTCCGAGAATAGGTATCACCGCAAGGGCACCGGACACAATTGCCGTTCCATAAACCATGGCAACATATACCCAGGGAAATTGCGGGATCGTCTTCGTGCCGACCTTCAGCTCCGATCCGATGATCTCGGCAAAGAGGTATTCCTGTGCGAAAGGAATCCACGCGAGCCACGGATGTGTGATGCCACGGCGCTCGGCGATACGATACAAGGAGAATGCGCGAAGTAAGAAGAAAATAATTCCAATGAAGGCAACCACCATCAGAACAACCATCATGATGAGCCAAGCTGTTCCTACAAACAGGCCACCCAGTAATTCAGCAAGTTCAGAGTCACTCATAGCCAATACCTCCTACGTTGATAGAAAAACCGTATTGAACATAATCTTATACGTACACTCTTAACGTACAGCATTTCCGCCGTCGCGTCAATCGTTGCCGGCGTCCGAAGATACTGTCGGTGCGGTGTTCTCGCTCTCCTGCAGGCACTGAATAATCAGTTGCAATTCCATCACCCGCTGTCCGTTACGCAGGATGAAGCGATTAATCCGCCCGCCGGTCTCGGTCAGCTCGAAACGCTTGCCATACTCGGCGCTGATCCCGCGTATGCGGGCGACGGGGAATACCTTACGGACAACCGGCGCGTTTTTCAACGCTTCATTCGGAGTGCCGCTCTTGCGTTTGGCGGCCTTGAGCTCCTTTTTCGAGTAGGTGATGCCGTTCTCAATCGCGCATTCGGTTCCCTCGTAGACAATCTCCCGGCCGTGGATCGAAATCGTCCCGCTTCCGACTTCCCGATATTCATACTCGCCCCAGGGCAACAAGAGAAGTGTCTCCTCCGTGAAAAGAAAATCCGGCGATTTGATCTTCTCGCGGACACGATCCTTCTCCCATTCCTTCCACTCGTGAAGATCCCGGAACGCCTTGTCCTCGGGGCCGGCGGGCGCAATCCGGTAACTGGAATCCATCTTCGCCCGGTTGCCGCATTTCGCACAGACAATCGTATCGATCTCGGCCGTCGTCTCATTCTCGGACTCGCAACGGGGACAGACATAGGCGATATTCTGAGCTCCGGCGGCAATCGCCTTGCTCTTGAATTCCCGCGGATTCGCGCGAAGCCATTCGTTCTCATCATAGTTCAGATGCTTGAGCATGGTCTCGTGGACTTCGGCGACCGACATCTTCTTCACATCCTCAACCGAGTACACATAAGAAATATGTCCGGTAATACTGCCGCGGCGGAAGGAGTTCGTGCTCCATCTCGGCCACGTCGAGTACGCGCCGTTCGAGCGAAGAAAGGCCATGCCGCTGTCCGTCTTCTTGATCATGCGAGCGAGAGCGTCGTCGATCCGGATACTCGTGCCATCGACAAAGCGTGTTCCCTCGGGAAAAATGCCGAGCGTACCTCCTCGCTTCAGAACCGCGAGCATCGCCTTGACGGCGCGGGAATCCGAGCGAAACTGCACCTTGGGAATACACCCGCCGGCGGCAAACATCGGTCCGATGATGCGGCTACGGAAGAGAAACGCACCCGCGACAAAATTCATCTTGCGGCCTTTACAAGCTGCGGCCATCACAAAGGGGTCAAGATACGAGGGGTGATTTCCCATAACGACCAGCGGACCGGGCATCTTCGCCACCGCCTCATCCGGATCAACACGGATGTTATAGAAAAACCTGGCAAAGCGCGCCACCAGGCCAATTCCGATCCAACTGAAAAGGAACGTATTAGGTTCGCGCCCAAGCTTCAATATCTGCTTATCATTCTCTGCCATTTCTGTTACCATAGTCGGCGACGGCATCACTTCGAGCTTCGACCGGTCCGTCGCCCCTTTCTGACACAAATTGCTAACATCTGTTTCGTATTATACAGGAGAGACCGTCATTTTACATGGACAAACGCACTTTTTCGATGACGGAATAAAGGACGGAGAATCTCATGGCCAAGTACTGCTTCTATTGCGGACGGGAATTACATCAAGCAGAGAAATGTCAATGTCGCAACAGCTCCGGCGCCACGGCGCGCGAGGCCGCCGCAGGGGTTGGCTCCGCGGACTATAACGCGAAAAATACCGCCGGTCAGCGGGCCTCCTCAGGAGCTTCCGGGGCTTCCGGAGCTACCGGGGCTTTCACGGGAACTGCCTCGGGCACATCTTCGGGATCCGCCGCGGGACCTTTTTCAAGGGCCTCTTCGGGATCCGGTCGGACGAAAGCCACAAATTCTTCCTCCGCGAAGACCGGCTTCCGGAAGAATTTTAGCGAGAAGTTCCGTCAGTTTTCGCGCGGCTTCACAACGCCTTCGCAATCGGCGCGGCCGATGCGCTCCTCCCGCCTCCAGACATTGCGCGATCAGATCCGTATCCTGTTCCCCACATTCTCAATCGTCTGGCGCAATATCTCCGGTTTCTTCCTGCGTCCGGCGACCAAGATTCGCCAGGAATCGATGCGCCCCAAACTCCGCTGGTCCATACCGATCATCCTGATCGTTTCCGTTCTGTCCGGGTTCCTCGGCATGCTCTTCTCCCGGGCCGGCTCGCCACTTTTCGACAGCGTCATGAACCTCGTCCTTGGCGAGAACATCAGCCTGCTCTATATTCAGCCGGTTTACTCGATGATCGGCTTCTCCTTGTTGGCACTCCTCTTCATCCTCGTCATGTGCCTCTCCTTCTTCATCGCGTCCATCCTGTCGCGCAAAAAACTTCGCTTCCGCAAAGTGATCGACCTTGTCTCCATCTCCCTGATCTACCTCTTAATTCCCGAGATCATCCTCCTCATCACCATGTCACTCGGCAGCCGCGGAGCGCTCTCCCTGCTCTTCATCAGTTTTGTGATCATGAGCATCTGCCACCTGATCTCCTTCCGCACCGCAATGTCACTCACGGAGGACACCATCTTTCTCTTCCTCCTCTTCGTATACAGCTCCTGCTATCTGATTTTCCGCACCGTTCTGGACGCGACCGCGCTCTTCTCACGGATTCTCTGATCGAAAAGTCAGTAATTGCGAGAAACACTTCAAAGGCGTTGCGCGAAAAATCACAAGTTATGCTTTTCGATAAGCGAGCAGAGATTGGGACTGTCTCAATTCATTGTGGCGTTAATCGGGCAGGCAGGAATTATATATCAATGAGGCACATACGAAACAGGGTTCTTAACGGGTTTTCGTATGTGCGCCAGCCTTCCCGGAACGGTTATTTGTCATTGAGGCACATACGAAACAGGCTCCTTTACGGGTTTTCGTATGTGCGGCGGCCTTGCCGGAACGGTTATTTGTCATTGAGTCACATGCGAATCAGGCTCCTTAACGGGTTCTCGTATGTGCGGCGAGCCATCTCAGGCATTTGTTAGAGATTGTTATCTGGAAAGCGTTAACTATTTGCGACAGTATCTTGGATTTGTTCTGCCTGTTAAGCAGGTGATTTATGACAGTCCCTTGCCACGCCCTCTGAAAGTAAACATTCGGCCATGTGAGGACAATTTATCGTGCCGTCGCCGGGCGGGGCTCTTCTTGCACAGACGACGCGAGGCGAGCTTTTTCATGTGGTGGCAGTGCATGGTGAGCCTTTCTTTTGGACGAGAATACCCTGGACTGGCAATCTCGTCCACAAATTTTTAACGGCGACGACTGGATCGGGATTTATACTTGCTATTGATTACATACCACCACCAACCTTATTCACCTATACACACCTCAAATCGCTAATCGCATAGATCTAGATTAGCAAGAACTGCACAACGAACGCTCGTGCCCATATAAGCGGGGCGTATCGGATGTGTCTCCCGATCGTATCCGCGAAAAGCGCCCCTGATCCCCCAAAGAAGAAGGGGTCTGTTGCAGAAATGAAGGAGAGCCGGCAGAGCCGACGCGGATTATAAGTCGCGACGCGACTCGTCGCTCCGTAATAATAGGCAACTCTCGTCTCCGACAACCCGAAGTAGTATAAAAATCCGCCTACTCTCCGATTTTAGTGGTTATCATTGACGAATAACGTGGTTATTGCTCAATGAGGAAGTATAAATTTGCGAGTCCCATCGAATTTTGGTGGTTATCATTGAC
>JAEWUD010000016.1 GCA_023397475.1 Bacillota bacterium
CGGAAGAGCGTGTGAAAGAATTTCGGCGCGCAAAGAGTGTTTCGCGGCGGCATCCGAGATCTCCCGAAAAACATTTTCACCGACTTTGCTGACAGGATATCGAATATCGATCCATAACTCACCCGAGCTTGCATCGATTCTCAGAATACCTGCATTCAACGTAAGATTTCCGGCGGCATCAGAACGGAGATCTTGCGAAAGGAATTCGCCTGTCGTATCAAAACCAATGAACTCCTTGAAAAAAGTGAGAAGCCGGTTCGAGGCAAGAATATCCTCAGGTAATTGAGAGATCATCCGCGCGATGGCATTCTCGCCCACATGCGGGGTTGAGGCGTGCGCCGGATCGCCCAAGACTTCGTAAGTGGTACCCGACAGTGGAAGTGTGACACGACAGGCAGCGGGAACCATATTCGGTCTCTCTCCAGCAGCTACATGAATCGAAGAGGATCCGGGACCGGAAACACGTATGTGAAGGATACCCTTCTCCGCAAAGATGACAGGGAAGGAGGCATCGGGCGTAAAACCGTGCCGAGGGAATTCCTCCGTCTCCTTATATCTCTCCATGCAAAGAGAACCGCTCTCTTCGTCCAAGCCCAGAATCAGTCGGATTCTTCCGCATGGTGTGAATCCGCTCTCCTTCAATCGCTTCATCGCGAAAAGCGCTGCGACGGCCGGACCCTTGTCATCGACCACACCACGACCGATCAAAAGGCCATTCTCGCGCCGAAGATGAAATGGGTCCGCACTCCATCCTTCGCCTGCCGGAACAACGTCGAGATGACAAAGAATGGCGGTAATCGCACCGCTGTCGCCCCATTCGATATAGCCGACTTTATGATCGATCATCTCTGTATGAAATCCCATATCTTTGCCGATGCCGAGAAGATAATCCAATGCCCGTACCGTCGCTTCTCCGAAAGGTGCGTCCGGTGTCGGATCAGACTTGACACTCGGTATGGCGATGATCTCGGAAAGCACTTGCAGAGCCGATTCTTTTGACGCAAACATTTCTTCGTTGGACATAACACATTCTCCTTGAATAACGTATCTTTTCATCATTGTAGCATGAGATCTCCCGATAACGATGAATATAAGCGAAAAGCCCCAGAAATCCTGTCGCGAGAGGGAAGAATGACTTGCGAATCTTTTTTTCTCGTGGTAATATTCTAGAGGTTCATTTATCACACGGGGGGGATTTCTCGTGTGCCGGAGGTCCGGTGTACACCCCGTGGAAGCAAACAGGAGGAAGATTTATGCCCGTAATTTCAATGAAGCAACTACTCGAAGCCGGTGTCCATTTCGGACATCAGACACGCAGATGGAATCCCAAAATGGCGGAGTACATCTACACAGAGCGCAACAGCATTCACATTATCGATCTTCAGAAGACGGTTAGAAAGATTGATGATGCGTATATGTTTGTTCGTCAGATCGCAATGGACGGAGGCTCGATCCTCTTTGTCGGCACGAAGAAGCAGGCACAGGATTCGATTGCCGAAGAAGCTCTCCGTTGCGGAATGTATTTCATCAACAATCGTTGGCTCGGCGGTACGCTTACCAATTTCACGACCATCAAGAAGAGAATCGCTCGCCTGAACGAACTGCAGAAGATGGCGCAGGACGGATCCTTTGATCTTCGTCCGAAGAAGGAAGTTGCCAAGCTGAAGCTCGAGATGGAGAAGCTTGAGAAGAACCTGGGCGGTATTCAGACTATGAAGCATATGCCGGCCGCTCTTTTCATCGTAGATACACGCAAGGAACACCTCGCTGTTCAGGAAGCCAGAAGACTGGGTATCCCGATCGTTGCGATTGTCGACACGAACTGTGATCCGGAAGAGGTTGATTACGTAATTCCCGGTAACGATGACGCGATTCGTGCGGTGAAGCTGATTGCCGGCCGCATGGCGGACGCCGTTATCGAGGCTCGTCAAGGCGAGCAGCTCGATGCACCGGTTGCGGTACAGGAGCCCACTGAGGTTGTCGAAGAGTCCATTGAGACGATTGCAGCTGAAGCGTAATTGACGATAAACAAGCAAGATTCGATACCGCCCTTTTTTAGGCGGCAATGAGGAGGAATTATATATGGCAGAGATTTCAGCCGCACAGGTTAAGGAATTACGTGAGCTTACCGGATCCGGAATCATGGATTGCAAGAAGGCTCTTCAGGAGAGCAACGGAGACCTCGACAAGGCAGTCATCTGGCTGCGTGAGAAGGGTATCGCTTCTGCCGCCAAGAAGGCTGGCAGAATTGCCGCCGAGGGCATCGTGGATTCTTATATTCACGCAGGCGGTCGTATCGGCGTTCTCATTGAGGTTAACATTGAGACTGACTTTGCAGCGAAGAATGAGATGTTCAAGACCTTTGTCAAGGATGTCGCGATGCAGGTAGCTGCCGCCAATCCGAAGTGGGTCTCCCGTGAGGATGTTCCCGCCGAGGCGATTGAGCAGGAGAAAGAAATTATCCGTAACAAGGCTCTCAATGAAGGCAAGCCGGAGAAGATCCTGGACAAAATCGTCGAGGGTTCTATCGCTAAGTTCTTCAAGGAGAACTGCCTTCTTGAGCAGGAATTCGTCAAGGATGACTCCAAGACCATCGAGATTCTCCAGAAGGAAATGACCGCTGCGATCGGAGAGAAGGTTGCGATTCGTCGTTTCACACGTTACGAGATGGGTGAAGGCATCGCCAAGAAGGAAGAGAACTTCGCGGATGAGGTTATGAAGCAGATTAAGTAATGCTTTTCCTTGCAGTAGAAGAGAAAGCTGTCATGAATTTTTCGTGACGGCTTTTTTTTCGGGGTCTGAACAGATAGAATATATGGGAAGTTGATCATCGGGTCACAGGAGGTGAAGAATGAGCGAACCATACTATAAGAGAATTCTTCTCAAGATCAGCGGCGAAGCCCTTGCCGGAGAGAAGAAGGTCGGAATTGACGATGTTGTGCTTGGACGAATCAGCCAGACGATCAAGGATGTCAGTGATCTTGGCGTAGAGGTTGCCGTAGTCGTCGGCGGCGGTAACTTCTGGAGAGGCCGTACCAGCGAACATATGGATCGCGTTACCGCCGATCATATGGGAATGTTGGCAACGATGATGAACGCCTTGGCATTATCGGATGCGATGGAGCAAGCCGGAGCCGTGACAAGAGTCCTATCCGCTGTGGAGATCAAACAGATGGCAGAACCTTATATCCGCAAGCGTGCCGTCCGTCACCTTGAGAAAGGCAGAATTGTCATTTTCGCCTGCGGAACCGGAAATCCGTTTTTTTCGACAGATACGGGTGCGGCTTTGCGGGCGGCCGAGATCGAAGCGGACGTATTTATGAAGGCTACGATGGTAGACGGTGTCTATGACAAGGATCCGAATAAGTTCTCTGACGCAGTTCGTTATGAGACGGTATCGCATGATGAAGTCCTTCAGATGAATCTGCGCGTCATGGACGCTACAGCCGCAGCGCTGTGCCGGGACAACAAGACACAAATACTCGTGTTTTCTATGGAAGATCCGGAGAATATTGTACGTATTATCAAGGGTGAACGTATCGGAACTCTTGTAAAATAAGTAAGAAGCAGAAAGGAAGTTCGAATATGCAGACGATTACCAGAGACACATATGCACACTATGAAGAGAAAATGACCAAGACGATCGAAAATCTCGGGGAGAATCTGAATTCGATTCGCGCCGGACGCGCGAACCCTCATGTACTCGATCGTATTTTTGTCGAGTATTATGGAGCCAAGACTCAGCTGAACGCCGTATGCAACATTCAAGTTCCCGAGCCGCGTATGATCACATTGACGCCCTGGGATCCGAAGATGCTTCGCGAGATTGAGAAAGCGATTCTTGCCTCTGATCTGGGGATCAATCCGTCGAATGACGGTAAGATCATCCGTCTGTCTTTTCCGATTCTTTCCACTGAACGACGTAAGGAACTTGTTAAGAATGTCAAGAACTATGAAGAAGAGGCAAAGGTTGCTATTCGTAACATTCGCCGTGATGCCATCGAGAAATTCCGTGGATTCCACAAGAAAAAAGAATTGACGGATGACGACATGGCGGATTTTGAAGTCAAGATCCAGAAGATTACCGACGCCTTCATTGCGGAGACTGAGAAGCATGCCGCGGAGAAAGAGAAGGAGCTCATGGAGATCTAGTCTCCTTAAGGTCTCATCGAAAAGGTTGCACCTTTGATTTCGGCTCGATTCAGAGGTTCTCGAAAAACAAATTGTGCGATGAGAAGAAAGATGATGTGAATCACATGCCGGAGAAGAAGAATGGTCATCTCCTGACGAAGCTGTTCGGCGTCGGAAGGAAGAGCGTTGAAGGGGCACATGATCCGAGCGAAGAGAATCTCAAGATTCCGACGCATCTGGCTGTCATCATGGACGGCAATGGACGTTGGGCCCAGAAACGCAATCTTCCGAGATCTGCCGGTCATCGTGCCGGCGCGGAGAATCTTAAAGAACTCTGCCGGAACTGTGGCTATTATGGCATTCGTTATGTGACGGTCTACGCGTTCTCCACCGAGAATTGGGCTCGACCGGACGATGAAGTCCATATGTTGATGGATCTTTTTGTCGAGTTTTTCGACCGATACGATCCGGAACTCGAGAAAGAGGGTATACGTGTTCGCTTTTCCGGGGACATCGCGGCTTTGCCGGCGAGAATTCAAGAAGTCGTTCGACGCGCAGAACAGAATTCTTTGCATCGGAAACGTATGGATTTGATTATCGCAATGAACTATGGCGGTCGTCGGGAGATCACGCAGGCATGCCAGCGTATTGTGTCGGATGTGCTCGCGAAGAACCTTTCTCCGGAAGCGATTACGGAAGAGGAGATTGGGAAGCGACTCTATTTGCCGGAGATTCCGGATCCGGATCTTCTGATTCGTCCGAGCGGGGAGGAGCGTCTGTCCAACTTTCTCCTTTGGCAAACGGCATATTCGGAATTCTGGTTCTCTGATACACTTTGGCCGGATTTCGGATTTGAAGATCTGACGGCGGCGTTACGGGCATATACCGCCCGTGACCGGCGATTTGGCGGACTATCACAGAAATGACTGCTTACGCAGTTGCCGCAGCCTTGCGAAATATGCTCCTACGAAAGGAGGAAGAGGATGCCTTCCTTTGTATCCTCAGCCTTATACGATGAAACAGAGAGTTATCACCGGTATTGTCTTTTCGGTCGTAATCCTGGCCTTCTTTATTCCGGGTTACTTCTTCCCGTATTTTCTCTGCGCGCTGTGGACAATCGTTGCCCTGATATCAACGCATGAGATGCTTGAATGCGTTCGCGCCAAAGACATGAGACCCGGTCGCGTTATGGCATATGTGGGTGCAGGTCTTTCACTGATTCCGGTAATTGCGAGGTTTTTTACCGATTCGCCGCTTTTGGCATTTGGTTTATACTCGTTGGCGATTTTTATCTCTGCCATGCACGCGGTAATTTTTCAGGCTCTCGTACATCCGGGCGAGCATGCATTTGCGGACGGAATTGCTACCTCCGGTATTGTGCTCTATGTTTCTTTTCCTCTGGCTTGTGCGAATATCACCTCGTTGTTTCTCGACAACGGCTGGTATTTCGTTGCGATCGGTCTTCTGACCCCTTGGGTATCGGATGTTTTCGCGTATTTTACGGGATCGTTTATCGGGAAACATAAGATTGTACCTCATATCAGCCCCAAAAAGACCTGGGAAGGATGTATCGGAGGAACGATCGGAAGCGCTGTATGTATGCTGCTTTTCTTCTGGCTGTTCATGGGGCGCGCGACCGAGACGCGTCTGAATCTTCCGATGCTTCTGATTTTCGGATTTGTATACGGCTTTGTACTCTCCGTCGTCTCGCAGTTCGGTGACTGGATGGCATCTGCGATCAAGCGCTGGGCCGGGATCAAAGATTTCGGGAAATTGCTTCCCGGACACGGTGGTATTCTCGATCGATTTGACAGCGCGTTCTTCTCTTTGCCCGCGGCTTTTGCGATCGCTATGCTCTTTCGATGAGGTAAGTAGATGAGAAATATTTCACTCTTGGGATCAACCGGATCGATCGGATGTCAAACGCTTGAAGTCATCCGGCGTTGTCCCGGCGATTTTGTCGTGAGTGCGCTTTCGTGCGGATCGAATGTCGATCTGATCATTCGACAGGCGAAGGAATTCCACCCGCAATTGATCAGTGTCGCTTCCGAACGTGATGCGATTCTTGTTCGCGAGGCTCTTACGGGACTTCCGATCGAGGTATTGAGCGGCAACGATGGGAATATTGCTTGTGCGACCATTGCCGACGCAGATATGGTTGTAGCGGCCATGGTGGGCGTCTGTGGTCTGGCCCCTGTGCTTGCCGCAATCGATGCGGGTAAGGATATCGCACTCGCGAATAAAGAGACTCTTGTCGCCGGCGGATCCGTCGTTATGCCGCGAGTCCGGGAAAAGGGCGTGATGCTTCTTCCGGTTGACAGCGAGCATTCAGCGATCTGGCAGTGCCTGTGGGGGCAACCGGAGGCGAGTCTCGAACGGATTCTAATTACGGCTTCCGGCGGCCCGTTTCGCGGATGGTCACGTGAACAATTGTCGAATGTGACTGTAGAACAGGCACTCTCTCATCCGACATGGAAGATGGGGGGCAAGATCACCATCGATTCGGCTACGATGATGAACAAGGGGTTGGAAGTCATAGAAGCCGCTTGGTTATTTGATGTATCTGTGGATCAGGTAACTGTCGTCGTTCATCCGCAAAGCATCATTCACTCGATGATTCGGCTTTGCGACGGATCTGTACTCGCGCAAATGGGTAAGCCGAATATGATGCTTCCGATTGAGATTGCTCTCTGTTATCCCGAGCGAGGACCTCTGTTATGCGATCCGTTTGATCCGTTTGATATGTCGGATCTGCATTTTGAACCCTGTGATGTCGCGACATTTCCTTGTCTGGATTACGCGATACACGCTGGTAGGAGGGGAGGTTCTCTGCCTGTCGTCATGAACGCGGCTAATGAGATTGCCGTCGCCTCCTTTTTGCGCGGAGAGATTGCTTTTATAGGAATCGACCGTTGTGTCAACGCTTGTATGGAGGCGGAAGAGAAGCGCGGAACCTCAATTCCACATTCATTGGATGATATTCTTAGTCTTGATCGTGACACGCGCCGAATCGCGACGGATTTCCTTGCGAACCTTCGAACCTGATTTTTATTGCCTACCGCAACCTGTCTTTCTGGTATAAACTAGAAGGAAGCGTACGTTTTCGCGCGTAAAATTATGGTCAGGAGATTAGGATGAATATTTGGAGTATTATTATCGGCCTATTCGGCCTCGGAATACTGGCGGCCGTTCATGAGATCGGCCATTTTCTCGTTGCGAAGTGGCTCGGGATCAAGATTGAAGAACTCTCAATCTTTGTCGGACCTTCCTTGATTCATTGGAATCGCAAAGGAGTCGATTATCACATTCGACTGATTCCCTTCGGGGCGTATGTTCGATTTTTTGGACTGGAGACGGATGACGATGGGAAGCTCATGCCGGAGTCGTATCTCAATCAGCCGCGTTGGAAACGACTGCTTGTATCGGTTGCCGGTCCGTTAACGAATGTTATATTTGGTATTCTTATTTTTACGGTTACCTTCTCGATCTTTGGTTTTTATTCAACGAAACTCGATAACTTTAACGCGACGGATCAGATTGCGAAGACAATCGCGCAGCCGGGTGACCGCGTCGAAGCGATTAACGGTGAACCCATCTATACAGATCTGGACATGAGTTTTTATCTGTCTCAGATGATGAATGACGAGAGTGTGTCTTTGCGTTTGGTATCGCAGAGTACGGGAGAGGCCTATGATGTATCCCTTGTCCCGGAAATTAAGCCGAAGACGCTTCTCGGGGTATCCGTCCTTACGAAGACCGAAACAGAGATCGGATGGGAAGTCTTGTCTGTGGATCCCGAACAGAATAATGGATCTCCGGTCATCCAACTGGGGGATCGAATCATCACCGTGAACGGGGCTCCGCTGTTTGACGAGATGTATCGAAATGTCATGGAAGAGAACGGGGATAAGACACTGACCATTGTCCTTCTTCGCGACGGCGTGGAGACGGAGGTTCAGATGGAGCCGATCATTCGGATGGTATCGAACTATCGCGGTATCTATACAGCGCGAGGGAATGATGTCGGAGATCTCCTGAAACAGGCATTTCTGTATCCGGTTTCTATTATTCGAGTATCTGTCCTCGCTTTACAGGATATGTTCAAGGGTGAGGTTCAAGTACAGGATGTGCTCTCCGGACCGGTCGGCATGGTCATGCTTGTCAATTCGGTCGTCGAGACACCGCAGGTCGACAATTCAATTAAGGTTGAACAGTTATTGCAGATGGCCGGACTCATCTCTGTCGGACTTGCCTTCTCCAATATGCTGCCGTTACCCGGGCTTGACGGCAATGCACTGGTTCTCGTCACGGTAGAAATGATACGAGGAAGAAAAATTTCCGAGAAGACGGAGAGGACCATCAATGTCGTCGGATTTGTTGTACTGATCGCTCTCGTTATTCTGGCATTGACTTCCGATATCCTTCGGATCAAGGAGGGTTTCTGATGAAACGGTTTTCGATTCCTGTTTTTGTCGGCGAAGTTCAACTTGGGGGCAGCGCTCCGATTGTCGTACAATCGATGAACAATACAGATACACGAGATGTAGCCGCGACTCTCCGACAGATTCATGATCTGGCGGAATGCGGATGCGAGATTACACGTGTTGCGATCCCGGATCGTGAGGCGGCTCTGGCTCTTGCCGATATCACAAAAGGGTCGCCGATTCCCGTGGTTGCGGACATTCATTTCGATTATCGTCTCGCCTTACTCGCGATGGAGAACGGCGCGGCGAAGATCCGTATCAATCCGGGTAATCTTGGCGGCAGAGGCCGCATTGCCGCGGTTGCGAAAATGGCCGCGGAACGGAAGATTCCGATTCGCGTCGGCGTGAATTCGGGCTCGATTTCCAAGGAAATCCTCTCCCAATACGGCGGAGTCAATCGCGAGTCCATGGCACAGAGCGCGATTATGGCTGTTGAGGCCCTGGAGGCTGAGGAATTCTACAATACGGTAATCAGTATCAAATCCTCAGATCCGCTGTTGACTATTGAGAGTTACAAGTTATTGGCTGAACATACGAAGTATCCGCTTCACGTCGGCGTTACAGAATCGGGAACAGCGTTTGAAGGTGCAATACGATCGGCCGTCGGGATTGGTACACTTCTTTACGAAGGCATCGGTGACACCATTCGTGTCTCTCTCACCAGCGATCCCGTTGAAGAGGTCAGAGCCGCATATGCGATTCTTAAGGCACTTTCTTTGCGCAAACGAGGAATTCGTTTGATTTCCTGTCCGACCTGTGGGCGCACGAAGGTCCCTCTCATCGATCTTGCGGCCAGAGTTGAGAATGAAGTTAAGAATCTTCCCTATGATCTCAAGATCGCCATCATGGGATGTGCCGTGAACGGCCCCGGAGAGGCGAGGGAAGCGGACATTGGCATAGCGGGAGGCGATAATGAGTTTCTTCTTTTCATGAAAGGTGAACCGATTCGCAAGATTCCCGCAGAAACCGCACTCGATGAGCTCATGCGAGAAATTCACATTCTCGGGAAGAGTAAACAGATATCAGGAGATAATATAACGACATGACAAGCCTCATTCATATGATCCAGACCATAACCGACGATGACAGAGCGATTCGACTTGCCGACCGTATTCACGCGAAGGTTACAGGCCTCCGCGTCGCGAAAAACGGCGGCGGCATTGAGATACTTCTTACACTCACCGGAGAGATTCCGGACGGACGGGACCTCATCGAACTCGAAAATATGCTGCGTTCTTCTCTGAAAGTCACACATGTTCGTTTCTTTCTTTCCGGAGATTTTCATACATATTCCGATACGTCCTTTTTATTGCCTCTTCTGCCATGGATGCTATCCGCGCTTCGCCGGGAGAATCCGATGTATTCCCCGTTGATTACTTATACCCGATTTACCCATGCGCCGACTTGCGTCATCGGAAAACTTGCCGACTCCTTCGATCCTGATCTGGAGCGTTTGTTTGCGGAGAGCTTTGCGGGTTTTGTTCAGAAGTATCTCAACATCCGCTGTGATTTTACTTTCGAACGCGACAAGAAGGAAAATGCTGTTTCACTCTCCAGCCTTGCCCGAGAGCACGATGAACGGCTTCGCAGAGAAGCCGCGACCGTTCTGTCGCAGGTCGACCAGGAGCAAGGGGACACGGGCAATGATACTATCCATACCGGTTCTTCTGCCGTTCGCGGAGGAACAAAACCCGCCGCGGGGAGAAGCGGGAACGAGAGGAAACCGGGCGAGAAGGCGAATCAGACAACATCTCCCCAAAGAAGTGAGAGTCTCAATTCCCCGCCTCCGCCGCCCGAACCGGTATCAACCGATTCCTGGGCTTTTCGAGCAAAGGCAGTTGCGAAAGAGAATAAGACAACATTTACGCGTCAACCGAAGGCCGAAGGTATTTTGTGGGGCAAGGTGAATCCGACGACTCCGTTCGTCAAAATTTCCGAGATGAACGCGAACACCGGCACGGCCAGGTTTGATGGTTTTGTCGAGATTGCGGAATTTAATCTGACGAAGTCGGGAAGTAAGGTTCGCGTGAATTTCTACGTCACCGACGATTCGGGATGTGTTGCCTGCGTGTATTTCATGGCGCCGGAAGATGCGGATGCCTTTGAAGCGCGTTTCAAGAAGGGCGGATATGCCAGATTCCAGGCCAACGTCTATTTTGACGACCGTTACTCGAAGGACCTTCAGGCATCTGTAGAAGGTGTTATGGAGGCTCTGGCACCGCCAAAACGTATGGATAACGCGCCGGTCAAACGTGTTGAATTGCATTGTCACACCAAGATGAGCGAGAAGGACGCCGTCATGGAGGTCTCCCATCTTCTCGCGGAGGCCTGCCGCTTTGGTCACCCCGCCTGTGCCATTACCGATCACGGTGTTGTTCAGAGTTTCCCGGATGCCGCGGTCATGTACAAGAAGTTGAACGAGAAGCGGTCCGGTGATCCCTTCAAGGTGATCTACGGTATGGAAGGTTATCTTGTGGATGACGGTCCCTGTGTCGCATATCACGCCGACGAAGAAACGGATTTCTCGGAAGGATTTGTCGCGGTTGACGTAGAGACGACCGGGCTCGATTCTTCTGCGGACTCTCTGATTGAGATCGGTGCGGTACGTTTCATAAGAAATTCCGATGATCGATTTGTCGTCGGAGAGACGTTTCATACCTTTGTCTCACCGGGGAAACCGATTCCTGCAACAACGGTAGAATTAACCGGTATCACGGACACGGATGTGGCGGATGCGCCTGCACCGTACGACGCTGTCAGCTTGCTTTCCGATTTTATCGGTACAAGACCGGTCTGCGGACACAATGTATTATTCGATCTCGCTTTCTTACGGCAAGCCGGCTTCGATATCGATATAGAGAAACACGAAAGATACCGGGTGAAGTTCAATCCAGTCGCGATCGATACCCTAGCGATCGCGCGCCATATGTATCCCCAAATTGCGGAGAAGAAGCTCTCGAGTGTTGCGACATTTTTTGGTGTTACCATTGACCGCGCGCATCGCGCCGTATCAGATGCCATGGCTTGCGGCGAGATCCTCTCGTCCGTTCTTCACGAGCATCAGATCTTCCGGCCCGCCGAGCTGAACGAGAAGGCGGGGATGATCGACAAGACAGTAGTTGTGTCCAGAAAACAGAAGGTGTACCACATCATCTTTCTGGCCCAAAATGCACTGGGGCTCTATCATCTGTATCGACTCGTATCGGAATCTCACACGGAGTATTTTCACATGCGGCCACGGATTCCGCGTTCAGAACTTCAGTATTTCTCGGCGGGTATAATTATCGGAAGCGCCTGCGAACGAGGCGAAGTATTCTCGCACGTCATGAAGGTTTACCGCGACGCCCAGAAAGATATGGAGGCGGCGAAGGCTGCGCTTCTTTCTGACCGCGAGACGATTCTGACCTTCCGCATGTATGACTATCTCGAGATTCAACCGATCACGAACAATCGCTTCTTCCTTCGCGATCCGGACAGCGGTCTTACGTCCGACGAGGATCTGATGAATCTGAATCGCCTGATCATCGCTCTCGGCGAACGGATGCGCCTCCCTGTCTGCGCGACCACCGACGCACATTTTTTCGAGAAATCCGAAGGTGAATACCGGAAATATATCCTCATGGACATGGAGTACAAGGATGCCGAATTCCAGAGCGATCTGTACTTTCGAACAACAGAGGAGATGCTTCTAGAATTCCGCTATCTCGGCGAGTCAACGGCTTACGAAGTTGTCGTCGAGAATACGCGAAAAATCTCGGATCGCATCGTTGCCGGAATTAAACCTTTCCCCGACGGTACGTATCCTCCGATCATCGAGACGGCACCGGACGATATTCGAAATCTGACCTGGGATGCTGCCCGAGAGATCTATGGATATCAAGGGGAGATCTGCGAGACGGTGAAGGCGCGCGTGGAGAAAGAGCTGGACTCGATTATCGGGAACGGTTTTGCCATCATGTACTATATCGCGTACCGACTCGTCAAGAAGTCCAACGAAGACGGGTATATTGTCGGATCAAGAGGATCGGTCGGTTCTTCGCTCGTCGCGACGTTCTGCGGCATATCCGAGGTGAATCCGTTGCCTCCGCATCATGTTTGTCCGTCCTGCCGATTCTCGATCTTCGAAGAATCCGGTGAGATTCACTCCGGCTATGACCTGCCCCGCCGCGACTGCCCGCAGTGCGGTACGACCATGCGAAGTGACGGACAGGACATTCCATTCGAGACATTTCTCGGGTTCTTCGGCGACAAGCAGCCGGATATTGATCTGAACTTCTCGAATGAATATCAGTCGCGTGCTCACAAGTACGTCGCGGAGCTTTTCGGCGAGAGTCATACCTTCCGCGCGGGAACGATCGGTTGCTATGCCGACAAGAATGCGATCGCGGTAATCAACAAACTGCAGGCCGCATGCGCGATTCCTGCCAGCCGCGCGGAGCTTCGGCGAAAATCCCTTGGGCTTATCGGTGTCAAGCGCACGACGGGTCAGCACCCCGGAGGTATCGTCGTCGTCCCCAAAGAGATGGATGTCTATGAGTTTACACCGATTCAACATCCGGCCAACAAGTTGACCTGCGGCACGACAACGACGCACTTTGACTTCAACGCGATGCACGACACGATCCTGAAGCTTGATATTCTCGGCCACTATGATCCAACGATGCTGCGTATGCTCAGCGACCTTACGGGGGTCGACGTGCGACAGATTCCGATTCCCGATCCCAAGGTCATGTCCCTGTTTGTCACGACCGAGGCCTTAGGCTTTCCGCCGGAGGCGACGGACTCGAAATGCGGCACTCTCGGACTCTCCGAGATGGGAACCTTCATGGCGCGCGGAATGATCGCCGAGACGCGCCCGTCCTCCTTCTACGATCTCGTCCAGCTGATGGGACTGTCGCACGGAACGGATGTCTGGAAGGGCAACGCGCAAGACCTGATTCAGAATAAAACCTGCACGCTCAACACGGTCATCGGTTGCCGAGACGGCATTATGACGCAGCTCATCTCGTGGGGGCTTCCCAATAAGGCGTCCTTTGACATCATGGAGAAGGTGAGAAAGGGCAAGGGCTTATCCGCGGAACACGAAGCGCTGATGCGCGAAAAGAATGTTCCGGACTGGTACATCGATTCGTGCAAGAAGATCAAATACATGTTCCCCAAAGCCCACGCCGCGGCCTATTCGATTTCCTCGCTTCGGATCGCGTGGTTCAAAGTCTACTATCCCGAGGAGTACTACTGCTCCTTCTTCACCGTTCGCGCGGCCGAAGAATTTAACGGAGATTATCTCTGCGCCGGCATTGATACGGTGAAGGCCAGACGACTGGAACTCTATGACAACTTCAACAACCGTAAGCCCAACGAGAAGTCCGAGTATTATCTGTGCGAACTGGTTGAGGAAATGCATGCCAGAGGAATCGATTTTCTCCCGTACAGCATTGAAGAATCCGATGCGATCCGGTTCAAGAAAGTCGCGAAGGGCAAGATCCTTCCGCCCCTGGCCGCGATTCCGACAATCAGCCAGGCCATGGCCGAATCCATCGCCCGCGCCCGCGAGGAAGGCTTGTTCAAGACGCGTGACGAATTGTTGCGCCGAAGCGGAATCGGTCCGACCGCACTCGCGAAAATCGTATCAACCGGCTGCCTCAATCACCTGCCGGAGTCCTCACAAATCGATCTCTTTTCGCTGATGTGATGAATGCAATACCGACATCCCTGTCGAAAGGAGTTGCGCCATGCAAGCCCGAGTTGTCCTCCGCGACAGTGTCCGAGCAACAGATAAGATATTTGATTATCGGATTCCTTCGCATCTTGAGGGTGTAATCGCGGCGGGACATTTTGTCGAGGTGCCTTTCGGAGCGGGAAACCGTATCGAGATTGCTCTTGTTCTTGAGGTTACGGAAGACTTTCCGACAGAATTTACCATCAAGGAAATACGATCGATAAAAGACCCCGAGATTGTGATGAACCCGGATCAGATCGCACTGTTGCCGTATGTGCGATCGAGATATACCTGTACATATGGAGACGCCGTACGGCTGATGGTTCCCTCCGTTGTGACAACACGTTGTGAACGCGTTCAGAATGCCGTCGACATTGTCGATCGTGATCTGGTCATCGCTCTCCTCGAAGAGGATGAGATTCAGAGCCTGCAACAGCTTCGCGTGTTGGAATATTTGGTTTCCTACGGCGCGACCCCGGTCACGGAACTGATGATTGCCCTCTCCGTCTCCAGAAGTCCGATCGATACGCTGCGGAAGAGAGGACTCCTGTACAACCTGAAGATGGCCTGCCGAGTGGACAAAGAAAGTGATGAGTCTATCGCGCAAGTTGCGCCAACGGATCCGCACCCGCCGTCGGACGCGCAGAAAACGGCGATCGAGAAGATTCTCGACCCGCAGGCTAAACGGGAATTTCTTCTGTTCGGCGTGACGGGAAGCGGGAAGACAGAGGTTTACCTGCAGTGTGCTTCGAAGGTTCTGGAAGACGGAGGAAGCGTGCTCTTTCTCGTCCCGGAAATTTCCCTGACGCCGCAGATGGTGAACTGGATCCGCAGTCGGTTCCCGGGGATGACGGCGGTCTTGCATTCCCGGCTGACTCCCAGAGAACGATATGAACAATGGGATGCGATTCGTAAGGGCAAAGCGAGAATTGTCGTCGGGGCGCGCTCGGCGGTATTCGCGCCTCTTCAGAATCTGCGGCTTATTCTGATTGATGAGGAACAGGATTCTTCCTACAAATCCGAGACGCATCCGCGCTACCACGCCAAAGACATCGCCCGTCGCAGGGCGAATCTCACCGGCGCCGCATTGGTCCTGGGATCCGCAACTCCGTCCATTGAATCTTACTATGCCGCCATAAACGGTTACAGTAACCTGTTAACCCTTCCGGAGCGTATCGCGGATCAGGGTCTTCCCACGACGGAGATGATCGATATGAGGGAGGAGTTGCGGCACAAGAACCGTTCCGTCATCAGCCGCCGCCTTCATGATGCAATAACGACCGCTCTCGATAAGGACGAGCAGGTAATACTTTTCCTGAATAAGCGGGGTTACGCGAGCATGTTGCTGTGCAGGGCGTGCGGAGAATCCTTCATGTGTCCTCACTGCTCGGTCGCGATGACGGTACATACCTCGAAACGTTCGCAGAGATCGACGTTGATTTGCCATTATTGCGGACGTGTCGATAAGGTTCCCGAGGCCTGCCCCGCCTGCGGCAGCAAGGTCCACGGGAAGTTTGGTCTTGGCACGGAACAACTTGAGGAATGGATCCGCAAAGAATTTCCCGGAAGCAATGTCATTCGAATGGATCAGGACACAACGGTCGGACGTGACGCCCATGAGCGGATTCTTACGGAATTTCGCGAGAAGAGGGCCTCAATTCTCGTCGGTACACAAATGATTGCGAAAGGCCACGATTTTCCGGATGTCACCGTCGTCGGCATCATCGCGGCGGATCTCCTTCTGCGTACGGCAGATTATCGGGCGTCGGAGCGCACCTTCCAACTGGTGACGCAGGCAGCCGGTCGGGCGGGCAGGGGAGATAAGGCCGGAAGAGTCTTTATCCAGACCTATCAACCGGAGGATGACACACTTCTTTTCGCGGCAAAACAAGACTACGAGGCTTTTTTTGAGAATGAGATTATTTACCGCCAGCGCCTCGGTTACCCGCCCTTCCTTGCGATCGGCAGCGTACTTATCTCGCATGTGGATGAGAAGACTGCGATGGCGGCCGCCAGAAAGTTAAAGAGTAATCTCGCGGACAGCTTGCGTGAAGAATCCATGCCGCAAGGGGTTGAGATTTACGGACCTTCACCGGCCGGACTTTATCGGGTGAAGGATCGATACCGTTACGTGATAAATATCAAAGCGAGAAGAAAGTCGGATTTGGCGCTTCTTTTCGCGAAAATATCGGACAGCCCGCCGGAAAACGACGTGCGTATCGGGATGGATATTGATCCAATATGGTAAAATAAACCGTAGAAGGAAGATAAATACTCAAAAACACGGAGGCTTACATGGCATTACGAGAAATTGTTACGGTCGGAGATCCCATATTGCGCAAGGTATCACGGCCGGTTACGGAAATAAATGACAAGATTCGCACACTGCTTGACGATATGGCGGAGACGATGCGATTTGAGAATCGCGGCGTCGGTCTTGCGGCCGTACAGGTCGGGATTCTGCGCCGGATCTTCGTTTGTGATATCGGCGACGAATCGGGTTTGCTCGAATTTATCAATCCTGAGATCATCCGGAAGAGCGGGTCGGTGAAATCGACCGAAGGTTGCCTTTCGGTGCCCAACCGCTCCGGGACGGTCGACCGTCCCGAAGAAATCACGATTCGCGCTCTCGACCGTTACGGCAAAGAGTTCGAGCTTCAAGCAACAGGATTTTTGGCCGTATGTATCTGCCACGAGTACGATCATCTCGAAGGCATTCTGTTTATCGATAAGCTGACAGGAGATGAGAGTAACGATTGAATACGCGTATTGTTTTTATGGGTACGCCCGAATTTGCTGCGACGGTACTCGTCCGCCTGCTTCTCGAACCCTATGACATCGTCGCCGTCGTATGCCAACCGGACAAACCCACGGGAAGGCATATGAAGTTGACGCCGCCGCCGGTGAAGACACTGGCAGAGTCGCGTGGCATTACGGTTCTGCAACCGGCGTCGTTGCGAACGTCGGAGTTTCTGGAAGAGATCAAGGATTGTAATCCCGATTTGATTATCACGGCGGCATACGGTAAGATTCTGCCGCAGACGGTATTGGATGTGCCGAAGCATGGGTGTATCAATGTTCACGCGTCACTTCTTCCCCGTCATCGCGGAGCCGCGCCGATTCAGTGGGCGATCCTCACGGGAGATGAGGAGACAGGAATTACGGTCATGAAGATGGACGCGGGTATGGATACCGGCGACATTCTGACGGTGGCGAGAACACCGGTCGGAGCGGATACTACGACCGCGGAGCTTACCGCAACCCTCGCTTCTCTCGGTGCCGCGTTACTTTGCGAGACGATTCCTTCGTATCTTGACGGACGGATAACGCCGGTTCGACAGAATGACGAGCTTGCGACATTTTCTCCCCCGATCCGTAAGGAGCAGGGACTCCTGGACTGGTCCGAGTCAGCGAAGAAGATTCATAATCGCATTCGTGCCCTATCAACATGGCCGGGAGCTTATACCTTTATCAACGGATCTCGTATCAAGATTTTTACCTCTGCAATCGATCGTGACGGCTGTGCCCACCGAGCAGAATACGAGAAGACGTATGGGAAAGCCGCACCCGGAACGATTATTTTCGCGACAAAGACCGAACTCTCCGTCGCGTGCGGCGACGGTTGTATTTCCCTGATATGTGTTCAGCCGGACTCTTCCAAGCGTTTGGATGTCTGTAACTGCGCTCATAATTATCGCGTCGGGCTTCGTTTCGGCGAAGGAGGCCTATGAAAGGGCGCGCTGAACCATCAAGACTCTTGTGCTTTCGAATGCTTACCGATGTATTCGACCACGGCGGATTCTCCAATCTCACCGTGCGCGGCGCTTTGTTGTCGTCCGGCTTGACGCCTGTCGAGAAGAGTTTCGCGACGGCTCTGTTTTATGGAATTATCACGCGAAAATACACCCTGAACCATTATCTTAAGAAGAATCTTCGGAAAAAGTTCGACACGCTCGAAGATAATGTACACACTCTGCTCCTGATGGGAGCCTTTCAGTTGATTTTCTCACCAGGAATTCCCGCATTCGCTGCGGTCAACGAGACGGTTCGACTGGCGAAACTCTTTACCAATGAGGGAGGGGTTCGCCTGGTGAACGCGGTTCTTCGTACGATTGACAAGTATTTTCAGGATGGCTTGATTCAGCCCGGGAAGGAGAAGTTCGATGTCCGCTTTTCGTTAAATCGCGAACTCTCCGGTTGTCTGATCGCATGGTACGGCAAAGAACGCGCAGAGAAACTGGGGGAAGCCTTTCTTGCTTCGCCGCATGTGTCCGCGCGAGTGAACCGGCGTAAAAATTCGCCGGAGGAACTGATAGCAATCCTGCAGAAGGAGGGCGTTCCCGCATCCCCCGGCACGTTGTGCCCGGACGCGATCGTCCTTCAACTCGGCGGTCGACCGGTCACGTCACTTGCGTCTTTCTCCCAGGGCCGCTTCATGATTCAGGATGAGGCGGCGATGCTGGCTTCATTCTTGATCGGCGCGAAGCCGGGGGATCATATACTGGACGTCTGTTCGGCACCGGGCGGCAAGGCCTGTCATATGGCTGAATGTATGGATGACGTAGGCAACGTTCTTGCGTTGGACTCGAATGAGTCGCGAATTCTTCTTGTCGAAGAGAATCAGAAGCGCCTGGGGCTCTCGTGTATCGATACGGCAGTTCTTGATGCTCTTACCTTGGACCAGAGTCTTGGCGACAAGAAGGAGAGTTTTGATAAGGTGCTCTGCGATGTACCTTGCAGCGGGCTGGGACTTATACATCGTAAACCAGACATTCGACATACCATGACGTATGAGAAAATGGCTGATCTCGTTCTGGTTCAACAAGCGATTCTTGCCTCGGCGGCACGGTTCGTTGCCCCGGGCGGAACATTAATGTACTCTACATGCACCATAAATCCGCATGAGAATCAAGAACAAGCCGGGCGTTTTCTTCTTGAACATCCGGAGTTTGCGGAAGATTCAATTCTTGCGGATCTTCCGGAATCGCTTCGAACAGAGCATCATATAGAGGAAGCGCAACACGGACAATTGTCGCTTTTCCCAGATACAGACGGATGTGACGGGTTTTTTATCGCTCGTTTCAGGAGACAAACATAATGGAGAAGACAACGATTTTCGACGTGGACAAGAAACAATGGGAGCAATTCGTGATCGATCACGGGTTCCCGCTCTATCGTGCCGCGCAGATTTATCAATGGTGTGCCAAGGGCGTGCAGGACTTGTCACGAATGAAGAACCTGCCTTCGGAGCTTCGCACGAAGATTTCCGAAACCTATATTGCCCCGGTTCTTCAAATCGAGAACGAGTTTACATCTCAGGTAGACGCAACGCGCAAATTCGTTTTTCGCCTGCATGACGGTCATGTCGTCGAGACAGTTCTCATGCGTTATAAGACGGGCTATTCTGTATGTATCTCTTCGCAGGCCGGATGCAAGATGGGATGTGCGTTCTGTGCGTCCGCGCACGCGGGATTCGGCAGGAGTCTTACCGCCGGTGAGATGCTCGCACAGGTCAGTGTTGTCGCAGACCAAGTCGGCGAGCGTATTCACAGCGTTGTCGTCATGGGCATCGGGGAACCCTTTGATAATTTCGAGAATCTGATGCGCTTTCTCCGCCTGGCAAATGATCCGGAAGGCCTTCATCTCGGGGCTCGACACATTACCGTGTCAACTTGCGGTCTTGTGCCGCAAATGTTAGAATTTATGCGTGCTGATCTGCAGGTGAACTTATCGGTATCCCTTCACGCTCCCAACGACACACTTCGCAAGGAAATGATGCCGGCGGCGAAGCTTTATGATCTCGATACGCTCCTTGCGGCATGCGATACTTATGTGAAGAACACCGGCAGAAGAATTACGTTCGAGTACTCGTTGTTTGATCAAGTAAACGATCAACCCCGCCATGCTATTGAGTTGGCACGCCGCCTCCGCGGAATACATTGTCACATCAATCTGATTGCGGCCAACGAGTTTCCGGGAAGCCCGTATCACAGGAGCCGTCCGGAGAATGTTTCTGCGTTTATGAAGACACTGGAAGATCATAAGATGACGGTGACTCTCCGTCGTGAGATGGGTACGGATATCATGGCGGCATGCGGACAGCTCCGCCGCGGGTTACGGGAGAATGAGACGATATGAGATATGCAACCGCGACGGACAAGGGTCTTGTCCGCGGCAATAATGAGGATTTCCATGCGGCGCTCGCGGTCGGCGATGACGCTGTATTTGTGATTGCTGACGGTATGGGCGGACACGCGGTCGGAGAACTGGCCAGCCGCACCGCGGTAGAATATGTTCTTTCTTCCTTGCCTCGTGAACTGGAGGCCGCCCGAACGAAGAAGGAGATGGAAGACGTTCTCCATTTGATGGTTGAGAAGGCGAACGTTAAGGTCTACCTGGAATCTCTCGACAAGAATGAGAACCGCGGTATGGGCACGACCCTTACGATAGCCGTGATCCGGGACTGGCGACTCTATCTGTCCCATATCGGAGATTGCCGCGTGTATATGTTGCACGGGTCTCAGCTGGATCGATTGACGGCGGATCACACGCTCGTACAGGAACTTGTCGATACAGGTTCGATCACGGAAGAAGAGGCAATGACACATCCCAAGAGACACGTTCTCATTAAGTCCCTCGGAGTGAATGAGTATATGTCGCCGGATACGTATTCGTTTGATATTTCGGAGGGCGATCTTATCATGATGTGCTCTGACGGTCTCTACGGCTTTGTTGCCGAGACGGAAATTCGTACGATTCTGCGACGTCATAAAGACCTTAATGCATGCGCCTCGCAACTGATCAATGCAGCGAACAAGGCCGGTGGCAAGGATAATATTACAGTCATTCTGATTCATTGCGATCTTGAGAACGACAAGGAGACAGTATGAGTATGGCGAATCAGGGACCTGAGGGATTAATCCTCGGCGGGCGATATCGGATCATGCGCCTCATCGGCAGCGGTGGCATGGCCAATGTCTATCTCGCATCAGATATGACCTCCGGTATCCAGGTCGCAATTAAGATCCTGAAACCAGAATTCTCCGCTGACGAAGAATTTATTAAGCGATTTGACGCGGAGGCGCGCTCGGCTTCGCAATTGACGCATCCGAATATTGTCCGCGTTCTCGGCGTTGGGCAGGAAGGCGAATTCCGCTACATGGTTCAGGAATTTGTCGACGGCATTACGGTGAAGGAACTGATTACGCAGAACGGGCATCTGGACTGGCGCGTCGCAGTTCCGATCGCGATTCAGGTCGGCATGGCGCTTGAGAATGCGCATCAGAACGGGATCGTTCATCGCGACATCAAACCGCACAATATTCTGATTACCAGAGACCGGATCGCGAAGGTAGCTGATTTCGGTATTGCCCGCGCGGCGTCCAGCAATACCATAACACTTACATCGGGCGGAGCACTTGGATCTGTTCACTATTTTTCTCCGGAACAAGCCAGAGGATCCATCGTCGGACCGAGCTCTGATATCTATTCTCTCGGCGTTCTGCTCTTTGAGATGGTAACCGGCCGGGTTCCGTTTGACGGAGACACCTCCGTCGCCATTGCTATCAAGCATTTACAGGAACCGCCGCCGCGTGCGTCGTCCTTTGTTCCGTCCTTACCGTCCGGACTGGATGCGATTATCCGTAAGTGCATGCAGAAATCCACGGATTATCGTTATCTTTCGATACGTGACATGGTGGCTGAACTGGATGCGCTGATGGTTGATCCGAACGGTTCCTACGGAATTCTGTCACGCCCGGATATGCCCGATGCGACGACCAGCCAGATCCAATCGATGCGCCATGACCCCAGCTACAACAAGCTTCGTGATATTGAGCACTCGATAGAGAAGCGCAGACGTTCGCGTACTAAGGACAATGTCCTAGTTATTCTTCTGGTAACACTCATCCTCGGAATTCTTCTCGGAACCGTATACCTTGTCGTCAAGATGGTTACGGACAATATCTCCGGCAATTCCAAAGAGTCCTATACCGTTGAGAATTACATCGGACAACCGATAGCCGATGTTGAACGGACGCTCAAGTCGGCCAATGTCAATTACACGATCACTCCGAGAATTTCCGAAGAATATGAACCCGGAATCGTCATTGAGCAGAGCCTCAAACCCGGTGTCGTTATTAAGCCGGAGAATGGTTTGCATATTCTGGAGCTTGTCATCAGCGCATCTCCGCAATCGATTATTCTGACGGATTATGCCGGTCAGGACCAGCAGAGTGTTATTGATGACTTGACGCGCAAGGGTCTGCTGGTCTCGGTTCGAACTGAGGACAGCAGCCAGTATGACAAGAATACGATCATCCGCACAGAACCGTCGGCCGGATCCGCGGTTGTTCCCGGCGAAACCGTAACGATCTACGTGAGTCAGGGCGTATCTACCGTCACGATTCCGAACTTGAGCGGACAATCTCTTGCGACCGCGCGTACGACGATAATTTCAAGCGGTTTGAACTTAGGCACTGTAACGGTTAGCGAAGCGGCTCAAGCTTTGCCGGAATCCGAGCAGATTGTTATCTCTTCGGATCCGCCGGCGGGTACGATCGTAAGTCCCAAGTCAGGTATTAATCTTGTCGTAGGAACCCGTGAAGATTATATCAACAGCAGTTACGGCATAACCCCGACCCCGACTCCTGTTCCGTATAATCTCTTCATTAACCAGACCGAGGGCGGAACCGGCACCGGCGCGGGCACCTATACATCGGGTCAGAAGGTCACTGTCGTCGCAAGTGTCAATCCGGGTTATGTCTTCTCACACTGGGTCGATGACACGCAAGAAACCCTCGGCACGACCGCGACACTGCAGATTACGATGCCCGCCAGACACTATACGATCATGCCTGTCTACGCGAAGAGCACCTACAAAGTGACAATCGTACCTGCTTCTGAACCTGCGGGTCAGGCATCCGTCTCAGGGGCGGGTGATTATAAACCTGGTGATGCCGTGACCGTTATCGCGACAGCTAATGCCGGATATCAGTTTGACAGTTGGACCGATGCGGATGGAGTTGTGGTGTCAACTTCGGCGACCTACGTGTTTGCAATGCCTTCCTCGAATGTGACTTTGCGACCGGTTTTCTCACTGCTTCCCACACCGACGCCCGAAGTGCCGACGCCCACTCCGGCGATCACCCCGGCGGAATATTCGAAGGCAAATTCATCGGACAAGGATGATGCCGCGCAGGGTTCGCGCAAATCCCCGACCATCCAGGTACAAGCGTTATTATGACCGAACAATCATCGCGAACCGGGACGATCATCAAGGGTGTCGGCGGTGCCTATTGGATCTATACCGATGAGAAGGATACCGTGACGGCAACGCTGCGCGGGATTTTTCGAAAAGATAAGGTGGTGCCGACGATCGGCGATAGGGTAACTTTATCGCTGTCGGGGGATCCGGACATTCCGTATGTCATAGATTCCATATTGCCCCGACGCAATCTGTTATTGCGTCCGTCGGTAGCAAACATTGATGAATTGATCATCACAATCTCCTGTATGGATCCTCCGCCGGATTTAGGTCTGCTGGATAAACTTCTGATTTTCTGCTCCGTAGCAGATATAGAACCGCTGATTATGATGACAAAGACAGACCTCAATCGCGAAGCTGCGTCCTCTATCGCGGCTGTTTACCGACGAGCCGGATTCACTGTGTATTCCAGCGGCATCGGAGATACTGCAGATCTGCGATCACTTCGCGATCGACTGCTCGGTAAGACGGCCGGATTCGCCGGTCAGTCCGGAGTCGGAAAGTCTACGCTTGTTAATCTTCTTTCCGGGTTCACAGGTATGGAGGTCGGAGATATCAGCGAAAGACTCCATCGCGGAAAACATACGACGCGCCATGTGGAGATCATTCCGCTCGAAGGGTTGTTCTTGTTCGACACACCGGGATTCTCCATGCTGGAGATCACACAGATGGGAATCGAAGAGACGCAGGTAGCGAGTGGATATCCGGAGATTTTGCGCGCGTCAACAAATTGTCGTTTTCAAGACTGCCTCCATGTCGGAGAACTCGGGTGTTCTGTTGAGACCACGGATATTGACGCGGGACGTTTGGAACGTTATCGTGAATTCGTAAATATAATCCGGAAGAGTAATCCTTACAACAAGAAACGAGGGAGACACAGCACATGATTGATCAAAAGATAAAGGTAGCGCCTTCCATCCTTGCCGCCGACTTTGGACATTTGGCTCAAGAGATGTCGGCGATAGAGAAGGATGCGGATTTCCTGCATTTTGATGTCATGGATGGACACTTTGTCCCGAACCTCTCCTTTGGCATACCCGTACTTGCATCCATCCGGCACTATTCGAAGCTTCCGTTCGACGTGCACCTGATGATCGATAATCCCAGGGAATTCATTGAGCCATTTATAGAAGCCGGAGCGGATTATCTGACCTTTCACATCGAGACGGAGGCAGAACCTCTCGATCTTGCCGGAATAATTCGCGAAAAAGGTGCGCGACCCGGCGTTTCGATTCATCCGGATACACCGGTGAAGGCACTTGCGCCTGTGATTGCCGCGGTGGATCTAATTCTCGTGATGAGCGTGCGTCCCGGGTTTGGCGGACAGGGTTTCATGCCGGAGGCATTTACGAGGATCGCAGAAATCCGACGTATGCTCGACGGCTGCGGATCCGATGCCATCCTTTCCGTGGACGGCGGTATTTCCCAAAGCAACGCGGCGGAGATTGCACATGCGGGCGCGACCATGCTCGTCGCCGGCAGCTCGGTTTTCGGAGCGTCGGATAAAGCGGAAGCGGTGAGAGGACTTAAGGCATGCGCTATGTCGTGATAACCGGCGGCCCGAATATCCATTACGATCGACTTCGATCGGAAATCCGACCGGAAGATTATATTGTATGCGCGGACAGCGGAGCCTCTCATGCGCGAAATCTGGGATTGATTCCGCAGAAGTTGATCGGGGATCTTGATTCGATCGATCAGGAGACATTGACATGGGTCCGCGAAATGAAAGTCCCGCTGGAAGTACATCCCGTGGATAAGGACATGACGGATACCGAACTGTGTCTGCGCAGCGTTGCCCCGAACCAACCGGTTCTTCTCGTATGTTCCTTCAGCGGCAGACCCGATCATGTTCTGGCGAATTATCTTCTCGCCGGACGACTGACATCGGAAGGTCGGCGAATTGTTATGACCGACGGGATCTCGTATGGATTTCCGATTTCCGGACCGGCAAACCTTTCGATCCCGACCGGGTTACTCAACCATGTCGACAGCTTCGTATCTTCGTCCGTATCCCTCTTGCCGCTATTCTCCGCGGTCACCGGCGTTACGACGTACGGGCTAACCTTTGCGCTTCATAATGCCGAGTTGATACCGGGAAGCACGTTTTCCGTAAGTAACAAAGCAAACGGAAACACCCGCGACATAAGCATAACGATTGCCGCGGGTGTTCTTCTTGTTTTGGTTACGCCGGAGGATTGACGCTCCTCATCGGCTTATATTTCTCGAAAATCAATCGGATCTCTTGGTGCTTAGCGAAGAATCAGTTGAGCCCGAATTCCTTGCCGATCGCAAGAAACGCATCCCGGGAGCCGCGGATCGTCGCCTCGGATACGCAGAAAGCCAACCGGAAATAACCGGGACATGAGAATGCGGAACCGGGTACCACCAAGACGTTCTTGGCCGCACAAGCCTTAACAAACGCAATGTCGTCCACCGGTGCTTTGGGGAAGAGATAAAGTGCTCCGTCCGGCTTTCTCGCCGTAAATCCGGCTTCGGAAATGATCGCGTACAGTAAATCGCGTCGAAACTCATAGTTGGCGATGTCTGCTTTGGCGTACAAAGTCGTCTCGATGATCTTCTGGAAAAAAGCCGGAGCGTTTACGGATCCGAGAATTCGATTGCACATCACTACCGCCGGGCAAAGCTCAGAAAAGTCGACATGCCGGGGGCTGATCGCGGCGTATCCGATTCTCTCGCCGGGAAGAGACAAAGATTTGCTCCAGGAGAAACAGACAATCACATTGGTAAGATAGGTCATCGAACAGGGAACCTGTTTGCCGTCGTATGCCAAATCAATATAGGGTTCATCCGAGATGATATGAATAACGTGATTCTTGGAAAGTAGTAATGTATCCAGCGCTTCCAGAACAGTCGCCGGGTAGATAACGCCGCTCGGGTTGTTCGGTGAATTTACGATAATCGCCTTCGTGCGGTCGGTAATTGCGGCGTCGATCTTCGCCAGGTCCGGAAGAAAGGTATCCGGTTCGGCGGGTACGATGACAGGTACGCCGTTGTGGTTGTCGATATACGACAAATATTCCATGAAAAACGGTGCGAGGACGATCACCTCATCACCCGGATCGAGAATCGCCTTAAGTACAGCGTTCATAGCGCCCGCTGCGCCTACGGTCATACAGATGCCGCTCGGTTGGACCGCAAGGCCGCTCTTTAGAGAGAGCATGTCCGCAACTGCCTTGCACGTTGACGGATATCCTTGATTGCTCATATAGGCGTGCTTGCCGGGGAAGGATTCCGCCGCATATTCCTTGATCCGATCGATCACCTCGCGAGGCGGCTCAAGATCGGGATTACCGATGGAGAAATCAAAGACATTCTCGGCGCCGTAGAGAGCCTTGAGACGGTTGCCTTCCTCGAACATTTTACGGATCATGGAGCCGGAGGACATTTTGTCGGATATACGCTTCGAAATCATAGCAAAACCCCTTTATCGTAATCTCTTTTCGCGTTATTATAACATGAATCAGAAATGCGCAAAGGGCAACGCAACGTTTCGGAGAATTTTCAAGTTTCCGGTTGACAATTCTCGGCCGGAAGGTTATTATTCTAACGTCATAGCAAGAAGAAGCATCCGTTTCTCACCTCAAGCACATGCGTGAAGAGGTTCACAGGATAGATCGCCGCATGGCGGCTGTTTACGGAACGGATGTTATTCGTTCCGTTTTTTTTATTAGTAAGAGGAGGTGCATTCCTATCGCAAGACCTAACAGCGGGCAACAGATCAATGACGCTATTCGTTTTCGTGAGGTCAGATTGATCGAAGCAAACGGAGACATGATCGGTGTCGTAACGATCGCGGAGGCGAGGAGAAGAGCGGAAGAGCAGGATCTTGATCTTGTTCTGATCGCGAACAATCCGGATAATCCGGTCTGTAAGATCATGGATTATGGTAAGTTCATGTTCGAGCAGTCCAAGAGAGAGAAGGAAGCCCGAAAGAATCAGAAAGTGACCGAGGTCAAGGAAGTCGGCATGAAGCTGACGACGGAAGATCACGATCTGGCTGTCAAGACGAAGAATGCGAACCGATTTTTATTGGACGGAGATCGCGTGAAGGTGCTGATTAAGTTCCGTGGACGCGAGATGGCATACCAGAGCCAAGGCTATGCTTTGATGGACAAGTTCGCCAAGCTATGCGTGGAGAGCGGTCAGATCGAGAAGCCGCCGAAGGTTGAGGGCAGGAACATGGTCATGTACCTTGCCCCGAAGAAGAACTGACGTTATATCACAAGGAGGAATCATTTATGCCCAAGCAGAAGACCCACAGCTCGTCGAAGAAAAGATTCAAGATTACCGGAACCGGTAAGGTTCTTCGTCCCCAGTCTTTTCGCCGCCACATTCTGAGCAAGCGCCCCACCAAGAGAATGAGACACCTTCGCGGATCTCTCGTTGCTTCCGCGCCGGATACGAAGATCATCAAGGCGATGCTCCCTTACAAATAAGAACATGGCATAGCACGTTTTCGAGTGAAGACGCTAAGACGAATGGATATTAGGAGGACAATTACATGGCCAGAGTTAAGAGAGGCATGCGCACAAGAGCGCGTCATCATAAGATTTTAAAGCAGGCGAAGGGCTATTTCGGCCACAAGAGCAAGCTGTTTAAGGTTGCAAACCAGGCGGTTATGAAGTCGGGCGCGTATGCCTACCGTGACCGTAAGAACAAGAAGAGAGACTTTAGAAAGCTCTGGATTCAGCGCATCAACGCTGCAGCCCGCATCAACGGCTTGTCCTACAGCCGCTTTATGAATGGTCTGAAGAAGGCTGATATCGCTCTCGACCGCAAGGTTCTTTCCGATATCGCGATCACGGATCCGAAGGGATTTACGGCTCTTTGCGAGAAGGCAAAGGCTTCGATCTGAGCGTATGCCTGCCGTGCGAGAGATATCCGGTAAGGATAACCCGATTTTTCGTCTCGTGAAGTCTCTTCACGATCACCGTACGGCTGCGAAGGAAGGTCTTCTGTTTCTCGAGGGCATTCGCCTGTGTGAGGACGTACTTTCTTTCGGACATACACCTGTTTATATTCTTTGTTCAAATAACGCGAAAGCGCTCGCCCAGACATGGAGCGAGCGTTTTCGCGTTCCGGAAGACACCGTGATCGTCTCGATGCCGGCGTTTCTTTTCGAGAAGCTCAGCAGCACGAATCATCCGCAGGGAATCGCAATCGTCATACGGATGCCTTCTTATCCGACAGTTTTGCCTGCACAGGGGAGAGATATCTATCTGCTTTGCGAGAATACTTCGGATCCCGGTAATCTCGGGACGATGATTCGCACCGCCGATGCTTTCGGATTCTCTGCTGTTCTGATCACGTCAGGGACAGTCGATCCCTACAACGAGAAGGTGATCCGCGCATCGATGGGATCCTGCTTTCATATTCCGATCATGAGGTTCGAAACGATTCGCGATGCATGCTTGCAATTGCACGAATTCGGAGTAGAATTGATTGCATCTCATTTGAACGGTGAGCCGTTGCCGGGCACTTCCTTCCATTATCCGGCGGCTGTCGTCGTTGGGAATGAAGCGCACGGACTCTCGGATGAATGCACAGCGATGTGCGACCGTAAGATTGCGATTCCGATGCCGGGACACGCGGAGTCGCTGAACGCCTCCATCGCGTTCTCTGTCTTTGGATATGTCCTGATGACGGGTAGATAAGAATACATAGCATCGCGCCGAGCGATGTTTTCGGAGGTTACATATGCAGGTCATTGTTTTAGGTGCGAGCCGTGCCGGGACGATGCTCGTCAAGCGTTTGATCGCTGCCGACCACGATGTCGTTCTGGTGGATATCAACGCAGATACAGTTGCAAGTAGCAAGAAGCTGAATGTCGTGACGGTGTCGGGGGTCATCATCGATATTGATGTTCTTCGCGAAGCTGGTATCGAGACGGCAGATGCTGTATGTGCGTTGAGCGAGAGCGAGAACCAGAATCTGATGGCTTCTGAGATAGCCAGTGAGATTTTTCACGTGAAGCACGTTATCACGCGTATTTTCGATACAACAGGCAATCATGTCTATAATTTCGGCGGATTTACCACCATTTCTTCTCCTGAGCTAACCGTTGACGCATTCATGCGTGAATTGGAGGATAAGGCTGTTGAGGGGAAGATCGATTATCGGACGCATCACATTATGAACGAGTGTGTGGAATTCACATTGCTTACCGCAAGTTCAGACCTTTTCGGAAGTCGTATCCGTGATATTGAGGATACTGATAAACGCCATGTTTTCGGGATCATGCGCGATGGTCATATGATTCTTGCTTTACCCGGAATGAGAATTGAAAAAGGAGATCAGCTGATTCTGGCTTCATTGTAGTCGGAATATTGTTGGGTGGTTGTATATGAAACTCGTTATTATCGGAGCGGGCAAGGTTGCGTACTATCTCATTCGCGAGCTGACGCAAGAGCATGAGATCATTATTGTCGAGAAGGACGAGACGGCGGCGATGAAGATCTCAAATTCGTTGACAGCCGTGGTTATCCATGGAGACGGAACAACCCTTCCTGTTCTTGAACCGGTTTGTCAGGGCGCAGACATGTTGATTGCCTTAACCGGTAAAGATGAGAATAATCTGATTGCATGTCAGATCGCAAAGAAGCTTCTTCATGTTCCTCTGACGATGGCTCGAGTCAATAATCCGAAGAATCTCGAGGTCATGGAGAAGTTTGGTGTCGATAAGTCGTTTTCCGGTACAAAGGTACTTGCCGAGATGATCGAACAGGAAATCGATTATCACGGACTAACGATACTTCGTCACATCAAGAACTCGAATCACGTCCTGATAGAGTTTGAGTTATCACCCGGATCGAAGGCGGCCGGAAAGACGTTGGCGGAGTACTCCTTTGTGAACGGATCACGTGTAGTTATAATTACTTATACGGACGGCAGAGTTATCATGCCGGCCGGATCTACGAAGATGCGTGCGGGCGATCGAATGATGATGGTTTGCTCACACGCAAGTGTAGAAGACATTTGGAAAGAGATGGTTAACTGCTGATATGCTGGTCAAGAAGAGTAGATTTCATTCCTTTGTAAAATGGTTGTTTGCGCTGCCGGCGCGAGCCATTGTTTTGAGTTTCCTCTTTGTCGATCTGATAGGCACGCTCCTTCTCATGCTCCCGATCGCATCACAGGATGGCCGCAGTATCGGGTTTCTCAAAGCTCTTTTCACCTGCATATCGGCAACCTGCGTTACCGGTCTTGTGGTCGTGGATACTGCGACACACTTTACAACATTCGGTAAGGTGATTATCATCGCTTTGATTCAGATTGGTGGACTTGGGCTTGTGACAATAACGACGTTTATCATAAGTTTGGCCCGTCGCCGCGTTGGCCTGAAGGCAAAGGTTCTTGCACAAGAATCCTCCGGAAGTTTCTCAATGATTGAGCTTCCCAAAGTACTGAAATCGATCGTTCTCACGACATTGGCTTTTGAATTCGTCGGCTTCATCTTTTTCGCGACGCAATATGTCCCGATGTTCGGCTGGGCTGACGGTCTCGGAAAAGCGAGCTTTCAAGCCATCTCGGCCTTCTGTAATGCGGGATTTGATCTTCTCGGAGATACCTCCGGCGGTAAGTATGTGAGTCTCGTCGGAATGAATAATTATCCCGTCGTCATCCTCACCACCGCATTCCTGATTATCGCCGGAGGTCTTGGTTTCAATGTTTGGAAGGATATATTTACGCACAAGAAAGGGACAAAGCTGATGTTGAACAGTAAAGTCTCAATCATCATGACAATTTCTCTTCTCTTGGCGGGTACGGTATTCTTCCTTCTTTCTGAATGGTCCAATACGGGCGTTCAAGCAATGGGAACTCTTCCGGAGTGGCAACGGCCGATTGCGGCTTTCTTCCAGTCAGTAACCTTGCGTACCGCAGGTTTCAATACGATCAATCAGGTAACTCTTCACGATGAATCGAAGTTGGTTTCGGTTGTCATGATGTTCATCGGAGCGGGATCCGGCTCCACCGGCGGCGGGATCAAGACATCTACGCTGGCCGTGCTGATCTATTCCGTTATCGCGGATGTTCGCCGGAGTGACGGTGTATTGATTTCCAAACAACGCATACCGATCCAACTCGTTCAACGAGCGGTTACAATTCTTTTCCTTGGCATGGGCATTATGATGACTTTGTCTATCTTATTATGTATCAGCGAATCCGCAGCGCTTGCTTCCGGCCGCATCGAATACTTAGATCTTCTGTTCGAGTCAGCATCGGCTTTTGGCACTGTTGGTGTCACGTCAGCTCTTACCCCTGAACTGTCTACATTGAGCCATATCTTTATCATCCCCGCAATGTTCCTCGGACGTGTCGGACCGGCAACATTTGCGTTAAGTCTTGCCCTTCGCGAGGTAAAGTTGCAGACCAATATTTACCCGGAAGCAAAACTTCAGGTCGGCTAATTGTGCGAATCGTTTCCTCTTTCGCATTAATGCAAGACTCACTTGTTGCACTTGCACGAGATGTGCTTCATTCGCTCTTCGGAGGGGTCATCTAACTTGACAACAACCTCTCATTTCCATGATAATGGATGTTCTAAGAAGACGCGGGAGGATAGTTCCATGGGTATGACCATCTCACAGAAAATTATTCGTGATCATTTACTTTCGGGTGAAATGAAGGCCGGTTCGGAGATCTCAATCCGCATTGATCAAACGTTAACGCAAGATTCCACGGGAACGATGGCGTATCTTCAGTTCGAAGCGATCGGCGTGCCGCGCGTTAAGACGAAGCTCTCTGTTGCATATATTGATCATAACACGATCCAATCCGGCTTTGAGAATGCCGATGACCATAAGTATATTCAGACGGTAACGAAGAAGCACGGAATTCGTTTTTCTCGTCCCGGCAACGGTGTCTGTCATCAAGTGCACATCGAGAGATTTGGCGTCCCGGGACAGACCCTTCTGGGATCTGACAGTCATACACCGACATGCGGTGGTATCGGTATGCTCGCCATCGGCGCCGGCGGACTTGATGTTGCCGTCGCGATGGGCGGCGGACCCTATTTCCTCAGCATGCCGAAGATGTGTAAGGTTGAGCTGACCGGTCGTCTCGCGCCGTGGGCCAGTGCGAAGGACATTATCCTCGAGGTTTTACGGATTCTTTCCGTAAAGGGAGGCGTCGGCAAGATCGTGGAGTATTCCGGTGATGCGCTGCGTTACCTCTCGGTTCCCGAACGCGCAACGATTACGAATATGGGTGCTGAGCTCGGAGCGACAACTTCCATCTTCCCTTCAGACGAAGTCACGAGAGAATTCCTTATCGCACAGGGACGCGGACAGGATTATGTTGAACTTCTTCCTGATGCAGACGCGATGTACGACGAGACGATCACGATCGATCTTTCTGAGCTTGAACCCCTCGTTGCGAAGCCTCATATGCCGGATAATGTCGTGAAGGTTTCGGAAGTTAAGGGAATGAAGGTCGATCAGGTCTGTATCGGTTCCTGTACCAATTCTTCGCTTCTCGATATGCTGAAAGTAGCGGCGATCCTGGAGAATAAGACCGTTCACCCAGACGTTTCTCTTGTCATCGCTCCCGGTTCCAAGCAGGTTTTTACCATGCTCGCCGAATGCGGCGCCCTCTCCTCCATGATTGCGGCGGGTGCACGTATTCTTGAGTGTGCTTGCGGTCCTTGTATCGGAATGGGACAATCTCCGCGTACTGACGCCGTTTCGCTTCGAACCAACAATCGGAATTTCTACGCACGTTCCGGAACGGCTTCCGCAAATGTTTATCTTGTCAGTCCGGAAGTCGCTGCTGTTGCCGCACTCACGGGTGTTATCACAGAACCTCGCGAATTTGGTCAGCCGCCGGTCGTTACAATCCCTGAAGCTTTTCGCGTCAATGACAATATGGTTGTCTTGCCGGCTGAGAACCCGGACGATATTGAGGTCGTGCGCGGTCCGAACATCAAGCCTTTCCCGATCAATGTACCGCTGACGGACACGGTTATGGGGAAAACGCTGGTGAAGTTAGGCGACAATATCACTACAGATCACATCATGCCGTCAAATGCCAAGCTTCTCCCGTATCGCTCGAACGTACCCTATCTTGCGGACTACTGCCTTACTCCTTCAGATCCGGACTTCCCGTCAAGGGCGAAGGAGAACCATGGCGGAATGATCGTCGGAGGATCGAACTACGGTCAGGGAAGCAGTCGCGAGCATGCGGCATTGGCACCTTTGCAACTCGGAGTCAAGGCTGTGATCACGGTATCTTTTGCGCGAATTCATATGGCGAATCTCATCAACAACGGGATTCTGCCGCTGACATTCTCGAATCCCTCTGATTATGATAAAATTGATTTACTTGACGAACTTTCCATTGAGAATGCACGGGACCAGGTAACTGCCGCAGCGAAGGGACAACGAGTCACCGTTCGCAATTTGAGTAAGAACACTTCCTTCGAAGTCGATCTGCCGATCTCGGAGCGACAAGCGAAGATTCTTCTTGCCGGCGGACTTTTGAACTTTACCCGCTCAGAATCGTGATGACGTAGATATAGTAAGGAGGAGAGTTATGAATCTTGCTTCAACGGACAAGGAAAAGGTTCTTAAAGAACTTGCTAATAAGTCCTCGGCAAAATCCAAGATCGACCCGGTCCTCTATGAACGCTACAACGTAAAGAGAGGCCTGCGTAACGAAGACGGTACAGGCGTTCTTGTCGGACTCACCGAGGTCGGTGAAGTCATGTCCTATATTGTGGATGACGCAGAGAGAATTCCTGTGGAAGGACGTCTGTTCTATCAGGGAATCGAGATCTCAGATATCGTTAACGGATTCTATCAGGAGAAGCGTTTCGGATTCGAAGAGACGGCGTATTTGCTTCTTTTCGGAGAACTCCCGACGCAGGAGCAGCTCACACAGTTCAATGACCTGCTTGTGTCTTGCCGTGAGCTTCCGCAGAATTTCACCGAAGATATGATTCTCAAGGCTCCGAGCCCGGATATCATGAATAAGCTTGCCCGCTCAGTGTTGGCATTATACTCCTACGACAGTGATCCGGATTCTTTGGATATCGACAATGTACTCCGCCAGTGTGTCGAGCTGATTGCCCGTTTCCCTGTGATGATCTCGCATGGTTTTATGGCAAAGAGACACTATGTCGACAAGCAGAGTCTGTTCATCCATTCACCGGTACCGGAATATAACACGGCGCAGAATATTCTTCACATGATCCGGCCGGACGGACAGTTCTCGGATCTCGAGGCGCGTATTCTTGATCTGGCGCTGGTTCTGCATGCGGAACATGGCGGCGGTAATAACTCTTCCTTTGTCACACACGCGGTTTCATCGTCCGGTTCGGATACATATTCTGTTATTGCGGCGGCGATCGGCTCTCTCAAGGGTCCTCAGCATGGCGGAGCCAGCAACAAGGCATACGCGATGATGCAGGAGCTCCGGGATAATGTTCGCAGCTGGCGCAATGAGATGGAGATTTGCGACTATCTGACCAAGATTATGAAGAAGGAAGCTTACGATCGTTCAGGTCTCATCTACGGAATCGGTCACGCGGTTTATACGGTATCCGACCCGAGAACGAAGCTTCTTCGCGATTACGCAAGGAGTCTCGCGTATGAATCCGGTCGGGAAGAGGAGTACGAACTTTATACACTGACGGAGCGTCTGGCTCCCGAGGTTTTCCGCAACGTGAAGAAGTCGGATAAGATCGTTTGCGCGAATGTCGACTTCTATGCGGGATTCATCTACTCGATGCTCGGCATCCCGCCCGAGCTGTTTACGCCGATCTTCGCGACGGCTCGTATTGCGGGTTGGAGTGCACACAGGATCGAAGAGTTAGTCTCCGGAGGTCGTATCATGAGACCGGCATACAAGTGTGTGCAGAAGAGACGTCGCTATGTCGGAATGGATGCCCGCGAGAAGAAAGACGAGTAACAAATTGTAAGATTATCCCCAAAAAGATCCGCGAATCACCGATGATTCGCGGATCTTTTTTCGCTTGCGAGAAAGGCAGTCGCACCACGGAAAGCCGGAAAAAAAAGAAGCACATACAATGTGCTTCTTTGTGGTGACCCTAAGGAGAATCGAACTCCTGATTCCGCCTTGAGAGGGCAGCGTCTTAACCGCTTGACCATAGGGCCGATGGTGACGTTCTTCGAACGCAAGAGGAATAATATCATAATCCCGATTTGCCTGCAAGACCCAAAACGAACAAAGTGTTAAATTTTACTTCGAACGGCCCGCTTATCTCCGCAGATACGGCAGTTATGGTAGACTTTACTTTGTTCATAATTTTCGATTGACAAGGTGGCGATTCAAGTATGGATCAATTTATTCACATTCGCGGAGCTCGAGAACATAATCTCAAGAATATAGATGTTGATATTCCGCGCGATAAGCTTGTTGTGTTGACCGGTATCTCCGGTTCCGGAAAATCTTCTCTGGCTTTTGACACAATTTACGCAGAAGGACAGAGACGATATGTCGAGTCCCTCTCCTCGTATGCCCGACAGTTCCTCGGTCAGATGGAGAAGCCGGATGTCGATCAGATTGACGGTCTCTCGCCGGCGATCTCGATTGACCAGAAGACGACAAGTAAGAATCCGCGATCGACGGTCGGTACGGTCACGGAGATCTATGATTATCTCCGCCTTCTTTACGCGAGAGTCGGTGTGCCTCACTGTCCTTCCTGCGGCAAGGTTATATCATCGCAATCCATTGATCAGATTCTCGATACTCTTCTCGCGATGGGAGAAGGAACAAGAATTATTCTGATGGCTCCGGTAATACGAGGCCGCAAGGGCGAGTATCAGAAGATTTTCGAGGATTTCCGCAAGGCGGGATATGCCCGGGTTCGGGTAGACGGGGACATGTTTGAACTTGAGGACGAGATCTCCCTGGAGAAGAACCAGAAGCATACCATCGAAGTTGTCATCGATCGGTTGGTGATACGCGACGGCATTCGGTCACGCCTCAATGATTCTGCGGAGACCGCGCTGAAGCTTGCTGACGGTCTTGTCACCACGTTGGTACAGATACCGGAAGGGGAGAACGAGTACGGCGAGATCAGCTATCGCGAAGAGGAGCATCTCTTCTCGCAGCGTTTCTCCTGCCCGGACTGCGGCATCAGCTTTGAAGAGAATTCGCCCCGTATGTTCTCCTTCAATAATCCGTACGGAGCGTGTCCTTCCTGTTCGGGCATCGGCTATCACTCATTTATCGATCCTGAGCTCTGTGTGTCGGACGCGCGTCTGTCCCTGAATGACGGTGCCATCCGCGTCGGAGGATGGAATTTCGATGATCCGTCGAGTTGGGGGAGAGCCTTCATCATAGCCTTGTCGAAGAGATATGGATTCTCTCTGGATACGCCTTGGAACCAGTTGGACGACAAGATTAAGAAGATCATCATGACGGGCAATGACGGCGAGAAGCTTAAGGTAGATACGACAAACAGCAAGTATTCCCGGGGCGCATCCTACCAGTCCGCTTGGGAGGGTATCGTTCCGAGTCTTGAGCGTCGTTTCCGCGAGACCGGATCGGACGATATGAAGGAGTACTATCAGCAATACATGTCATTTCGCCCCTGTCCCGATTGCGCGGGGGCCAGACTCAAGAAGGAGAGCCTGTCGGTTCTTGTCGGAGGGATGAACATCCACAAGTTGACGTGTCTTCCGATTCGTGAATGCAAAAGCCATCTGGAGAATTTGACTTTCACGCAGCGAAATCACGAGATCGCCGAGCCGATTGTGAAAGAAATGCTCGCACGACTGGGCTTCCTTGTCGATGTAGGTCTGGATTACGTGACGCTGAACCGTGCGTCGGCGACCTTGTCCGGCGGGGAGGCACAGCGAATCCGGCTTGCCACACAGATCGGATCGGGTCTCATGGGTGTTCTTTATATACTCGATGAGCCTTCCATCGGTCTGCATCAACGCGACAACGCTCGTCTTTTGAATACGTTGAAGAGACTTCGAGAGCTGGGGAATACCGTCCTGGTCGTCGAACACGACGAGGACACGATGCGTGAGGCGGATTATATCGTCGATATGGGTCCCGGCGCGGGAGAGCACGGCGGGTACATCGTTGGATTGGGCACTGCGGAAGAACTGGAGAAGACCGAGAGTTCCATCACTGGTCAATACTTAAGCGGACGGAAGTACATTCCGCTACCCGTCAGCCGCAGGACGCCGTCCGGACAATATCTGACGGTGCTTGGCGCTCGGGAGAATAATCTGAAGAACATTGATGTGAAGATTCCTCTAGGGCTATTCACCTGTGTTACCGGAGTTTCCGGATCGGGGAAGAGTTCGTTGGTTAACGGAATAATACTGAAGAAGCTGGCCTCAGATCTGAACGGGGCGAGACGACAGACGGGTGCATATCGAGCGATTGAGGGCATCGAGTATCTCGATAAGGTTATCGCGATCGATCAATCGCCGATTGGCAGGACTCCGAGATCCAATCCTGCAACCTACACAGGATGCTTTGATTTGATTCGTGAGCTTTTCGCGAATACGAAGGATGCCAGAGCCCGTGGATACAAGAACGGACGGTTCAGTTTCAATGTCAAGGGAGGACGTTGTGAGGCGTGCTCCGGCGACGGAGTTAATAAGATCGAGATGCACTTTCTGCCGGATATCTATGTCACCTGTGATGTCTGTAAGGGACACCGTTACAATCGGGAGACGCTGGAGGTCAAATATAAGGGGAAGAGCATTGCCGATGTTCTGGAGATGACTGTAGAGGAGGCATTAGACTATTTTGAAGGCATCCCCCGAATACGAAGAAAGTTAGAAACGATCGCGGACGTTGGAATGGGTTACATCCGCCTCGGTCAACCCTCAACGCAATTATCCGGTGGAGAGGCACAACGCGTGAAGTTGGCGACGGAGTTGTCCAAACGCAGTACCGGCCATACGTTCTACATTCTGGATGAGCCGACGACGGGACTCCATATTGCCGACGTGCATAAGTTGGTTGACATTTTACACCGCCTGACAGAAAATGGTAATACTGTCCTTGTCATCGAACATAATCTCGATGTCATAAAGACGGCGGATCATATCATAGATCTCGGACCGAACGGCGGCGACGGAGGCGGTTATGTGATCGTCGAAGGTACGCCGGAAGAGGTAATCCGCCATCCGGAATCGTTTACGGGACAGTATCTCAAGCCACTACTCGAGAGAGAAGTACTGCGGGATCAGACGAGGGATCCGCACTTGAAGAACAATCAACAGAAGCTTCTGAAGGAGTCGCTGGAGATTTCGATCTCCGTGAAGCCCAGAAGAAGGAAGCCCAGAAACGGGTAATAAAGGAATACATACATGACAAAATGTGCAATATGCAAGAAGAATGTGGCGGTGGTTTTCACCACCCGATTTGACAACGGTAAACGTGTCAGCGAAGGACTTTGCCTCAAGTGTGCGTATCAGACCGGTATCGGAGGCATTGATGAGATGTTCTCGAAGGCCGGAATAGATGATTCGAATATCGATAAGGTATCCGAACGTCTGAACAGCTTGATGGCCGGTATGGACGGGAATCAGCCGGAAGATGTTTTTAAGCTTCTTCTGGGTTCGGAAGGATTGACGGGCGATTTCTCATCATCAGAGAATGACTCCGACGATGCGGAAGCGATTGAACCTCTGTCGAATCTTGGTTTTCTTCAGATCGGGAACACGGCCGGAGGCAACGGGGATGACCCTTTTGGTGCCGCGGACGAAGATTCCGCCTTGTTGTCGGATTCTTCGTCCTACGAAGGCAGAAGAGAAGATGACCGGACGAAGGATACCCGTCGCGACACCAAGAAGAATACTCGCAAAGAGACCAAGCATAAATTTCTCGATCAATTCGGTACGAATCTGACGGAGAAAGCCCGTATTGGCAAGATCGACCGGATCATCGGACGAGCCAAGGAATTGGAGCGTGTCGTTCAGATTCTGAACCGTCGTTCGAAGAATAACCCTGTTCTTCTCGGAGCTCCGGGCGTCGGCAAGACGGCGATAGCCGAAGGACTTGCTGTTCGTATCGCGACAGGCGATGTTCCGGCCAAACTTCTCGATATGTCTGTATATCTGCTCGACATGACGGCTATGGTTGCGGGTACGCAATTTCGCGGGCAATTTGAGAGCCGAATGAAGGGTGTCGTCGACGATGCCAGACGCAGTGAGAACATCATTCTTGTCATCGATGAACTGCATAATATCATGGGCGCCGGAGACGCCGAAGGAGCCATGAACGCGGCGAATATTCTGAAGCCGGCATTGGCAAAGGGCGAGATTCGGGTTATCGGATCGACGACGCTTGAAGAGTATCGGCGATTTATCGAGAAGGACTCCGCCCTGGAGAGAAGATTTCAGAAGGTTATCGTTGAGGAACCGACGCTGGAGGACAGTGTCGAGATTCTGAAGGGAATCCGTGATTATTATGAGCAGCATCATCATGTTTCGTATGCGGATGATGTGATCGAATATGCGGTCAAGTCGTCATCAAGATATATCATGGACCGTTTCCTTCCGGATAAGGCAATCGATCTGCTCGATGAAGCGGGATCCCGTGCCAACCTCTCCGAAGTTCGTCTTGTGAAGTTAAAGAAGCTCAAGACAGAACGTGAAGATCTCGAGGCAGCCGTCGCTGAGGTTGAGGAGAAGATCGAGAATTCGGCTCCGCAGATCATCGAACAGGAGGCATTGTACGAGAAGCAAGCCGAGACCAAGGCATCCCTCTTGCGAACTGAGCAGGAATTATCTTCTCTTGAGAGTGAACTGGTTCCCACGATCATAACCAAGGAAGACATTGCGCGTGTTATCGAGATGTGGACGGGAATTCCTGTACAAAGAATTTCCGAGTCGGAATCGGAGAAGCTTCTGAAACTCGAAGAACGCCTTCATAAGCGCGTTATCGGGCAGGAGAAGGCGGTCAGCGCCTTGGCGCGTGCCATTCGCCGTAATCGCTCCGGCTTCGGCAAGAAGCATAAACCTGCGTCATTTATCTTCGTCGGACCCACAGGAGTCGGCAAGACCGAACTCGTCAAGGCGGTAGCCGAAGCGATGTTCGCGTCGGAAGATGCCCTGATTCGAATGGATATGTCGGAATTCATGGAGGCTCATACGGTCAGCAAATTGATCGGATCCCCGCCGGGGTATGTCGGTTACGATGACGGAGGACAGTTGACGGAGAGAGTCAGAAGAAAGCCGTACTCGGTCATCCTTTTTGACGAGATTGAGAAGGCTCACCCGGATGTCTTTAACCTGCTGTTACAGATTCTGGATGACGGACGCCTGACGGACAGCCATGGACGACTGGTTAATTTCGAGAATACCATTCTCGTCTTGACTTCCAATGCGGGTACCACGCTCAAATCCAACGGTTTTGGCTTTGGTGCCGAGGGGTTTGTCGCGCTCGAGAATCGGGTTCAGAGTGTTCTTAAAGAGATGTTCCGTCCGGAGTTTCTGAATCGTATCGATGAGATTATCGTATTTCAGGAATTGACGAGAGATGAGATTCGCTCGATTGTCGATCTGATGCTGGCGGAATTGACCGCACAGCTTCGCGAGAAGGAAGTTGATGTATTCGTTACCGATACCGCCAAGGATCGTCTGGCTGTTGAAGGATATGACGCGAAATACGGCGCGAGACCGCTTCGTAAAACGATACAGCGAAGACTTGAGGATCCGCTTTCCGATATGTTCCTCATGGGCAAGCTGGACAAGGTTTCGATGGTGCGCATCGACTTCGACGGGAAGGATTTCACCTTTGACCGTTCAATAAGAGAGTAAGACGTGTAAATAAATCGAATGAAAAAAAACGACCGGCTTGACGCCGGTCGTTTTCATATGTCCGCAATTCGGTATAGCGACTATGAGCGATAACTTCCGTTAATCTTGACATAATCATAGGAGAAGTCACAAGTCCACATACGATCTGAGAAGTCTCCCTCATGAAGTACGATGGAGATGAGTATTTCGGATTTCTGAAGAATCTTCTTGGCCAAGGCTTCATCGAAAGGCAAGGCTTGTCCGTTCGCACATACCGGCAGATCCCCGATCGATATGTCGACGCGCTCCGGGTCAAACTGCGCTCCAGAATAACCGATGGCTGTTATAATTCGACCCCAGTTCGCATCCTCACCGAAGATTGCCGTCTTACAAAGCGGCGAACGACAAACAGAAAGAACACATAAATATGCGTCGTTTGCGTTTGCCGCTCCACTGACGGTTACCTCAATCAGCTTTGTCGCTCCTTCGCCGTCCTTGGCAACCAACCGTGCCAGATCGGTGCAGACCTCAGAAAGCGCATCCGCGAAAAGTTCACACTCCGGGGTGCCCGGAAGAATCTCGTCCGCGCCGGACATGCCGTTCGCCAGAATGAGCAGAGTGTCGCATACGGAAGTATCGCCGTCTACCGACACGCGGTTAAAAGTATGGCAAACGGACTCACGGAGAAGGGACGAGAGAAGGTCCTTCGAAATCGAGGCATCTGTAGTAATAACGCTGATCATCGTCGCCATATTCGGATGAATCATTCCGGATCCCTTCGCCATGCCTGCGATCGATATCTTGTGTTTGCCGATCTGGATTTTGGCATAGGCTTCCTTCGGGATGAGATCGGTGGTCATAATCGCACGCATGGCGTCGTGACCTGATTCTGCGGAAGATGATAGGGAAGATACCAGTGACGGTGTTCCCGAGAGGATCTTGGCGAGGGGAAGCCTTATTCCGATAACCCCGGTCGAACATGTAAGAATCTCGTCCTCGTCAACTTTCAGAAGTGCAGCTACTGCCGATGCCATCGCGTTTGCGTCCTCGACACCGGCGCTTCCGACGCAGGCGTTGGCGTTGCCGCTGTTGATCAGGACACCGCGTACCGCGGACTTTTGCGAGACGATGCTCATCGTTCGTGTAAGAGAATGTCCTTTGACAACATTCTTCGTATAAACACCGGCGACAGTGGCGGGCACATCAGAGACGATCAAGGCCAGATCCGGAGCGCCGTTCTTCTTGAGACCGCAGGGGATTCCCGCAGCCCGAAAACCTTTTGGGGCGGTAATTGCGTTTGACATGTGAAGCGTACCATCCGTTCGAAATGAATGAGATGATTATACACAAAAAATTGAATGCGTGAATCATTTTTCGCCGAGGATGCCTTGTAACCGCACCTATACAGCGGGGTTTTTTACGGTATAATTATTTCGTAAGAATGGGAGGGCTTTGTACATGTGGAAGATAACGGATCTCAAAGGCAGAGCTTGGGAAATTCTTCGCAAGAACTATTGGTCCGCCTTATTGGCGGTGTTTATTTTCTCGGTGATCGGCTCCGCCGCATCCTCGATGATCTCCGTCGTTACTTCAACGGTATCCTCCACGCTTACAACGGCCGTCACGACGACGCTGAGCATTGTCCCGCTGGAGGATAATGTGTCGCTGATGCTCGGTCAGGCCTCGGTAATTTTTGTTTTTTTGGCGTTTATCTATTTGTTCATTATCGCGGCTTCTTTGAGCGTTCTTGTATTCGTCACCTATCCTCTGCAATATGGTTTAACATCGTGGTTTGTCGAGCAGCGCAGTCATGAAACATTTACCAACTACATGCCTTTATTTTCTGCTTTTCAACAAGGCCGATACAAGAAGGTCGCATCGGGTATGGGATGGAGTCTTTTGTGGCAGATCCTGTGGTCTCTTTGTGCGTCAACCGTATTTATCATCCCTTCGGTAACGCTAATCTTCGGAACCGGAGCCACGGCCTTCTTCTCGCGCGAATCCGAAATCAGCAGTCTTGCTGTGATTGTCACGATGATGCTGGTCGTAGGGCTTTACTTTGTGGCGATGGCCTTATATATAGCGATTATTCTGAATCGCTATTACGCATACCTTTTCATACCTTTTATCCTCGTCGATCAGCCGCAGTTGAATTTTCGCGAAACCATGGATCTAAGCAAGCGTATGACCGACGGACAGAAGGGGCGTATGTGGCTTCTGGACCTTTCTTTCATCGGTTGGTTCGCCTTGACACTTCTATCCTGTGGATTTCTGAGCATTGCACTGGTTCCCTACATACAGACAACAAGGACGGAGCTTTATTTCGCCCGCAAGGCGGAAATTGCTTCTTGACAAGAGTATTTTCGAGAGACGGAGTTGTGATATGAACACAGAGAAACGCTATGACGTAGTAATTATTGGAGCCGGTCTCGCCGGTATTTTCGCCGGATATGAATTGACGGAGAATCATCCGGATTTATCTGTCGCGATCATTGAGCAGGGAGATCCGATCAGCGCCCGATCCTGTCCGATCATCCAGAAGAAGACGGTTTCGTGCGTAAGCTGTAAGACCTGTGCGATCATGCGGGGGTTCGGCGGCGCGGGCGCGTTTTCTGACGGTAAGTTTAACTTCACGACGCAATTCGGAGGCTGGCTGAACGACTACGTTACGGATGCCGAGGTCATGCGTTTGATCGAGTACGTCGATTCTGTCAACATGAGATTCGGTGCAACGAACGAGGTATTCTCGACGTCTACACCGCAGGCGGATGTAATCCGAAGGAATGCGATTAGCTATGATCTGCATCTGATGGACGCGAAATGCAAGCACCTGGGAACGGAGCGCAACCGCGAGATTCTTATTGAGCAATACGAATATCTCGCGAAAAAGCTTGATTTGATTTGCCGTACCCGGGTAGAGGATATCGCGCATGAGCCGAATGGAACCTATTCGCTTGCTACGACATCCGGAACCGTTCGATGCAAATATCTTATTGCCGCTCCCGGCCGCAGCGGCGCGGAATGGTTCTCATCGATCTGTCATAAACTGAAGCTTCCGATGATTAACAATCAGGTAGATATCGGCGTTCGTGTTGAACTTCCGGCGATCGTATTTAAGGACATTACCGATGCGATGTACGAAGCGAAGCTTCTCTATCGTACCAAGCAGTATAAGGATGTAGTTCGCACGTTCTGTATGAATCCATACGGTCATGTAGTTACAGAGAACACCGACGGAATCATCACCGTTAACGGACACAGCTATACGGATCCCGCGTTACGCAGCGAGAATACAAACTTCGCGCTTCTTGTCAGCAACCGATTTACGACACCGTTTAATGAGCCATATCAATACGGCAAGCGAATCGCGTCGTTGTCCAACATGCTCGGCGGTGGAATCATGGTCCAGCGATTCGGGGATCTGATCGACGGCCGAAGAACCAATACACATCGCTTGCCGCAGAGCTTTGTTAAGCCCACTTTGGAAGCGATTCCGGGGGATCTCTCACTGGTCTTGCCGAAACGTCATTTGGACAATATCATTGAGATGATTCACGTACTGGATAAGCTTGCGCCCGGAACCGCGAATCAGGATACGCTTCTCTATGGAGTTGAGGTGAAGTTCTACAGTGCGCGATTGACGCTAACGAGTGAACTGGAGACGAAGCTCCGAAATTTCTTTGCTTGCGGTGACGGTGCGGGAATTACACGTGGATTGTCGCAGGCCGGGGCAAGCGGCGTCATGGCGGCTCGCGCCGTGCTGAAAAGAATCGATCACGAAGACAGATCGATACATACATGAGCTTAGTCGAGTCTTTGAGGTGACAGAATCTTCGGATTCTACGTTCGTTCTTTACAACACGTACCTTTTATGGTAATATTCCAACGTATTTGCCGCGGACACAGTTGCGGGATCGTCCGACCCGTTACTTTGCCGCAGGACTTTGAAGGAGGAACAGTATGGACACGATCAACAAGTCAGAAATTATCAAGGAGTATGGTCTTAAGGAAGGCGACACAGGATCTCCGGAGGTTCAGATTGCAATTCTCACATCGAGAATCAATCACCTGACAGAGCACCTGAAGGAGCACAAGAACGATCATCACTCCAGACGCGGCCTTCTCACGATGGTCGGTAAGAGAAGAGGTCTTCTCGATTATCTGGCACGTATCGACATTGAGCGTTACAGAACGATTATCGCGAAGCTCGGAATCAGAAAGTAAGATGATATGGCCGCCTCAGATGACCGGAAAGTCAGAAGAGGCGGCTTTTTCATATCCTGTACATTCGATGAACTCTCCTATACAGTGTCGAAGACATGAGGACCGGGGAGTTTGACAAATTCTTGACATACCTTTTTGTTTTTCTTACATTGCGAACATTTCTACCAAAATACGGTATAATGATCCTATGCATTCGGTACAACCGAGGGTTGTAGAGGGTAGATTGACGATTCGTTTGCGAATACGAACCGCGAATCTACAAACTACCGCCCCGGTTGACCAGAGATTCAACCCAGGGAGGTTTTTTTACTTATGGAAAGAAAGTTTCAGATGAACCTTGCCGGCCGTCCGCTGATCGTGGAGACCGGTAAACTTGCCCAGTTTGCCAACGGCGCATGTCTTGTGCGCTACGGTGACACCGTCATCATGTCGACGGTTACCGCATCGGCGACACCGAGAGACGGAATCGATTTCTTCCCACTCTCCGTGGATTACGAAGAGAAGCAGTATGCTGTCGGCCGGATACCCGGCGGATACATCAAGCGCGAGGGACGTCCCTCGGAGAAGGCTATCCTTACGTCTCGCGTCATTGATCGCCAGATTCGGCCGCTTTTCCCGAAGGATTTACGTAACGATGTCGTCGTATCCAATCTTGTCATGTCAGTAGATCAGGATTGTTCGCCGGAGGTAGCTGCGATGATCGGAACATCGATCGCGGTGTCCATTTCTGATATTCCGTGGAACGGCCCGACAGGCGGTGTTGTTCTCGGTCTCATCGATGATGCGGCGGTAATCAATCCCACCGAAGAACAGCGCGCCAAGAGCCGTATGTACGTTACGCTCGCCGGAACCACAAAGAAGATTTGCATGGTCGAGGCCGGTGCCAATGAAGTTGATGATGAGACGATGCTCGCAGCAATTGCCGCGGGTCACGAGACCGTCAAGGAAGTAGTCGCATTTATCGACAGTATTGTCACGGAGATCGGCAAGCCGAAATTCTCCTATACTTCCAGCGAGATTCCCGCCGATGTTTTCGACTGCATCAAGAAGTTTGCATGGGACGATATGCGTCAAGCCGTTCTCTCCGACGACAAGAGTGTTCGTGATGCCAATGTCTCTGCCCTGACGCAGAAGGTTAAGGAATACCTTGCCGCGGAACATGAAGATTACCTGCCCTATGTTGCCGAGTCGATCTATAAGCTTGAGAAGAAGGTCGTCCGAGACTATCTTTTCCGCGAACATGTTCGCGTCGACGGCAGAGATCTGTATACAATCCGTCCCCTGTCCTGCGATGTCGGTGTTCTGCCTCGCGTCCATGGAACCGGATTGTTCCAGCGCGGTCAGACGCAGGTTCTGACCTGTTGCACACTTGCGCCTCTTTCCCGTTCACAGACACTGGACGGTCTGGATTCCGAGGATACGAAGCGCTATATGCATCACTACAACTTCCCCGCATATTCCGTCGGAGAGGCGAAGTCATCCCGTTCACCCGGCAGAAGAGAGATCGGCCACGGCGCTCTTGCGGAACGTTCGCTGATCCCCGTTCTCCCGTCCGAGGAGGAATTTCCTTATGCAATCCGCAATGTATCCGAGATTTTGATGTCCAACGGATCTACCTCGCAGGGTTCAGTTTGCGCGAGCACATTGGCTCTGATGGATGCCGGTGTTCCGATCAAGAGACCGGTTGCGGGTATTTCTACGGGTCTTATCGTCAATGAAGAGAACGAGGATGATTTCCTTGTTTTCATGGATATTCAAGGGATTGAGGACTTCTTCGGCGACATGGATTTCAAGGTTGCAGGCACCGAGCTGGGTATTACCTCGATTCAGGTTGACATCAAGGTTGACGGACTTTCTCTTGAGATCATCCGTCAGGCATTTGAGATGACTCGCAAGGGAAGACTTCAGATCATTAACGAGATCATTCTTCCGAGAATCAACGCCCCTCGCGAAGACCTCTCGAAGTATGCTCCTCGCATCATCACGACGCAGGTTCCGGTCGACAAGATCCGTGAAGTTATCGGATCCGGCGGTAAGGTCATCAACAAGATCATCGCCGATACAGGGGCTGAGATCGATATCAACGACGATGGTCGTATCTTCATCTCGACTCCCGACGCTGAGAAGGCCGCTCGCGCGCTTGCGATCATCAACGGAATCGTTAACGATCCGGCACAGGGCGAGATCTTTGACGGCACGGTTACTCGTTTGATGACATTCGGCGCCTTCGTCGAATTCCTTCCCGGCAAGGAAGGCCTTGTACACATTTCCAAGATGGCTTGGAATCGTGTTGATAAGGTCGAAGATGTTGTCAAGGAAGGCGACAAGGTGAAGGTCATGGTTTCCGAGATTGACGCGCAAGGCCGCATTAATCTCTCGATGCGTGATTGCACAGAGAAGCCGGAAGGTTTTACCGATGGTCCTGATGCTCCTCGTCGACCGGCCGGAGATCGTCCTCAGAGAGAGAGACGCGGCGGGTTTGGTGATCATCGTGAGGGAAGAGGCGATCGCGGAGATCACGGAGACAGAGGCGACCGTCATAATTCGGGCGGACCGAGACCGGAAAGAAGAGAGCGCCGTGATTTCACAGAGCCGAATGCTCCGTCATCTGACGCAGGTCCTTCGCATCCGAACGCCCGTTCCAGAGATTTCTGATCCGTCGCTTGAGCGATGGAAGTAACATTCTCAACTGAATGATTGAAGTGCACCCCCGGGGTTGGACACCGCGTCCGGCATTGGGTGGTGCACTTCTTTTGGTTGCGCCCGGCGAGGCAGATTCTTCGTGATTCGGATAGACAACAGGAATGAATAAGGGTATACTGTCACAAAACAGGGGAGCTCGTAGAACGGGCTGAGAGGAAGTTTATAACTTCGACCCTTAACCTGATGCGGATAATGCCGCCGTAGGAAGTCATACCTGATGGACTTTTTCGGAGACACCCGTTCGGGTGTCTTTTCAATTCTGAGAGAGTTTGAGGTGAAGGTATGAATCGAAGAAACATCACGAAAATGGCGCTTGCCGGTATGCTGAGTGCTGTAGCGGTCGCGGGAAGCACAATTTCCTTTCCTGTATTCGGAAGTCGATGTGCTCCGGTACAACATGTTGTCAATGTATTGTGTGCTGTTCTGCTTGGCCCCTGGTATGGGATTCTCGTTGCATTTGTCTCAAGTGTTCTCCGGAATCTTCTTGGACTCGGTACCCCTCTGGCATTTCCCGGAAGTATGATCGGTGCCTTGCTTTGTGGAATCGTGTTTCGTTTCTCGCGCAAGCTGTCTCTAACGATTTTTGCGGAGATCCTTGGTACAGGAGTATTCGGCGGTCTCGTCGCATATCTCGTCGCCGTATGGATGATGGGGCGAAGCAGCGCTGACATCATGTATTACACCTACCTTCTTCCGTTTCTTCTCTCCTCGGCCTTCGGAGCCTTATCCGCGGGGCTTTGCATCCTGCTGCTCAAGCGAAATAAATCTCTGAATACATTCATTTCATTTCAGGAAGAGAGGGGAGAAAGAGTATGAGTATCAGTAACGAGAAAACTTCTACAAGAAGCAATTCGATGATTTGGTTTGGGGCTGCGGTTTCCATCGCGGAAATATTCACCGGAACACTCATTGCGCCGCTTGGTTTTCAAAATGGTTTACTTGCAATTCTTCTTGGTCATCTCATCGGATGTTCACTTTTACTTCTGGCAGGATGGATCGGAGGGCAAACCGGATTGAACGCGATGGAGACCGTGAAGCGCTGCTTCGGGAAAAAGGGTGGACTGCTCTTCTGTATTCTCAATGTGCTTCAACTCATCGGCTGGACGGTTATAATGATTCGCAGCGGAGCGGACGCCGCAGTGACAATTCTTCCGTCGTTTGCCCCGGTGATATTCATATTCCTGATCGGCATTCTTATCGTTGTTTGGCTCCTCGTAGGGATCTCCCGACTGGAGAAACTCGGAACCGTAGCGGCGATCCTTCTCTTCATCCTCTGTCTTGTCTTGAGTGCCGTACTCTTTACGAAGAACTCGAGTGTTCTACCGAATTCGTCGATGAGTTTTGGCGCCGCGGTGGAACTGTCCGCGATCATGCCGATCTCATGGTTACCGTTGATATCCGATTACACGAGTACGGCCCAAAAACCCAAAACTGCATCTGTCATGTCTTGTATATCCTATTTCCTCTCGAGTTCCTGGATGTATTTGATCGGATTACAGGCTGTACTTGTTACGGGAGAATCCTCCGTTGAGCGAGTCATGCTTCAGGCAGGCATGGGAATATTTTCGCTTCTTGTTATCATTCTCTCCACCGTGACGACGACCTTCATGGATGCTTATTCCGCAGGGGTGAGCTTCGTTTCGATTTCTTCGCGATGGAGCGGCAAGATCTATGCAATATTCATTTGTGTGCTTGCAACGGGCATAGCGGTCTTCTTCCCGTTGGAGAGATATGAGGACTTTCTTTATCTCATCGGATCCGTTTTTGCGCCCATGAGCGCCGTTCTGATCGTGGATCACTTCGCGTCGCGACGGGAACGGAAGCCGGAGAATTTTCGCTTTGCGAATCTCCTCCTATGGGTATTAGGGTTTATCGGCTATCGAATCCTTCTTGGAATGGATACTCCTATCGGCAGTACTCTTCCCGCAATGATTGGGACGGCGGTGCTTGCCCTTATCGTATATATGCTCGAAAAGTCGTTTCGCTCATATCAGCAGACGAAAAGATATCGGGGGGACGTCGATGTTGTATGACATTCTTTGTCGTGTCAGAGAGATAAACCCGATCGTTCATTCCATAATGAATTATGTAAGCATAAACGATTGCGCCAATCTTCTGCTGGCGGCGGGCGCGTCGCCGATTATGGCGGATGCGCCGCAAGAAGCCGCCGAAATCACCGCAAAAAGCCATGCGTTGGTTCTCAACCTCGGCATGCTGCGACAAAGCTCGGAGGAATCGATGCGACAGAGCGCCTCCCGCGCAACAGAACGCGGTATTCCCGTTGTTCTTGATCCTGTCGGTGTGGGTTTCAGTAGCTACCGGCACTCGTTTGCGTTGGAACTCCTGCGGGATTTCCCGCTTTCAGTTGTCCGTGCGAACCGTTCGGAGATGCATGCACTTTTTTCTGAAGACAGAACACAGAGAGGCGTGGACACTTCAGATTCGAATCCGTTGACCGGTGATTTTCTGACGAAGGAAGTCGAATTTCTTCGCGAGAAATCACAGCATTATAAAATCGTCCTCGTCGCAACAGGCAGCGTTGATCTTGTATCAAGTCCCGTTAGAAGTACCATCGTATATAACGGAGTTCCGGAGATGCGTCTTGTCAGCGGCTCCGGTTGTCAACTTTCCGCTTTGGTCGGGGCATGTGTCGGCGCTTGTCCGCATGATGTCGGTAACGCCGCACTCGCGGCGACGATCGCTATGGGAATCGCCGGAGAAGTCGCGCGCGAGTTGTGCACAGAGAACGATGGCAATATGCGTTTCCGGGAACGGATGATTGACGCGATATACCACATGAATTCGAACACGTTTAAGGAGTATGCATCGTATGAATATCAAGCCCGGTAATCTCTTGCTCTACGCCGTCACCGCCGACGGAGATGTTGAGGATTCCGTATTTCTCGACAATATCGAAGCAGCCATACAAGGCGGGGTGACTTGCCTTCAACTGCGGGACAAGAACCGAAGCGACTCGTCTCTGTTCTTGCGCGCGAAGAAGGTGTCGGCCATCTGCAAATACTATCGGATTCCATTTATACTCAATGACCGGACGGAACTGGCTCGACGGATCCCTGACGCCGGTGTTCATCTGGGAGCATCTGACATGGCGCCTCGTCATGCACGACGAATTCTTGGCTCCGAACGAATCATCGGTGTTACCGCAAGAAATCTCGCCGATGCCTTGAAGGCACAAGAAGAAGGTGCGGATTACATCGGCGTTGGAGCCTTGTTCCCCACGCAGACAAAGTTGGACACAGAACCGGTATCCCGTGACGAATTAAGACGAATTGCAAAGGCGCTGACCGTACCGGTCGTTGCGATCGGAGGGATCTCGAGATCTAACGTTTTGCTTCTGGCCGAAACCGGGATCGCCGGTATCGCCGGTGTTTCGGCCATATTCGGCGAAAAGGATGTGAGTGCCAGCGCCAGAAATCTACGACAACTATTGGATCAGATGAATTTTGCCATATCGAAGAAAGAAGGGGAGATGACATGCGAAAAGTAGTAACGATAGCGGGATCAGATTCCTGTGGCGGAGCCGGAATTCAAGCGGATATTAAGACCATCACCGCTCATAAACTCTATGCGATGAGCGTCGTTACCGCTGTGACGGCGCAGAACACAATGGGAGTTAACGCAGTGTATGAGCTGTCGCCGGAGCTTGTTCTCGCGCAAATCGACGCTGTATTTGAAGATATCTACCCGGACAGCGTGAAAATCGGAATGGTGTCGAATGCGGAACTTATTCGTGTGATCGCACAGGGATTGCGGAAACACCGCGCCCGTAATATCGTCGTTGATCCGGTGATGGTAGCGACGTCCGGAGGAAGGTTGATGCGTGATGATGCCGTTCAAACCCTTGTCGATGAATTGTTCCCGATCGCAACCCTGATCACCCCGAACATCCCGGAAGCCGAGGTCCTGAGTGGTCGTCGAATTCGGAATGTCGAGGATATGGAAGCAGTACTTCTACAATTGTCGACACGAACGCCATCCTCCATACTTCTCAAGGGCGGGCACCTGAAAGTGGGTGCGACAGATATTCTTGCCACAAACGGAAGTTTCGTGCGCTTTGAAGAAGAAAGAGTTCCGAATCCCAACACACATGGCACCGGCTGTACACTGTCTTCCGCTATCGCGTGTGGATTGGCGGAGGGACTTGCGCTGGAGAGAAGTATCGAGAGAGCAAAGAGGTACGTCACAGGTGCCATCGGAGCGATGCTCGCGCTGGGACACGGATCCGGTCCGATCAACCATATGTATGATCTGATGCGTTGATTTTCCCCTAAAAATGGGGAAGCCCTGCGACCTTACAGCCGCAGGGCTCTTTTCGATGGTCGGAGTGACCGGACTTGAACTGGCGACCTCTTGCACCCCAAGCAAGCACTCTAGCCAACTGAGCTACACCCCGACGCCCTTACAATTTTATCATATGTTTTCTTTCTGTCAATTCAAACTTTTGACGAATATTTTCTCTCTTGAAAACATAAATAAATTTGCGGAATTCTTTGCGGCGATTGAAAAAATTGTGTAGTATAGGAACGTGCGTAAAAGATATTGCACGATTTGAGTAGGAGGGAAAGATATGAACTGTTCAACATGTCAAACGGAACTTCCCAACGGAAGCATTTTCTGTCCGAATTGCGGAGCCTCTGTGTCGGCCGCTGAACCGATTGCAGAACCGGGTACTGTGACAGCTTCCGCCGAAACTTCTGATGAGTCCTCTGTCGGGTCCGACACGATCGCGGTTGCGGCGTCCGCCGTTTCCACCGGAGAAACCAAAACCGAGACGAAATCGTCTTCGCCCGGCGTAATGTCCGAATTCCCCGGATTCTTCTCGTCCTTCTTCTCCGATCCCTTCCAAGCGATGCATAAATACTCTCATGAGAAATACTGGATTTTCGGCCTTCTTTTCGGCCTTTTCTATGTTCTTGTCAGTATACTCTTCGCCTATACAAACATGAGCCTCGCCTACCTCGGCATCGTAGAGACTTTCCGAACGATCACGCTGCGTTCGATTTCCGGCTTCGGCTCCTTCCTGACCATCGCGTCGCTGCTCTTCGTTTTCTTCCTTTTGCAGAAACCCTTCGGTATCAGTCCATCGAAGAATCTGAAACAGAGTCTCGCATCTACGGGTATCGCTTTCTGGCTGCTCGGACCTGTGACACTTCTTAACGAGATTCTAGGGCTTCTGTCAGTAAGCTTCGGAATAACAGCCTTTCTCTCAACCGCCGTATATGCGCTCGGAGCGCTCCTGCTTTACGAAGAGGTCCGGGCTTCTGTGACAAAGTTTGACGCAAAGAAAGCTCTCCTTCTCATCGTTCTTACGATCGGATCGATGCCTTTGTTAAGTTCGATGATCTATACAATTGCCGTTCGACTTCTCTATTGAGATTACACGAGATATCAACTACAAACAAAAACACCGGAATCGAATCGATCCCGGTGTTTTTGTTGTCAGGAGAAAGGTTCGTATCTTAGGCAGCCGGATTCGTCGCAGAAACAGTCGTCTGAGTTGCTTCTGTCGGGTAGAGAATGTCCTTCATATCCGTCGCGCGATTCTTGGACGTGATATAGATTTCCGCGTAGTTTACGTTCGCTTCATATCCGAGCTTCAATGCGAGGGCATAATTCCCCTTAACGGTAACATCCGTCGTGTTGGCGGTCAGTTGTTGCATCAAGGTAATCGATTCCTGTATGGTCATCTCCGGGTACAGGCTCTGTAAAATCGGAGAGAAAACAACCATCGAATCGGCAAGACCTTTCTCGGAATTCAGGTAAATCTTCGCCTTCAACGTTGTAATCGTAGAATCCGATCGGTTAATAACACCGCCAATCGCAAAATAGTAGTCCAACGAGTTCTCGAAATAACCGCTGAAATTACGATACTCTGAGACCGTGTCTGTTGTAACGGCACCCGTGTCCGCATCATCATAGTATTCCATCTCCGGGAATGCAAAGCCGTACTTGGAGATTTCTTTGTAAGCCGTCGTCGAGGAGTAAGCCTTCGAAAGTTCGTCGACGGTCAGTCCGATCGAATCCTTATTCTCGAAAAAACCCGCAAAATATAGGATCGCCAATACGGCTATGATTACCGAAAGCGCCATCGCACCAATGACAATCGGATCAAGTCCTTTCTTGCCGCTGGCAACTGCCCGAGCCTTCTTCATGCGCAGACGGTCGGATTTCTTCTTGCGAAGAAGTGCCTCAATCTCTCGTATCTCCTCTTCGTCGGCTCTCGATTGGTCCTCATCGTAAAGGGAATCTGAATCCTCTGTGGATTCTTCGGCGTCGACGGACTCAACAGGATCAGATCCGAAGTCAACAACCTCGTGTTCCTCAGGCATCCTGACATTCGTAGGAGCTTTGACGAGATCCTCCTCATCAGGTCCGCGACCGGACAGATTGACGGTCAGCGCTTCGGGGTCAATGTCCGGCATTTCGTTGTCAAGAGGTGTAAGGGTTGGCATATTCTTTATCCTCATTTCTTCGACGTTTCTACTATTGAGATGATAATCTTCTTTTCTAAAAATCGCAACTGATGATTTGGCCGTATACGGGAATACTTCTTTTGGTTATGGTAAAATACTTACCATAATTCTCATCGATAAGGAGAATCCTCATGACGCAGGCTGCCTCCCGGATAGATCGTCGACGCGATAGGAAGACCTTTATTATCCCAATTCTCTATATCGCTTCCTCGCTGTTTGTCCTCATCACGTTATTCATGGTATACAAGATACCGTATAACGGCGATGATATGATCAACTCCTTAACGGACGGCGGCCTCATGTATTCGAACCGGAATGTTTGGGACCACACCTTCAGCCTGATGCGACAATGGATGGATAGCGGTCGATTCTATCCGCTGGCATTTTATTCCTATGCGATGTTCACCGCATGTTCCTCGCTTTTTCTCTACCGGACATTCCAGATTGTACTGGTATTTGCATGTGTATTATCCGCCGCTTTCTTTATTCATCGACTGAGCGGCAGTCATCGACTCGCGATCGTTGCGATACTGATTACTCCGGTCTTTTTTCAGTTCCGGTATTATCAGGACCCGATCATAGCGTATCACGGCATGCTTCAGTTTGTCGCATTGTACCTGCTGTGGGCCGGATCCTTCGCAGTCATCGGTTATTCGAGCGGCAAATACCGGTATCATTTCATCGGGGCCGTCCTTTTTGCTTGTGCGATGATGACCTATGAGATCTCCTATGCATTTCTTCTGGCTTTTCTTGTCCTTCCATTTTTTTACATGCGAGGGAAGAAAGCCGTTCTTTCGACGCTGCCATATGTCGGCGTGACCGCAATCATACTCACAACGACATTAATCCTTCGTGCGATCGCGCCGAATCCAACGTATGCGGGTATCAGCTTCTCCTTTGATGCGTACGGTTTGATCAAAGCCTTCTTGAGCCAGATTAGCGCTGCGATTCCGATGAGTTACTATCTTCTCGCTACACCGACATTCCTGATCTACGGCTTCAAGGCTTTTGTCCGCAGTATTACGCCCGGTGATATCTGTTTAGCCCTGGCCTTATTCGCCGGACTGGCGTTTGTCTTGGCGGGAGACGGCAAGGATAAACCGGACAAGAAGATCCTTTGGACAGGTCTGATGTTCTGGATTCTTCCTGCTACGATTCTCTCTCTTTCCGCGCGATATCAGACAGAGATCTCACCGGGTGTCGGCTATCTGCCGGTCTTTGTCCAGTATTTCGGCGGCGTAATGATCGCTGTATATCTACTTCGTCTGCTTCTTTCGAGAGTGAATCAACCTAAGAACATGCGCATTCTCGCATTTGTATTTGCTTTCTGCTTTTCGATTGGATTTCTGATGAACCAGGTGAATAATCGAACGGTAGGCCAGGTTTTCTACAATCAGAACACTCAGGCACTCTCGCAATACGCCCTCGAGAGCGAACTTCTATCTTCGGTAGATGAGGGAGACTCCTTTCTTCTCCTTTCCGGCGGCTACGGAATGGACTTCGAACCGACCAGTTTTGTATACAAGTATTCGGACGGCTTGCGCATTATACCCAAGAAGATTGCTGACCTTCATGCGGATGCTTTTGGCGCGTCGGGCGAGGTGGGAGGACTTCTGACTCCAACGAATCTTTGGGTCTATCAAGCTTTTGGAGACTTGCAGGACGGCGCGGTTCAGATCGCGAAGGTCAACGAAATTACGTATGATCCGTCGACAATGATCGTAGAGAGGATTCTCGTATCCGAGATACAGTTGATAACCGTCGGACGAATCGCAACCGGTTTTCTGTCAAACTGTATGGACACCGATGGCAATCTCTCTCCGATGTCTTTTTCGATTGGATTAGAAGGCTATGAGCCTTTGGACTTTCCGCTCAATCTAACGGTTGCATCGTCGTCGGCAACACCGCCGGTCACCGCTATTGCAGAAGATTATTCCGTGCAGGAATCAGGTTTACATTCGGTTTTCGCGCTTGATCGAGCGACGTCTACAACGTTCCGAATTCAGGCAGGTGAGGGCGTACGCATACAGTTTCCAATGGAGCCGGTGTAGTTCCCGGCAAAGGGATAGGTGATACGATGCATAAATCGAAAAGACACGTTCTGATCACAGGCGGTTCCGGAGGTATCGGAGCCGCGACGGCAGAGGCTTTTGCACAAGCGGGGTATGCGGTTACTTTTTTCTATCGTACGAATGCGGAAAGTGCCGAAGTCATCTCTTCGAGCCTTCGTGAAAAAGGCTATGATGTCAGCTCCTATCGTGTGGATGTAAGAAAGTCCTCTGATGTGAGGGAAGCCGTCATGAAGGCAAACCTTTGCTACGGAGTCGTCGACGTTCTGATCAGCAACGCGGGAATCGCATCGCAGAAGCTGATTACGGACGTCTCGGAGGACGAGTTTCGAGAGATGTTTGATATCCATGTCGGCGGACTATTTCATCTGGTTCAGGCCGTACTTCCGGGAATGATCGCTCGCAAGACAGGAACCATTCTGACGGTATCATCGATCTGGGGTATTACAGGAGCTTCGTGCGAGGTGGTGTATTCGTCCGCAAAGGCAGCAATCATCGGATTTACCAAGGCGCTGGCCAAAGAAGTAGGTCCCTCCGGAATCACGGTGAACTGTGTTGCTCCCGGTGTTATTGACACGCAGATGAACCATTCTCTCACTGGGGAAGACCTGCAAGGTCTTTGTGACGAGACGCCTCTAGGTCGGATCGGAACACCGGAAGAGATTGCGCAGGTCCTGTTATTTCTTGCGTCGGATCATGCATCCTTCATCACTGGACAGGTGATCAGTCCTAACGGAGGATTGGTCATCTAGTAAACCTTTTGTCACTGCATCACATCCTTTATGATAGAATGAACTTATACGAAAGGATTCATTTCGAGGGTTACGGAGGTGCAATATGAACGCGTTACAATTTGCCGCCGATATGGAATCGGAAGGTATCGAGTATTATGAGGAACAGATTCGCAATTACAGCGGTACGATTCTCGAGCGGGTATTCACGATCCTTGCGGATGATGAAGGACGACACCTGGCTTTGATTCACGAGTTAATTGAAGATTCCGGAATGGATTTGCCGGATCATTACAATCTCATTCATGAGAAGAATATTTTCGCGAACCTGGAGAAGTTTGAAGATGAGATTCGCGCGAACCCTCCGCAAGTTGCTGTTTACGAGATGGCTCTTACGATGGAGGAGAAGGCTGTTCAACTGTATCGTGAACTTCTCGATACGTCGTCGGATGAGTCGGAGAGGTCTGCTTTATCTTATCTTCTGCAAGAAGAGAAGCAACATATCGACATTCTCGAAGAATTGATTACTCGGATCCGCCGTGTGGATGAGTGGGTGGAGAGTGCGGAGTTCGGAAACCGCGAGGAGTATTGAGGAAGGACGACAGCGCCTGTTCGCATAACCGGCGGTTTGGATAAAGAAGCATGAAATGGATCGCCTTGCTGCTTATGGTCGTTGATCACATCGGTTACTATTTCGGCGAGCATATGCCGGGCGAGATCTATCTTCTTCTTCGACTCGTGGGCCGCTTGTCCTTTCCTTTGTTCGCCTACTCCGTTGCTCTGGGATACATACGAACAAGAAGCCGTCCGCGCTACTTCGCGCGGATGTTTCTTTTTGCCGCGATGACAGAATTTGCCTTTTATCTCACGCATCTTCTTACGGGAGAGCCGTTCTTCATCAATGTGCTTTTCACGTTTTCTCTTGCGATCGGATGTATGATTTTCATTGAGTGGATCTCCTTTGCAAGATGGGGGCGTGACGGGTTCTCCGATACCTATGCGAGGAATGAGGATGTTCCGGGAATCCTGCGAACTCGATCGCCGGCATGGATCGTAGTTTTTGCGATTCTGGGTATTGTGATTCTTGTCTTGTTGACGCTGGTATTTTTACCTGACTATGACGTTTACGGGATTATCACGGTATTGATCTATTCTTATTTTCTTCGTAAAGGTGCAATTCCCGTAATAAATACGAAGCAGGCTGGATTATCGAGTTCACAGTTGATGCGTATTATTCCGATCTTTGGTGTGCTGTTGGCACAGAACTTGATCTGCTTCTTTGTGCGAACACTGTGGCGAGGACTCGACACGGGATTTGCGACCCTGCAAATTTTTTCCTGTTGCGCGGTGTTTCTCCTGTTACTGGAGCGACCGACCGTTAAGCCGAAAAGATGGAGCAAGTATTTCTTCTACGTGTTCTATCCGGCACATATCGTTGTTTTTATGCTGATGAAGGCCTATTTATTTCGATGAATACAAGGAGGGCAATCATGAATTTCACCATTCGAGAGGCGACAGAAGAGGACTTGCCGGACATTTTATCCATCTATTCGTATTATGTCGAGAATACGAATTATTCATTTGAATACATAACCCCCTCCGCAGAGGTTTTTCTTGCGAGATATCGCAACACAACAAGTCAATTCCCTTGGCTCGTGGCGGTTAAGGGGAAGAGGATTGTCGGTTATGCGTATGGTTCGAAGGCCTTTGAACGTGCCGCATACAGCTGGGACGCGGACGTAACCGTTTATCTTGATCCGGAAGCGCACGGGCGCGGGTTCGCAGCAGCATTGTATCGGGCGTTGATTCCCGCACTTGCAGCTCAAGGGTATTACAAGCTATATGCTTTAATTACGGACGTCAATCACAAGAGTTTGGCGTTTCACCGCAAGGTTGGTTTTCGCGAGACAGGTCATCTTCGAGATTCCGGGTTTAAGAACGGAAAATGGGTCGGTGTAATCTGGACGGAGATGACGATGCGATCGGCGGAGGGCATACCTTCGCCCGTTCGATCCTTTTCCTCACTTCCGAAAGAGGATGTCGAGTTATGGCTCCGTAATGCGGTGAGTGAAGATGTTATCTCCGAGTCTTTCGGGAATATCATTTCCTCGAGCGAAAAGGTAGGAGGATAATTCATGTCAACATTCGTCGTCTATGGAAATTTTATTTTTACAAGCTCTCCACATACCTTTGTCGCCAAGGAGAAGGCCTATCTGGTGATTGAAAACGGTGTGGTTCTTCTTCTTGCGGATGAACTCCCCGAGCAATATGAAGGACTTGCGGTTATGGATTTCTCCGAAGAACTGATTATTCCGGGCTTCTGTGATCTTCATACGCACGCGCCGCAATTCGTCCAATGCGGATTGGGGTATGACGAGGAACTTCTTCCGTGGCTGACGAAATATACCTTCCCTTTGGAAAGCCGGTTCTCAGACCTGGAGTTTGCTGATCGGTGTTACAGGGAGTTCATCCGCGCATTATGGGTGTCCGGAACGACACGAGCATCGGTATTCGGAACGCTGCATCCGGATACCACGTTGTTGCTTTTCGATCTTCTCGTGAAATCCGGTCTGGGCGGCATGGTCGGCAAGGTGAATATGGATCGCAATTCAATTCCGGAGCTTTCCGAGACCACCGCGGAATCTTTGCGGGATACAGAGCTGTTTCTGTCGCGAACGCTCGGCAGAAACAACAGAGTTACCCCAATATTGACACCAAGATTTGTCCCTTCGACGACACGGGAACTCATGCGTGAACTGGGGCACCTGGCGGAAACGTATAACCTGCCGATTCAGTCACACGTCAGTGAAAACCGCGACGAGGTGGCCTGGGTACGGGAATTGCATCCCGAGATCGAGACTTTCTCGGAGGTCTACGAAGCCTATGGACTGCTGCGTCCGGAGAAGACCGTATTAGCACATGCCATCTATTTGACGGAGAAAGAGAAGATACTTCTTCAGGAGCGAAAAATCTATCTCGCGCATTGTCCGCTGTCGAATATTAACATGCGAAGCGGGATTATGCCTCTTCGCGAGTACATGAGAAGGGATATGCGTTTGGGGATCGGTTCGGATGTCGCGGGATCTCATCGTCTCGATATCATGAGTTCGATTGCAGGTGCATGCCAGCAATCAAACCTCAGGTTTATCGATCATCCGGAAGACATACCGGTTTCTCTGTCTGAAGCCTTCTATTTGGCAACCAAAGGCGGCGGCAAATTCTTCGGCCGCGTCGGATCCTTTGAACCCGGATATGATGCCGATTTTCTTGTTATCAACAAAGAGAAAGATAACGTACTCCTTCCGCGGACGTTAGAAGAACGACTCTCCCAATTTATTTATTCGGCAGATACTTCCAGCATTTCGAAGAGATTTGTTCAGGGGCGTGAAATAACCTGTCCCGCATAAAACGTTTCGCGAATTCATCTTGTATGTAACACATGGTGATAATGTCAATAGAAAATGACAACAGACGTGCAAAGTGCACAAAAAGCGAAACGATTCGCCTATAATTTACATACAAATTCGTGGAAAATCTCGTAATTATTCTATTATAATCACGTGAAATCTGCGGTATAATGTGTCAAATTTCCAAGCATTTGACCGTTGCCGCTTGATTTTCACGCGCCTCGTACAATGCAAAAAAGTATTTGATAGGAGAGGTTACATGAGAAAAATGAGTTCAGTCTTACGCAAGATCCTTTGTCTCGGAGTCGTCGCCTCAATGGCCTTGGGCCTTGCCGCCTGCGGCACGACAGGCACCCCGACAGACGTCACGACCGCACCTGCAACATCGACCGAACCGACAGCCACTAATGCCGCCGTCGGCGTACTCGGCGAGAACAGCTTCGAGAGTGACACAGATCTGGCCGGATGGGCCGGAAGAAGCGAAGGCTCGGTCACAATCGAGCGATCTGACAAAGCAGCTCACACGGGTACATACAGCTTGTTTACCGACAAGCGTACGATTGATTGGAACGGACCCGGATGCACGTATCCTTTCGAGGCCGGTAAGACCTATACGATTTCCGGCTGGGCCTATCAGGAATCCGGAAAGAAGCAGATGATCATTCTTTCCGCTGAGACGACCGTCGGCGGAGTCGCCGGCTATCAGAATCTCCAACGCATGGAAATCGAGAGCGGTGTCTGGACGGAACTTACCGGAACCTTCCGGGCCGGCGATAATGTAGAGAAGACTGTCATCTATTTTGAGACGCTGGATGCCCCCGGACTGTCTTTCTACATAGATGATCTTAACGTGATCGATAAGGATTCGGCCTCGCTTAACGGTGATCTTCCGAGTCTTGCCGAGACTTATAAGGACTCGTTCCCGATCGGCGTAGCCATCCCGCTGTCCGCTTTCTCGGATACAGCTCTGATGGACTTCGTGTCCAAACAATACACGACCTACACAAATGAGAACGAGCTCAAGCCGGAAAGCATTCTCGATCTCGATGCCTGCCGTGCTGCCGCTGAAGGCGGTGACGAGACGCATCCCGTCCTAACCTTCGAGAAGGCTTTGCCTCTTCTGGATTATGCCAAGGAGAACGGATTCACGGTACACGGTCATACACTCGTCTGGCTCAAACAGACACCGATGGAGTTCTTCCACGAGAGTTATGATCTGGAGAAGCCCGTGGTCTCCAAGGAGATCATGTTACAGAGACTTGAGAATTATATCGCCGCAGTATTTGCGTTTGTAACAGAGAACTACCCCGGTGTAATCACCACATGGGATGTTGTCAACGAGACGATCGACGGAGCAACAGGTTCCATGCGTCCCACAAAGACACAAGATTCTGCGGAAGGCGATATGTGGTACGAGGTAGTAGGTGCCGATTACGTCGAATATGCCTTTACCTATGCCAGACAATATGCCCCTTCTGATGTTCAACTCTTCTATAATGATTTCAACGTACCGTATGAACCCAAGCAGACCGGTATCTATAATATGGTCAAGGGTCTATACGAGAAGGGTCTGATCGACGGCATCGGATTTCAGGCACATTATGAGGTCGAGAATCCCTCGATCGACCAGATCTCCAAGGCGATTGACCGTTTCTCCGCTTTGGGACTTCGCGTTCGTATTTCCGAACTCGATATCCAGGCACCGAGCAACAGTGAAGAAGATATGCTCAAGCAGGCAAACCGTTATGCGGAACTTATGGCAATGTTTGTCGAAAAGAAGGACAAGATCGACGCCGTTGTGTTCTGGGGTATTTCTGACGGAACCAGCTGGATGGCGGAAAAATTCCCGCTGCTTTTCGATGCGGATATGCAACCCAAGTATTCTTTCTGGGCTTTGACGGATCCGACGATGCTTCCCCCAACCGTGAAGAAAGCGAACGCGTACGGTGCTTCGGAAGTAAGTGACGCAAATTTCGCCCTCGCAACACCGTATACATTCGATAAGAATTCTTTCCGCGCACTGTATGTTGACGGAAAGCTTACGGTTCGCGTGTACGTGTACGACATTTCCGATGAAACCGAAGATTCCGTTACGGTTTTCCTTCCGGACGGACCCGTGACAGTAAACCGAGATCAAGGTATAAAGACAGAAGATGGTTACTATGTAGACGTTGTCTGCCCGGTAACTCTCGAAAAGGGAGCAATCCTCGATTTTGACGTCCTCGCTATGAACTTAGACAAGCCCTCCGCTTGGAATGACCCGCAGAATGCTGATGCAGTCAGAAATCTCGGAGCGATTACTTTTGTTGAACTTGCGTCGGCTGCGACAGCTGTCAAGGGAACGCCCGACATGACAACGGACGAGCCGGACGCACTTTGGGATGCTGCCCCTGTATTCCTTGTTGACAAATCTGCATCGGAGACCGCAGATGAAGACGGTGCGGTAAGTGTTTCGTATCGCGCGATGTGGGATGAAGAGAACCTTTATCTCCTCGTAAATGTAATTGATCCTTTCCTCGACGATTCCAGCGCAACATCCTATGAGCAGGATTCCGTCGAGATCTTCCTAGACGCTGGGAACGATAAGGTCGGAACCTATGAAGCGGGAGACGGCCAGTTCCGTATCAATTTCAAGAATGTGATGACGATCGATCACGGCGCTTCCGTTCCGGAGTCTCGGACATTTATCACGGATGATGGTTTCTGGATCGAGATCAAGATTCCTCTCGAAACTGCGGTTTCTCAGGGAGACGTTTTCGGATTCGATGTTCGCTATAACAATATTGATAAGAATGCGAAGAGAAACCTCCTGAATTTCTGGGACACAACGGATACCGGTTGGAAAGATACGGCCGTATTTGCCCTTCTTGTTCTGGAGTAAAACAGATTCCAAAGATGTTCGATACCAATGGGGCTGTCTCACAACGAAAGTTGAGAGACAGCCCTTTTTCTTTTCAAATGAAGATACAGAAGTCTCGTATATTTCTCGCTTCCGTAGATGTAGAATCTTCGATCCTTTGTAGGTATGTATGGGAAGCACATCTTATACTCGAATTCAAAGTAATGAATATCGAAGAAAAGAATACTGTAGAAATTCATTGTAGAATTAGTCGACCATCCCTGTGCGGTTATTTGTCAATGAGGCACATACGAAATAGGCTCCTTCACAGGTTTTCGTATGTGCGTCGGCCATCCGAGAGCGGTTATTTGTCAATGATGCACATACGAAACCGGCTCCCTCACGGGATTTCGTATGTGCGCCGGCCGTCCCGGAGCGGTTATTCGTCAATGATGCACATACGAAATAGGCCCCTTCTCGGGATTTCGTATGTGCGCCGGCCATCCCGGAGCGGTTATTTGTCAATGAGGCACATACGAAATAGGCTCCTTCACAGGTTTCGTATGTGCGCCGGCCGTCCGGAGCGGTTATTCGTCAATGATGCACATACGAAATAGGCCCCTTCTCGGGATTTCGTATGTGCACTAGCCTTTCAGCCATTTGTTAGAGAATATTTTCAGTAAAGCGTAAACTATATGCGACAGTATATTAGTTTTGTTCTCCCTGGGAAGTAGCAGATATTTTGAGTAAGCCCTTTTTCTGCGAAGAATAACCGTGTAAGCAATGGACCTATGATAGAATTAAAGTAGCTTGATAAAGCTCGGAGGACGGCGTCATGGTTAGCAATAAGACCAAGACCGATCGGAAAAATACACTGGTCATTTGGCGCGGCATCATGGCTGCCGTCATCATCATGAGTCTTGTTGTCGCACGTCAGGTAATCATGCAGAATAGTCTTTCAACACATCAGAACCTCTCGTCGATCGCACAAGTTGCTAGTGAGTAGGTATCCTTGAGCCAGAGCATTGTCAAGGATATCTACCGGTTGTTTTTCACCGAAGAGACGGATGCTCCATCTCTGATTGATTCGATCAACACACGACTCGACCTACTAACCGAGACGCAGAAGCAATTGTTGATCGGTACAACCGGGGTCATCTCCGGAATTCCTCTTTCTGAACATACGGAATCCGCTCTGTTGATCGCTGATTCTTCCTTGTTATCGGTATCGGAAAGGCTTGCCGGTCTTCTTCAGCGCTATAATCCTGCGGAGAATAATCTGCCCCTTCAGGAAATTTTGGAATTGGATGCGATGTCGCAGAAGTATCTTCTTGAGATGGAACAGGTCATCGGTACGGTTAATGATGATATATCCCGGCAGGACGATTTGGCGACCATTGTCGAACTCATCCTTTTCTTCCTGGTTATACTGAGTGTAATGACGCTGATTGTCTTCGTGCTCCTTCCGGATCAGAAGATGCTTTATCAATCCTATGAACAGGTTCGTCATCTTGGTGAACGCGATCGTATGACGAATCTACTGAATCAGTTCTCCTTTCATGAACATGTCGCCGCGGATATGAAGTCGAAGAAGCAACATGGGTTGACACTCTTGTTCATAGATATTGATGATTTCTCGGGTATTCTTCAGAAGAAAGGTCAACTGGTCGCTGACGACGTTCTTCGACGGACAGTAGAGGTCGTCAACACACTTCTGCGTGAGGGAGACTATGCCGCACGACTCTCGAGCGATACCTTTGCGATTGTTCTTCACATGGAAGAAGATGCTGACGCAGAGTCGTACGTGAAGATGCTTATACGTGATATGTCATCGCTCGACATCCCCGCTGTCGGTAAGATTACGGCATGTGTAGGAGTATCCAGACACCACGCAGGCGAACCCTTGATCGATTGGTTGGATCGTGCGAATCAGGCGCTGCGTCAGGCGAAACAGGAGGGGAGAGGACGTATTGTTTTCGAACGCGATCTTCGTTCCGCTGAATTTATCGGAACCGTCAAATGGTCGGAGCAGTGGGATAGCGGGCATCCATTAATTGATGAGCAACATAAAGCTCTCATACAACTTGGAAATCAACTGATCACGGAGGCTCTGCCCACCGGAGATATTGTCAAGGAAGAAGAACTCCTGGAGAAGGTCATTCGTGAAATGATCAATCACTTTGTCTGCGAAGAGAAAATCATGCGCGAGTGTAATTATCCTGAGACAACGGCACACGAAGTTACGCATGAACTTCTGATTGCCAAGGCTTTCCAGATGGAAGAGGAATTTCACAAGCGGATCCTGAAGGCCGGCTTCGTGTTTAATTTTGTTGTGGAGGAGATTATCGTCGGACATATCGCAACCGAGGATGTGAAGTATTTCCCGTATTTGAAGAAGCCGGAGGGGAATACAACTGTTGGGGGCGTCGCGGAACAGCAAATCGAAAATTAATTTTTATTCGAGTAACACCGGATAATGATCACTCCGATGAATCTCGAAAAACCTACTTATATATACGCTGATCCTTCAAGTTTCTTATGATAATCAATGGTATTATGTTTTTATGAGAAAAATGAATTAACCCTATTAGAGCTCATCGATGAAGGGGGACCGTATGAAAAAGGCAAAAATAGCATTACTATTCGTTTCTACCTTTGCGGTAGCATTGAATCTAAATGGATGTGTATACGGTCCGCCTGTTTCTCTAGAGACTACGGAATCTGTAGAAGTCATTGAGACCTCTGTAATTGATATTGACTCCTCACAAGGATAAGAGCCATTTATGCTAGATACACAAAGCAAAATATCGAATCTTACAGAACTGAATTCTTACATAGAAGGTTTATGGGAGAAGCCGTGGTTACGCTTTCTCTTTCTTGAACTGACTTTGCGTTGCAACGAGAATTGCGTTCATTGTGGAAGTAGATGTGGAGAGACGGTATCCGAGGAACTATCTATTGATATATATAAGCTATTCCTTGATAGACTTAAACGGGATTTTGGAACAAGAGACAAGATGCTTTGCATTACCGGTGGTGAACCGCTTCTTCGTAAGGATTTTTTTGAAATTGTAAATTATGCGAACCTTCTTGGATTCTCATGGGGAATGACGAGCAATGCCACTCTCATTGACAAAGACTGTGCCCATAAGCTTAGGGAAGCGGGCATGCGCACGATTTCGATCAGTATTGACGGGCTTCCTGAAACTCACGATGAACTCAGAAGAACTCCAAGAGGTTTTGAACGTGCAATGAAAGGTCTTAATTTCCTTATTGAAGAGGGTGGATTCGAGGCTATTCAGGTCACTACTGTGGTGACGCACAAGTCAATTAAGGAACTGGATGCGTTATATGAGATTTTTAATAACATTGATATCGATTCTTGGCGGATTATCGGAATAGAACCCATCGGTAGGGCAAAGGAACACCCGGATCTTATGCTCACACCGGAAGACCAGAAATATCTGTTTGAATTTATCCGCAATAAGAGAATTTCCGGTGAGCCTGTAACGTATGGTTGCAGCCACTATCTTGGTCTTACGTATGAGCGGGAAGTTCGAGACGGATATTTTCAGTGTATGGCCGGAACTTATATAGCAAGTATTACGGCCTCAGGTGATATTATTGCATGTCTTGATATTGATAGACGCCCTGAATTTGTTCAGGGAAATATCTTGAAAGATGAATTTTTCGATGTCTGGAACAATAAGTTTGCCTGTTTCAGAAAAAACTAAGTGAAGAAAATGATACGTGCAAAACTTGCAGTGAGAAGAGATTTTGCAGAGGGGGTTCATATCACAGTTGGAACTTCACGGAAAACAGGCAGGAAATATGTTTTAAAAACATTTTGTTCTAAGTTGGATTTGGTGAGTATTCATTACAAATACCGATCCTCCATTTTTATATAAAGCAAAAAGTCCCGAAGCCTTATAGCTTCGGGACTTCTGTCTTGGCAGGGGAGACGCGATTCGAACACGCAACCAGCGGTTTTGGAGACCGCTGCTCTACCATTGAGCCACTCCCCTATGTACCTTGTTCACTGCCTGTTACGCAAATGAAACATTCACAAGTGTAATGGACGGTTTGCATCGTGTCAAGTTGAATGTTATGATTTCTGTAGAAAAAATGCTTTTGTAACGGCGTTTAACGCAAGCGGAAATGAGAGGGAATTTGCTTGAAAATTTCTGTCATCGGCATCGGTAATATGGGACAGGCTCTGGTAGCCGGCTTTCTTTCGAACGGCCCGGTTGTTCCGACGGAAGTAACACTTTTTGATACGGATCTTCCGAAGGGAAAGGCTTTCGCCGACGAGAAGGGTTGCCTTTTTTGCTCGGATATCAAGGAAGCGGTGAAGGATTCCGACTATTGTCTTCTTGCCGTGAAGCCTCAGGTTATTGATCAGGTGATCTTTTCGCTTCTGCCTGCCTTAAACGAGAAGACGGTTGTCATCTCCATTGCTGCCTCCGTCAAGATCTCAAGGCTTCGCACGCTCCTTAGAGACACGACGCCGATTGTTCGAATCATGCCCAACACGCCTGCGATGGTCGGCGCCGCGGTGAACGCGGTTTGCGCCGATAAGGTCTCCCCCGAGGCACTCGAATTCGTGAGCCAGTTGTTTCTGACCTGTGGAATCGTTGTGCCTTGTACGGAGAGCCAATTGGACGCCATCGGATGTGTCTCCGGCACGGGGCCTGCGTATGTCATGCTCTTTATTGAATCGCTTGCCGACGCCGCCGTTAAGCTCGGGATGCCGCGCGATGTCGCTCTCAAGATCGCCGCGCAGACGGTCTACGGCTCCGGCAAACTTGCCGTGGAGACCCATACACATCCGGCGATTCTGAAGGATCAGGTTTGCTCTCCCGGCGGAACGACGATCGAAGGGGTTCTCGCTCTGGAGAAACACGGCTTGCGGGCCGCGGTCGAGGCGGCGGTTATCGCCGCGGACGAGAAGACGAAGCTTCTGGCCGGGGGCTCATGAAGGTGAGAGAGATGCCTTTGGTTGTAGTCTATACGGACGGGGCGTGTTCGGGTAATCCCGGTCCCGGCGGATGGGCGGCCATTCTGGTCTCGGCCGGCAAAGAGAAGGAGATCTCCGGAGGAGAGGATTCGACGACCAATAACCGGATGGAACTGGTCGCCGCGATTGAAGCCTTAAAACGATTGAATCTGCCATGTCAGGTGCATATTCACAGTGACAGTGCCTATCTGGTGAACGCGTTCCTGCTGGGATGGCTCGATGCCTGGAAGCTGAACGGATGGAAGAACAGCGCCAAACAGACCGTCAGTAATCTGGATCTGTGGATGGAGTTGGACCGCTTATCTAAGCTGCATCAGATCACCTGGATCAAGGTGAAAGGACATTCGGATCACGAGTTTAATAATCGTTGCGACCGAATGGCGGTCGCCGAATCGCAGAAACGCAAGCAAAGTGAGGGCACGAATACATGATAAGCGATAACGACAAACCGGAGATTTCCTTTACGCACAACGAACAGGATTATCCCCGGAAATCTTTTCCCGCCGGCATAACGAAGGACAATGATCCGTCGGAAGAGATTATTTCCAAAGTTCGAACCTTTACCGGTCGTGTTTTCGCGGCGGAGGTCATGGACGTCCGGCTTCAGGACGGAAGTTACGGGAAACGTGAAATCGTCTGCCATAACGGCGGAGCCGCGATCATCCCCGTCGATAAGGACTTGAATGTCTATGTTGTCCGGCAGTTTCGCTCTCCGTTCTCTCAGGTTCTCGTCGAAATTCCGGCCGGTAAGCTTGAGAAGGATGAAGATCCGAGGGACTGCGCCATTCGCGAACTTCAGGAAGAGACCGGCCTTCACGCGGAGCATGTCGAAGACTTAGGGTATATCTTCTCTTCGCCCGGCTATTGTACGGAAGCACTTTATCTGTATCTCGCCACCGGTTTATCCGAGGGCGAGCGCTCGCTCGATGAGGGAGAATTCCTGAATGTCGAGAAGATTCCCTTGAAAGAACTCGTCGAACAAGTCGATGAAGGTAATATTCGCGATGCGAAGACAGTCGTTGCGGTCTTAAAAACAGCCAGGAGGTTCGGCCTTTGATGGAAGCGAATCCGGTCAACCACAGAAGAGAGATAACAGGAGTCGTTTTTCTCGCATTCGCGGTGATTCTCGGCGCCTCCTACTATCTGCCGGATTCCGCGATGGGAATTATCGGATTGGTCCTGCGTTCGCTCGGCAAGGGATTGTTCGGGATAACGGCCTATGCGTTACCGGTGATTCTGATTTATGCCGCCGTTGACTTTTTTCTCGAAAAGCGCCGAGCGGTTGCGCCGCGACGCGTGATTTCTGTGCTCCTTGTTCTTCTGGCCGCATCGGCACTCTTTCCTGTTCTGACGGTTGCCAAGGAAACGATCGCGGCCCTTAGTCTCGATGCGACGAAGAATTCCCCTCTTGCGACAAACGCGATCGCCGTCCTTTGGAATTCGGGCATCGATTCGTCCGTCATCCCCATCGGACAGCCGGGGGAAGCCGTTCTCACAGGAGGCGTGATCGGTGGCACGATCGCGCTCGGGCTTCTGTACCTTTCGGCGAAGACTGGAGCTGTAATTATCCTTTCCGCGTTTATCCTCTCCCAAATCGGATTGATCTTCAACATATCGTTATCCCGGACGGCCGCGAAGACGGCATCTGTCATCAAGTCAACCTCTGTGAAGGCATCCGGAGCCATTCGCTCGGGAGCGGAGTCTTTTCGCAGCTTCTCAAGACAGATTCGTCCGCTGGAGACCGGAGATCTGTCCTTCCCGGATTCGAGGGCCCAGAGTATACCTTCGGAATATATCGCTGCGGAAACGGCACTGCGTGAGTCATCCGGAACAAGTCACCCGGGATTTATTGACCTTGAGGGAACCGAACAGCCGATGACGGCCTCTTCCTATCGGGGGAGCGACCCGTTCGATATGGATTTGTCCAAGCCGGCCATGCCGCAACCGGCTCGACCCGAGGACCGACCGTTCGAGCCGGTGGAGACAATCGTAGATACAGATTTCCTTCCGAAGGCGACGGAACCGATGCCGCTGTCACAGGCACATGCCGTATCTGAAGTGCCGGATTTTCTCCGGGACAAAGAGGACTCGACTTGGATCGACATTCATATGAATACGACGACTCCGGAAGAGTCTTTGATGGAACATATTGCAATCCATCGCGTGGATACCAACGGACATTTCGTCGGTCAGAGACAAGAAGAGGACGATTTTACCGGGGAGCCCGCGGGGCCCGGAATACAGGATTCTCTTGAGGATTCGTCGGATCATCGAGCAGGGTCATCCTCGCATTCTTCGTATTCAACGGCGGCGTCTGTCGCCCCGATTACGAAGCCAACCTCAGCGACAACCCCGACCGTTTCACTGGCACCGCCCTCCGCGGTCCAGAAGAACAACGCACGACAAATCCCGATCACCATTCCTAGGCCGGCCTATAAAGCGGCGCCGACGTCGTTGCTTCGGCCGGATGTTAAGGACGACAACGGAAGGTCCTCCAAAGTCTCCCTCGCAGCGCAGGGCAAGAAGCTTGAGGATACTTTGGCCAGTTTCGGCGTCGCCGCCACCGTCGTCAATGTGACGCACGGTCCGGCGATCACTCGCTTCGAACTGACGCCCGGTCCGGGTATCAAGGTCAGCCGGATTGTCAATCTGACAGATGATCTCGCCCTTGCGATGGCCGCTGTTGGCGTCCGTATCGAGGCTCCGATCCCCGGAAAATCGGCGATCGGCATTGAGATCCCGAATCAGGAGACCACCCCGGTAACCTTGCGCGGACTTATCGATTCTCCTTCCTTCAAGAAGAACGCATCGCCTCTGGTCGCAGCGCTCGGAAGAGATATTCCCGGTAATCCGATCTTCTGCGATCTCGCGAAAATGCCCCACCTCCTGATCGCGGGTTCCACCGGATCCGGCAAATCGGTCTGTATCAATTCGATTCTCATCAGCATCCTATGCAAAGCGACGCCGGATCAGGTGAAGCTGATTATGATCGATCCTAAGGTCGTCGAGCTCTCCATCTATAACGGAATCCCGCATCTTCTCGCTCCGGTTGTGACCGACCCCAAGAAGGCAGCGAACACGCTGAATTGGGCGGTCGGGGAGATGACCCGGCGCTACGGACTTTTCGCGGAGGCCTCGGTACGAGATTTTCGCGGATTCAATGAAGAGCTCGCATACCGTAAAGAACCGGAGCTTCCCTTGATCTTGATCGTCATCGATGAGTTGGCGGACCTGATGCAAGTCGCCTCCAAAGAGGTCGAAGAATCCATCGCGCGATTGACGGCGATGGCGAGAGCCGCCGGTATTCATCTTCTGATCGCAACCCAGCGTCCCTCCGTCGACGTCATCACCGGTGTAATCAAGGCAAATATTCCTTCTCGTATCGCTTTTGCGGTATCCTCACAGGTCGACAGCCGTACGATTCTCGACATGGCGGGCGCTGAGAAGCTTCTCGGTAAGGGTGATATGCTCTATTACCCGCAGAGCGCCGCAAAACCGCAGCGCGGCCAGGGTGCCTTCGTCTCCGATGCCGAAGTCGAGTCCGTCATCGAATACTTGAAGGCACAAAATCTCGGCTCCTATGATCCGGATGAAGCGGAGGCGATCACATCGGCATCCTCCGGATCGCTCAAGTCCTCCGACAAGGAATCCGGCGACGAGGACGAGCTTCTCGGACAAGCCGTTGAGATCGTGCTTCAAGCCGGATGTGCGTCTGTCTCCATCCTACAACGAAGGATGAATATCGGGTACCCGCGTGCCGCACGACTCATCGACCATATGCAACAAAAGGGCTATGTCGGCCCGTTTGAAGGAAGCAAACCGCGAAAACTACTGATTACTACGTCACAATGGCTCGAGATTCAAGCTAAGGGAGGATAAATGTATGTCAGCTGCAATTATTTCCGGTAAAGATGTGTCCGCGGAGATTCGCGAACAGATTCGTGAAGAGGTTTTCGAGATTTTCGAGAGATACGGCAAGGATCCGCATTTCTGTCCTCCGGGTTTGGCAGTGATTCAGGTTGGTCAGGATCCGGCGTCCTCCATCTATGTCAGCAACAAGAAGAAGGCCTGTGAGCAGGTGGGCTTCATGTCCTTCGGTTACGCGTTGCCGGAAGATACCCGGGAGGATGAGCTGATCGAGCTCATCAACACGTTAAATGATGACCCGCGCGTGCACGGTATTCTCTGCCAACTGCCTCTGCCTCGTCATATCGACGAATTCTCCGTCATCTGCGCCATATCGCCGGATAAGGATGTCGACGGGTTCCATCCGGTCAATAAAGGTCTTCTGTCGATCGGCCGCGATTGCCTGGTTTCCTGTACGCCGTTGGGGTGTCTTGCTCTTCTCAAGAACAAGGGCATTCCGATTGCAGGGAAAAAATGCGTCATCGTCGGCCGAAGTAATATCGTCGGTAAACCCGTCGCTTTACTTATGTTATCGGAGAACGCTACCGTGACAATCGCTCATTCGAAGACCGCGGATCTCAAAGCAGTATGCCGTGAGGCGGATATTCTGATCGCGGCCATCGGTAAGTCAGAATTTATTACCAAGGACTATGTCAAGCCCGGGGCCATTGTCATCGACGTGGGAATCAACCGCGGTGAAGACGGCAAGGTCAGAGGAGATGTTGCCTTCGAGGAAGTCTCCGAAATCTGCGGTGCGATCACTCCGGTTCCCGGCGGTGTCGGTCCGATGACGATCACCATGCTTCTTCAGAACACGTTGAAAGCTTACAAAATGAAGACGGGAAGGTAATTGCCTTGAACGTAAGCGATTCACTTCCGCCGATCAAGAGTGCCGAGATTCTCGCCGTCGGAACCGAACTTCTGATGGGCCACACTGTCAATACCAACGCGTCATATCTGGCTCGTCAACTGGCTCTTCTCGGCATCCCTTCGTACCGTCAAGTCGTTGTAGGCGATAATCCGGAGCGCCTTCGTGAGCAGATCCTTGACAGCGCCGGAAGGTGTGATCTTCTTCTTTTGTCCGGAGGTCTCGGACCTACGGCCGATGATATCACGATGAAGGTCGCCGCCGAGGCCGCTGGTCGAGCTCTTGTTTTTGACGAGGCAAGCTACGAAGCGATTCTCGATTATTTCGCGAAAACAAAGCGGAGCATGTGCCTGATCAACCGGAAGCAGGCGATGCTTCCGGAAGGTTCTGTGATTCTCCCGAACACCAACGGAACCGCTCCGGGGGCAATATTCACCCTCAAGGTTCATAAGAACGATGAGCAGGCTCACGCGTGTACTCTGGTGCTCCTTCCCGGACCGCCTTCTGAACTTGTTCCGATGTTCGAACAGTCGGTTCAGCCGATTCTTTCGAAAAGGACCCCCTATCATCTGAGATCCGCATTTGTACGGCTGATCGGCATCGGGGAATCTGCCGCGGAGGATAAGATTCAGGATCTGATAGACGGGCAGAATAACCCGACAATCGCTCCCTACGCCGCGGAAGGTGAATGCATGTTCCGGATTACGGAGCGTGTTGACAAAGAAGAGCAGGATCTGATCTCGCCGGTAATTGAGATTTTTCGCGAGAGATTCGGAACGCACATCTACGAAGTAGGTTCCCGGACGCTGCCGGAGGTCGTCGTTGATCTTCTGAAGGCACGCGGCGCGACGGTATCGTTTGCGGAGAGTTGCACGGCGGGTATGATTTCCGCATCCCTCGGGGATATACCCGGGGTCTCAGACGTGTTTATGGGTTCCGTCGTTTCCTATGACAATTACGTTAAGGAGAAGGTTCTCGGTGTCCGCAGGGGCACCCTCGAATCGCATGGCGCCGTGAGTTCAGAGTGCGCGCAAGAAATGGCCGTCGGCGTGAGAGAACGTCTTGGAACCGATTATGCGGTATCTGTGACGGGGATTGCGGGGCCGGGGGGCGGATCTGAAGATAAGCCCGTCGGTCTGGTTTATATCGCCGTCTGCGATGCGACAAGCGTAATGGTCGAAGAGTTTCATTTTGCGGGAAACCGGGCGCGTATTCGTAAGAACGCGATGCTTTCCGCACTGGATCTGTTGCGTAAGAGGCTTCTATGACGGACGCGAAGAAACCAACTCCAAATCCAAAGCAGGTACCCGGGAGTAAACATGCTAAGGGTATGGCGATAGCGACGGTTCTGATGATTATCGGACTGACGCTATCCAAGAGCACCGGATTTTTGCGCGAGATTTTTATC
>JAEWUD010000044.1 GCA_023397475.1 Bacillota bacterium
GTCCTACGACGAGTACATTGCCAAGATTTCTACCGGTCGCGTTCTCGGTTTCGTTGACCAGTACTGGAACTGGGGCTACACAGCCGGCGACGCCATCAAGGCCGCCAACATGGAAGGCTGCACCTACGTACCTCTGGGAATCGTTGCCAATGAATCCATCGAAGAGCATTACAACAACGCTCCTGTTCTTGACGTATCCGGTGGTTTCTCTATCACGACCAGCTGCGAAGACATCGAAGGCGCAATGCAGTTTGTCAATGATCTTCTTTCTCCTGAAGCCCAGAACCTTCGTTTCTGGGGTATCGAAGGCGTTGACTACATTGTCAATGACGACGGAACATTCTCCAGAACAGAAGAAATGCGTAACAACGCGGTTGACGCGAATTACAAAGCCGACAATATGTGCCCCTATTCCTACTTCCCGCAGATCCAGGGCGTTAACCTTGACGGAATCAACGCATGGCGTGCTGACCAGCAGATGTCTGAGTTCTTCGAAGACCTCGCTCCTGAGGTCAAGGAGTGCCTTGCAGCGTACGGCGCACAGACCTATGTTGAGTTGCTGAACGTTGTTGAAGAGAATGAGCCTTGGTTCCCGATGTGGTCCTTCTCCAATGACCTCACAACAGACACTCCCGGCGGAATGGCCTGGAACAAGATGGGTGAAGTCAAGCATGAGTATCTGCCCAAGGTCGTTGTTGCTGATGATTTCGAAGCCGCATGGACGGATTATCTTGCAGTATACAATGAGCGTGCTGACATCAATGCATTCCTTTCTGAGATGCAGGCTGAAGTCGACAGAAGAATTGCTGTTGCTGAAGGTAACGCATAATACACTCTTTCATGACGAATCAATCGTAGTAACTTAAGTTCAACCTATGAAGTGAATTCGATCGAGAGGGTGGCCGTGCATTCGGACAGGGCCACCCTCTCATCATGAAAGGAAGTGATGCGGCAGTGACGGAAAACGAGAAAGATATCATCAATACAGACGGCAACGCATCAGAGGAAGAGATTGCCGCGAAGAAGCGAGAGGCTGCCATTGAACGCCGCCAGAAAGCTTACAATGCTACAAAGGCTAAGAACCAGTTGACTGATGAGCGTGGTCGCAAGTCGAAGAAACAGAAGGAGCCTCGTGAGAAAATCACCAAAAAGCTTCTGATCCGTCAAAGAGAACTGATCTTCATCACCATTCCCTTTGTCCTCTACGGACTATTGTTCTATTACATTCCCCTGGGCGGCTGGGTGATGGCCTTTCAGAAATACAAGCCCAAGGATGGTCTTCTTGGATCCAAGTGGGTCGGCATGGACGTCTTTGTCCGCCTATTCAGTGATGATGTATTCATAGGGGTTATTCGAAATACCTTGATGATGGGTATCATCAATCTCGTGTTGAGTTTTGTCTTTGCCATTGGATTTGCCCTTCTTCTCAATGAAGTAAGGCTTAAACTTCCCAAGAAATTTGCTCAGACAGTCTCTTATCTCCCGCACTTCCTCTCCTGGATTATTGTTGTTGGAATCGTTCGAGATATGCTCTCCATGGATTCCGGTATTGTCAACGAGATCCTTGTCGGAATCGGTATCCTGAAGGAGCCAATGAACTTCTTCGGTCAACCGAATCTGTTCTGGTGGGTTGTCGGTTTCTCCAACGTATGGAAAGAGACGGGCTGGAACAGCATTATTTATCTGGCGGCGATTACCGCGATTAACCCGGACATGTATGAGGCGGCGTCTTTGGACGGCGCGGGAAGATTCGGGAAGATGTGGTATGTAACGTTACCTGGAATTAAGGCAACGATATTTATTCTGCTTCTGATCAATGTCGGTAACATCTTGAATGTAGGCTTCGAGTTACAGTACCTTCTCAAGAACGGACTTGTACAGAGTGTCGCGGACACGATTGACATCTATGTTCTGAAATGGGGTATCAGTCAGGGAGACTTCTCCTTGGGTACCGCAGCAGGTATATTCAAGAGTGCCGTAAGTATTATTCTCATATTCCTGGCCAACGCGGCTACCAAAGCCGCCGGTGAGGAGCGATTGTTCTGAGAAAGGAGGAACTACTGTGCAAAATGTTGAACTCGAACCCAAGACCGAAGAAATTAAGCTGAAGCCGTTACGCCGTAAGAAGATTCGACCGGCGGATCTGATATTTATTATCATCAATACGATCATCTTAACGCTTGCGGTCGTCATCACACTTTACCCGATTCTGAACACATTGGCAGTATCCTTCAATGACGGTCTTGATGCTTTGCGTGGCGGCATTTATCTTCTGCCCCGCAAGTTCTCCTTGAAGAACTACCAGACGGTTTTCCAGATGGACAATCTGCTGACCGGTGCGAGGAATTCTGTTCTCCGTACTGTCATTGCCTCTGTTCTTCACCTTTCCGTGACGGCGCTTCTCGCGTATGTCCTGAGCATCAAGGAGTTCGTATTCCGCAAGCCGGTTTCGATGTTCTTCGTTATGACGATGTACGTCAACGCCGGACTTATCCCGACCTTCCTGCTCTTCCGCGAACTGAGCTTGACCAACACCTTCTGGGTCTATGTCATTCCAGGCATCATCTCGGCGTTCAACCTTCTTGTGTTGCGCACCTACATGAATGGTCTGCCGGACAGTCTTCGTGAATCTGCTCAGATCGACGGCGCCAACCACTTCACGATTTTCCTTAAGATCTATGTTCCGATCTGTAAGCCGGTTTTCGCCACGGTCGCTTTGTTTATCGCGGTGTGGCACTGGTCGTCATGGTTTGACAACATGATCTATAACCCGAGAGATACAAACCTTACGACACTGCAGTATGAGTTGATGAAGCTCTTGTCTTCCGTTAGCAGCCAGACATCTTCCGGCAACGCATACGGAAACACGACCCAGTCCGTCGCAATCACACCCGGATCGATCCGCGCCGCGGCAACCATTGTTACCTCGATGCCGATCGTTGTCCTGTATCCGTTCCTTCAGCGGTACTTTATTACAGGACTCTCCATCGGTGGTGTAAAAGAATAAGTTTCGTCAACTAATCCTCCAATGCGTTTCTTCTCCCTTTTCGTGAACAGCCGCTACGTCAAAAGACGAGGCGGCTGTTTTCGCGTTCCGGGTGAGTCTGTGAGTATCGAGCAATGCGGTACGATTTTTTTCTCGAAAAAAACCGGGCAGATCACGGATCCACACAGTAGATTGTGTCGGTGAGGATTACATTCAGATCTTAACCGAACTCCAGAAGTTTCCGGTGTGATACGGGTAGAAGCCGATGCTGTAGTAGAACTGTTGCGAGGATCCGACCAACGCTACTTCGGCACCCAATTGCCCGCAACGTTTCACGCCTTCGAGCACGACAGCGCGGCCGAGTCCCATTCGGCGATAATCCGGGTGCGTGGCGACCGGCTCGACGAGAGAGTACTTGTCCCCCGGCTTGTACCACATTCCGCAATGGGAGACATAACGTCCGTCTGGCGCGACGACGGCCAGTACAATCTCCGGAATAATTAACGGGCTTGACAGCATCTCTTTGCGGACGCGTAACTCATCTTCGTTGTTTGCGGGGGCTCCCGGATGGTTGAAACCTCGCCACATGACTTCGTTGTATTGAAGGAAATCCCATCCGTCCGCCATGCTGACGATCGAAAAACCTTCCGGTAAATCGTAGGAGAGTTTGTCCGTGATGTCGATCATTGCGGTGGTCTCCTGTTCGGTCGTCGCGACAAAACCCAGTTCCGCGGCGATGCGGCGGGAATCATGGTCATTGTTATCAATGATCACACGGACGCCGTTCTTGCCGGTCAAATGGTCCCGGGAGTATTCCATCATCTCGCGCAGAAGGAATTCATAACCCGGCGCGTAGAACAGATATGCGTATCCCAGTTCCGACTCATAGGTCGCCAAACCAACAATCCGGTCATTATCTTCCCAGATTCCGATCTTGCCAAGCGACGAACGGTCGAGCATGCTATGCGTGATCATCCACTCCCATCGTCCCCAGGTAAAGCCGGGAAACATCAGGCGTTCACGATTAATCTCTTTATGAAAGTTCCCGACTTTGCGATAATCATCGGAGAAGAGCGGTTCAGGATGATAGTTTCGAAAAGTAATAGCCATAGAATATGCCTCCCGGTCAATATTGTCTGCGCCGCAAAGCGGCTATCGCGATTTATTTAAGTTTCATAACTAGAGAAAAGTCCGTTTTGTGCGTACAATAATTATATCAATAACAGACGTATTCTGTCGAACAGTTGATGCCGAAGGGCCTTTCGGATGCCGATCATGAAAACGATTAAGTAGAACAATCCTGGATAACTATCTTAGTCTCAGCAGCGGATCGAATTTTATCGCTGCGATCGGGAAGGAGCGTGGAAACATTGTCCTACAAGCATTACCAGAATCTGACCTGCGAGTTTTTTCCCTGCCATTCGATAGCGGATGAGAAACGAGGCGAGTTCAACTGTCTATTCTGCTTCTGCCCTTTGTATAACATGACGGACTGCGGCGGACCTTATAAACCTCTTGCAAACGGTTGGAAGGACTGCTCGGCCTGCACACGACCGCATTTTGATTATGATGGGGTTATCGCGAAAATTCGTGCGGCGCATGAGGTAAAGGGGGGGCAGCATGGAAGCGCGGCACAAGAGTAGAGGGCTGAGAAAAGGGAGTTCTTTATTTAGCTCGGTCAAGTGTTTGTAATAGGTAATATACAATAACAAAAATAATCGAGATACCGCTTGGGAAAAAGAATTGGCTGTCCTAGGCGGTATTTCTGACGTTCTTGCGTGTCAAGGGTGACGGAATACCGCACCAAATGGAGTTGCCCGCGTCAGGCGATAATTTCTCGCGTTCTCGACCTACAAGACGCAAAATACAGCCTGGCAACATAATTTTGTCTTTCCAGGCTGTAATACTAACGGCTCGTGACGTCATAACGGTATAATATTGCAGCCTAGAAATGAGATTTTGCCGCATCAGGCTGCAATTTTGGCCTCAGAACCTTCTTGTATTCAACGTATTACAGCCTGGCAGCATGAAACCTGCCTTTCCAGGCTGCAATTCTTCCGGCTCTTGACGCTTTATCAGCGAAATATTGCAGCCTAGAAACATGTTTCTGCTATCTCAGGCTGCGTTCTTCGGTTCCATCGTATTCTGCCAATTCCTAATACAGCCTGACAACATGAACCTGCCTTTCCAGGCTGCATATTTTCGATCATTATCTCCTTCGCTACGTGAGATTGAAATCTGGAGAGGAGTTTTTAAGCGACACGCTTCCTCGCTCCATTTTCTATTCCATCAAGACAACCGTACATACAAATCAAGCAACCGCCCTCCTTTCGCGAAAAAATTCTGCATTAATCATCTTGCACTTCTTGAATGGAGCAGTTATCATAAGAATAAGCAGATGCTTACTGAGTAAACACAAGTTTAGGAGGCCGCGAATGACAAATCGGGAACAAGAGCTTCTACAAATCCTTCGTCAGAACCCGGCCATCTCGCAGAACGAGCTCGCGGATCTTCTGGGGATTGCGCGTTCATCGGTGGCGGTGCATATCACCAATCTGACGAAGAAGGGTCACATCCTCGGGAAGGGCTATATTCTGAAGCAGGACGAGTACGCGTGTGTACTTGGTGGCGCGAATGTCGACATTATCGGAATTCCCCATCATAAGCTGATCGCTGAGGACTCGAATCCGGGCCGGATTGAGATGACCATGGGCGGTGTCGGTCGCAATATTGCGGAGAATCTGGTTCATCTGAATACCCCGACGAAGCTTCTTACCGCGATCGGGGATGATGTCTACGGGCGACGCATGATGGAACATTCCGGACGTATCGGCCTCGATATGAAGGATTGCCTCGTTCTTCATGAGAAGCCGACGTCTACCTATCTCGCGATTCTCAATGAGAAGGGCGATATGGTGGCGGCGGTCAACCAGATGGATATCATTGAGTCTTTGGGAATCGACTATATTCAGAGCAAGAAGTCTGTCATGGAACACGCCAGTGTCACCATTATCGACACGAATGTCCGCGAGGACGTGATCCGATATGTCCTTGATAATGTTAAGAATACGGATTTTTTCCTCGATACAGTGTCCACACGTAAGGCGATGAAGATCAAGGATCGGATCGGTGCTTTTCACACCATCAAGCCGAACCGGATCGAAGCGGAGCTCTTGTCCGGCGTGACCATCCGGACTATGGAAGACATGCGTCGAGCCGCGGAGGTCTTCCTCGAAAAGGGTGTCCGGCGCGTCTATATCACGCTCGGATCCCAAGGGGTTTTCTATCATGACGGAACGACCGCCCGGCATATCCCGAATCCGGACGTCGATGTTGTCAACGCGACCGGAGCGGGGGATGCTTTTGTGGCAGGCCTTGTTTACGGTCACATGCATGGATATGAGGCGGAGAGAACTGCGCGTTTCGCGATGGCTACGGCGATTCTGACCTTAGGTTGTGAAGAGACGATCAATCCGAACCTGTCGGAGGACAGTGTTCAACAGAAGATGAAGGAGATTGAATTATGCTAGAGAAGTATTTGGACATTCATCCGGAGGTGCGCGACGCGATCGCAAACGGACAGGCGGTTGTCGCCCTTGAGTCGACGATTATCTCGCACGGGATGCCGTACCCGAAGAACGTGGAGACAGCGCTTAACGTTGAGCGTATCGTCCGAAGAAACGGAGCGGTTCCCGCGACCATCGCGATCATGAACGGTCGATTGAAGGTAGGACTTACCGAAGAGGAGATTGAGACGCTCGGCAAAGGACAGAATACCGTGAAGGCCAGCCGTCGGGATATTCCTTTCATAGTTGCTAAGGGACTGACGGGCGCCACCACCGTCGCTTCGACGATGATTATCGCAGCGATGGCGGGAATCAAGGTTTTCGCGACCGGCGGCATAGGCGGCGTCCATCGCGGCGCACAGGAGACCTTCGATATCTCCGCGGATCTTCAGGAACTCGGCAAGACGGATGTTGCGGTAGTCTGCGCAGGAGCCAAGTCGATCCTCGATATTGGGCTCACGCTGGAGTATCTGGAGACGCTGGGCGTTCCCGTTGTCGGATACGAGACGGAGGAACTCCCCGCTTTCTATTCGTCCAAGAGTGGCTTTGCGGTTGACTATCGGGTGGATTCTCCGCGTGAACTGGCCGAGGCGTTAAAAGCCAAGTGGGACTTAGGCCTTCGCGGCGGCGTCGTTATCGCAAACCCGATTCCGGCGGAATACGAGATGGATCCGGCCGTGATCGACCACGCCATCGAGGAAGCGGTCCGGGAGTCGAACGCGCTGGGAATCAAGGGCAAAGAGAGCACTCCGTTTCTGCTGGCTAAGGTCAAGGAATTGACCGAAGGAGCGAGCCTGGACTCGAACATTCAACTGGTTTATAACAACGCGGCGCTCGGCGCGAAGGTCGCTGTCGAGTTGAGTCGATTATGAGCGTCGCACCATGTGATTCTTAGAGAAGCGATAAGGAATTCCGGACAACGTATGTTGGGGCGGGTAAGATATGGAGCCGGCGGGACTTATTCCTGCCGGCTCTTTCCGATTCCGGTGCTGCGGAACCAGTGCGTCCGATAAGCCAAGGGAGTCATACCCGTCGCTTTCCGGAAGATCTCCGTGAAGTAACTTTGGCTGGGAAAAGCAAGGACCGAGGCGATCTGCGCCGCGGTGTAGTCGGAGTACGCCAGCATGTTTTTCGCGGTTTCGACTTTCTGTAAACGAATATAATCGCTCACCGACCGGCCGACCTCCTTCGCGAAAAGTCGGGAGAGATAGGACGGATTTCGCCCCGTATGCCGGGCAATGTCTGCGAGCGTGATTCGCGTATGCAGATGATCGTAGATGTAGTCGACCGCGTCCGCAATCGATGCGGAGCGAATCGATGACTTCCGGAGGCTTCGCATCTTACGCGCGTAATCGAGACAGATCACAGGATGAAGCTCCGAGACCTCGTGAATACTCGTGCAGCGATCAATCTTCTGAATGTAGAAATCACTCAAAGCGTAGGCGAAGGAAAGATCCATCCCGCCTTCGATGCAGGAGCGAGCCAGGACCGCCGTCGTAATCACAAGGTGGTATTTGAGATTCTGCAGAGGGTCCGCCGAGAGGGTGCCGAGACCTTCTTTGTCCGAGAATTTCTCGTGAAGGAAGGTTCGCGCCTTCGAAAGGTCGCCGGCACGGATTGCCGCGTAGAATTCGAGCTCCGGCTGATACGGTGCTCGAAGAAACAGATTCTCGCGACGAACATATTCTTTATAGAAAAGCTCCCGATCGATGTCCATGTGATCCCTCCCATGTGTTAGCAAGGCGCCCTGCGTCGATCTTTTCGCGAAAAGAACGGCGCACCGAACACCTGTCTATAGGATGTCATAAAAACGACAAGAAAGAAATAAAAACGATATATTCTTCCACTCGATTATGCGATTCTGACCGTGTATGGCGGCGGTGGCTGTCGCAAGGAGGGAAGGAATGAAATTATCTCGAGGGCTAAATATCGGAGGCTACCTCTCGCAATGTCCGCATGAGGAGACGCACTATGACAGATTCTTCGCGGAAGCGGACATTCGGCGGATACGCGGCTGGGGCTTCGACCACATCCGCTTGCCGTTCGACTACAACATTCTCGAAGACGAGAGCGGCCGACCCCGACCGGAAGGCTTCGCGCGCCTGTGGCGCATCTGCGAGTGGTGCAGAATCTATGAACTGAACTTGATTCTGGACCTTCATAAGGCGTTTGGATATGACTTTAATGATGCGGGAAACGCGGCGAAAAACAATCTTTTCGCGAACGAGGAGAACTGCCGGCGCTTTGTCACCCTGTGGGAACGTGTTGCAATGGCCTTCGGATCATATCCTCACGTGGCGTTTGAACTTCTGAATGAGGTAGTCGAAGAGGAGAACGCCGAAGGGTGGAATGCATTGATCCGCCGTGCCGTGACGACGATTCGTGAGATCGCAAAGGAGACCCCGATCATTTATGGCGGGATCCGTTGGAACAGCGCCGATGCGCTCGCACTACTGGAGACGCCGATCACCGACAATATCCTGTTCACGTTTCACTTCTACGAGCCGCTGCTGTTCACCCATCAGAAGGCCTATTGGGTCGAGAATATCGTGAAGGACCGCGACATCTCGTACCCGGACACGATGGAGAAGTACCGGGCGGATTCCGAGCCGATGGGGATGAAGGGTCTTCCCTTATGTCAAGCCGCCGCGAAGACGATGGGACCCGAATTTATTCAGGAGATGATGTCCGATGCCTTTGCCGTCGCGAAAAGCACCGGAATCGGTCTGTATTGCGGCGAATTCGGCGTCATCGATCAGGCGCCGCTCCCCGATACGGTCCGCTGGTATGACGATGTCGTCCGGATTCTTCGCGACAACGGCATCGGTTACGCGGTGTGGACGTATAAGGAGAAGGATTTTGGCATCCTGGATGCACATTACGATGAGATCAGAGAAGAGCTTTTGGAAATACTGACGGGAGACAAGATGAGGGAGGACGACAAATGAGAAAGACAAGAAGAATCGTAGGAATGGCCATACTTTTCGCGATGGCAATGACGACACTGGCGGGATGCGGGACGACACCGGCGGCGACAACGACCACAGCGACACCGACTACCGCCGCGCCGACGTATGTGAACCAGACGGACGCGAAGGATGTTCCGCAGCTCGAGGGGTATTCTCTCCTCTGGAACGACGAATTCAACGGCGATACGCTCAACGAGGAGAACTGGACGCGCGAGCTGCGTGAGCCGGGCTGGACCAACAATGAGCTGCAGGCTTATACCGACAAGGACGAGAACATCTTTGTCAAGGACGGGTCGCTCGTTCTGAAGGCGATTCAGACGAAAGACGCCGACGGCAAGTTATCCTATACCTCGGGCAAGGTGAACTCACAGAACAAGAAGGACTTCCTGTACGGCAAAGTCGTCGTATCGGCCAAGGTGCCGGAAGGACAGGGACTCTGGCCGGCGGTCTGGATGATGCCGCAGGACGAGAACGTCTACGGACAGTGGCCGAAATGCGGCGAGATCGACATCATGGAGACCTTAGGCAACCAGACGAACATCGCGTACCAGACGATTCATTACGGGGAGCCCCACGGGCAGCAGCAGGGGATTAAGACCCTGGACAGCGGTTCCTTCTCCGAAGCCTTCCATGAGTATTCGGTCGAGTGGGAACCGGGCGAGATTCGCTTCTATATCGACGGCGAACTGATGAAGACCATCAACGACTGGTTTAGCGCCGTCGAAGGAGAGGACGACAAGCCCTATCCGGCCCCTTTCAACCAGCCCTTCTTCGTGCAGATGAACCTCGCGGTCGGCGGAAACTGGCCGGGTAACCCCGATGCGACGACAGATTTCTCCAAAGCTGAGTTCGTCGTCGATTATGTCCGCGTGTACCAGAAAGCCGAGTACGACACGAACGTCACGAAGCCGGCAAAGGATTTCCGTGAGCTGACAGCGGACGGCAACCTGATCTATAACGGTGACTTCGCGGTCGTCGAGCCTCTCGATGACGAGACCGACTGGTTCTTCCTCCTCTTCAACGGCGGAGCAGGCTCGGCGGCGATCGTCGATCAGACCATGGTCATAACATCCGAGACGGCGGGCACCGAGGACTATTCGGTCCAACTCGTGCAGCCGAACCTTCCGATGATCAAAGGAACGAAGTACAAGATCACCTTCGAAGCGATGGCCGCCGAGGAGCGCGACATGATCGTCTGCATCTCCGCGCCGACCAACGGATGGATTCGCTACTTTCCCGACACCAAATTGTCGCTCACAACCGACTGGACCACCTACACCTACGAATTTGAGATGACGGAGAAAGACGACAATAACGGCCGTCTCGAGTTCAACATGGGCAAGACAGGATCCGTCGCGGAAATTTCGATAAAAAACGTGAGGATTGAGGTTGTGGAATAGTAGTCGGGCGCTCCTTTTCCGTTCGCCCCGGGTCCTCGGGGTTCAGTCGAGGGCGCTGATCTGTTTGTCGCACAAACAGATCAGCGCCTTCGCTTCGCCCACTGCGGAAGGGACTCACGATAAAAGGTGCGCCCGCCTGGAGAACTGTAACTGTTCGTGTAGCGGATCAAGGGAGGGGCGTGCCCGGGATTTTCTCGCTCACTGGCATGACAACTCGCGTTCTCTTACGCTCGCTTTTGCCCGACGGGTCCTCAGCGCCCTCGCTTCATCCACTTCAGAATAGCAACCATCAAGTGTTGCGGTAATCTCCAGACTAATTATGTCTTCTCAGTCGTATTAATTAATCAATGACAAATAACCGGTTTTTATATTGTTATGGAGTTGTCTCAAAATGAGAGTTTGATGTGCACCCTAAATGTTGGACGAAGAGTCTAGCATTTAGAGGTGCATATTCATATTTTTTAATTGAGAAGATAATTTGCGAGGCTGGTTGCAAATTCTCGTGACTATATGAGATTAACGTGATTTGGTGGACCGGATGGGCGGATACTTATCATTGACAAACCTACTAAATCAGTCTCAGAGCGCATTGTAGTAGGTCAGCCCACTCGCCGGCGTTAGTTTCTTGTCATTGACAAACCTACTAAATCGGCTGTTGAGGGCATTTTAGTAGGTCGATCCGTCATCCGGCGCGCGTTTTTTATCATTGACGAACCTACTAAATCAGCCTCGGAGGGCATTTTAGTAGGTCGATCCGTCATCCGGCGCGAGTTTTTTATCAATGACAAACCTACTAAATCGGCTGCTGAGGGCATTTTAGTAGGTCAGCCCATTCACCGGCGCGAATTTTTTATCAATGACAAACCTACTAAATCAGCCTCAGAGGGCATTTTAGTAGGTTTGCCAGCTCGTATCTGATGGATTGGCCTCACTGCCTATCTGTTCTTAGGAGACTGTGATGGTCTGTCTACATTTGTCACATGTTCCTAGAAGGCTCTGATGTGCTACCATAGAATTAGTATCCGCATCCGTTAGCGGATGTGGAAAGCTGACAAACGTTTTAACCCCGTCAACGGTTGTGAATCAAGTCCGACAAACATCTTGAATCCCTGAGGATTCCTTTGTTTCGCCCTCATAGCTTCGATCTTTTCGAGGATTTAACATGGATATACGCTCGATCTATCTCAAAGAATTTATCCGCGAGATCCAGTATCACAACCGGAATCCGCGGGACCTGAAGGCGCTCTCTTTGCTTGAGGAGATGTCAACCAATCCGGTCATCACGTTGCCGGAGGGGGAGACGTTATGGCGAGCCCGGGTGGTTGAGAAGGGCGCGTCGATCGGCCGTGAGAAGGGATTTCTCGGATATGGGGCGAAGGACAGCTTCATTCCGCCGCCGGAGATGGCGAGGGAGATGCGAGCAAGTTACCGCTATATCCCGTACCTCTATGTCGCGAATGACCCTCAGGTTGCTCTGGCGGAGGTCCGGCCGAGGCTTCTGTCGCAAGTCAGTGTCGCGACCGTTACGGTACGTGAACGGCTCACGCTTTTGGACTTTACGATACAAGATAAGCCGCGTCGCATGTCGGATGCCAAACAGAATTTTTTCACCGATCTTTCCGGGCTTTTCGCCAAGCCGATCACGGCTGACGATGAGATTCTCGATTATATTCCGACGCAGTTTATCGCGGAGTTCGCGAAAAATCTCGGTTATGACGGCATTGCGTACACAAGCTCAGTGATGCCGGAGGCTGCCGCCTCGACGAAGAATCGATTCAACGCGGCGATTTTCGCGTATGGGAAGTGTTCTCCGGTTCGATCGAATCTTGTTGAAGTGAAGCGTTTTCAGGTGATTACCGAGCAGATTGATGAGGATGTCGAACGATTGGAACTCGATGGTGATTGAGTAGCGTTGATAAGAGGAACTGCGATGAAGGGAGGAAGAATGATGACGGACAAGAATCTGACAGTGATTGACACCTATATTCAGGATCGGCCTGCGGAGATTCAGCCGGTGCTTTTCGCGATCCGGGACGCGATCCGGGAGGTGTTGCCGGATGCCCAGGAGCGCATCTCCTGGCAAATGCCAACGTACTGGCAGGGCAAGAATATTATTCATTTTGCCGCGCATACGAAGCATGTCGGGTTGTATCCGGGACCGGACGCGATCGAGCATTTCGCCGGCGAGCTGGAGGGCTTTTCGAGAAGTAAGGGCGCGATCCAGTTTCCCTATGATCGGGAGTTGCCGCTGGACTTGATCGGGCGGATTGCCGCCTGGTGCAAGGAAACGGGACATCACCACTAATGCGAGGGCCTGTCCGACCGCTCGAAAAGAATCGACAATAGCAATATCCTGTCGGCTTATTGCAGGATTTATCCGTCTTTCGCATCTATAGCTGTTCGAACCGCGTGGCCTCGCCTATAATCGTGGCAAATGGGAGGGAAGTATTATGGTAGATGTCTTGGGCCGTTGGGCCTTCATTACCGGTGCGAGCCGGGGAATCGGGTATTTATCCGCCAAGTTTCTGGCAGAGCGCGGATGCAATCTGATTCTGCACGGAAGAAAGCCGATTCATTGCGATGCTATTCTTCGCGAGGTCCGGGAGATCGGTGTCGAGGCCTATGTCGTCGCGGCAGAGCTTTCAGACTTGGACCAGGTGGCAAACATGCTTCGCCAGATCGACAAACTCGGTGTCCGTGTCGATATTGTTCTCAATAACGCGGGGCTGCAGGTCGGTTATCGGGAGGACTTCTTCGCGACGCCGGTCTCGGACTACGCGACAAGCTTTGCCGTTAATACAATCGCGCCGATGATGATCTGCTATCATTTCATGCCCAAGATGATCGCCGCGGGTTTCGGACGCCTCGTCAACACGACGAGCGGAATTCGCCTTGAGCCGCAACAGGCGGGTTATTCTGCCAGCAAGGCCGCGCTCGATAAAGTAACGGTCGACCTCGGCAAAATCGTCGAGGGTACGGATGTTCTGATCAATTTGGCGGATCCGGGTTGGTGCCGCACCGATCTTGGAGGTACACAGGCCCCGAACGCACCGGAGAGCACGATCCCCGGCATACTCGTCGGCGCCCTCGTCGACGACAGGAAATCCGGCCGCTGGTTCGGCGCGCAGGACTTCGCCGGCATGTCGCCGGAGGACGCGGTGAAGAAGGCCGAGGCCGAGTTTGACAGTCCCTACGCGAAGGGATAATTCGCGAAAAGCATCGCCGGAAAGCGATCGCGCCGGCCGCCGTTATGTCTCGAGAATTTTCAACGAAATACCCTACAATATCCACCGAAAAGCGCCTGAAAAGGCGCTTTTTCACGCGAAATAATGAAGTGGTGGTAAAACGTGAAGAAAGACATAGCGAAACGTGACCCTTCCCGGCCCGCGGGTCATTTACGCGGTTCTCCCGCCTGTGGTACGCTGACACAAACCCATTAAAACGAAGGCTGATGAGCATCCGCAATGAACCATTCTTGACACGTGAGGGAGAGTACAAATGCAACCGAAACACAACCGAGTTATCCCCGTCATCGCTGCCATCATGATCCAGTTATGCCTCGGAACCGCCTACATCTGGAGCGTGTTCCAGGCAGGCATTGCCGCGAGCCTTTTCGCCGGAGATAATGCGAAGGCCGCTCTAACTTTCTCCATCCTTCTGGCTGTCTTAAGCATCGGAAGCGTTCTCGGCGGCAAGCTGCAGGATCGCACCGGACCCCGCGTAACCGTCATCATCGGCGGCGTGATTCTTGCGATTGGATTCTTCCTCGCCTCGTTTGCCTCTGTCTCGATGCCTTGGCTCCTGTGGCTCACGTACGGCGTGCTCGGCGGACTCGGTATGGGATTTATTTATTCGACGACAATTGCCTGCGCACAGAAGTGGTATCCCGATAAGCGCGGCATGATCACCGGTATTATCGTCGCAGCCCTCGGATTCGGCGGCGTCGTCTTCACCCCTCTGGTCGAGATGATCATTAAGAATTTCGGGCAGGGCGTTGCGGGCCAGGGCGAACTCGTCTCCTTCCGCGTCCTCGCTTTGATCTTTATCGTTGTCTGTACCGTCGGCGGATGGTTCATCAAGAATCCTCCCGCGGACTTCATGCCGGAGGGCTGGACACCGAAGCAGGCGGCCGGTTCTTCCGTCGCTATGACGACAACGCAGGTCCTGAAAACTCCGCAGTTCTACCTTCTGACCTTGTCTCTGATGCTTGCCTGCATGGGCGGTCTGATGATGATCGGATTCGCCAAGCCGATCGCCGTCGCCCGCGGACTCTCGGAGACCGCGACCGTCGGTGTTTTCGCGATCACGATGTTCAATTCCTTCGGACGCCTGTTCTGGGGCGCCGTCTCGGATAAGCTCGGACGCAAGAAGACGATCCTTCTATTGCTCGGCCTCACCGCGGTTCTGGCGCTCTGCGTCAACCTCGCAACCGGTTACATCATCTACGTCCTGATCGCCTGTATCGGATTCGCGTACGGCGGATTCCTCTCGACCTTCCCCGCGTTCACGGCGGACCTTTTCGGCGCGAAATATAACGCGACGAATTACGGACTCGTGCTCGTCGGATTCGGCGTCGGCGCTATCCTCTCCTCCAATATCGCCGGTCACTACAAGAATCTCGCGGCGCAAGACATTAACTTGATGTTCCCTGCGTTCGTCATCGCGTCAATAGCAGCGGTGGTCGCGATCATTTCAATCGCCCTGATCCGCCCCATTAAGGACAAGAAATAAGCATTTCTTTGAACGAATGAAGAAGTTGCCCTAACTGACTTGTGACAAAGTCGGATGGGGCAATCCTTTTTTTCGAGGAGGAGGATCGAGAACGGACAACCGACGAGGTTGGGATATTTCTGCCCATGCTGTCGCGCCGATTGCTTCTGGACTCGCTTTTCGCGAAAAAATCTATTCCCGGAAGCATTATCGTGTTCTTCGTCTATGAACGATACGAAAAATTGCATAGAATAGAGAAAGGTTTACGACGCTATAGCTCCGACATCTCCAATGGATTTGAGTTTCTCTTATGAAATATAAAAACGCGGAGGGGCGAAGTATGAAGATCTATCACGGCGCGATTCTGACATGCGACAGCGAGGACCGGGTTTGTTCGTATCTTGTCGAGGACAAAGGGAAAATCCGCTTTGTCGGTGACCGTCTCCCGGAGGAATATTCGGCCGCAAAGGTGGTCGAGCTCGGGAATCGGGCCCTGATTCCGTCCTTTGTCGACTCACATCTGCACTTCGCGAGTATGGCCCTCTTTCAGGGCGGCACGAATGTGATGCAGGCGCGAACGAACCGGGAGATTCAGGAGCAACTCAAGGCTTTTCTCCCTCGTGCGAAGGCGAAGGTGGTCATCGGATTCGGCGCGTCGCCACATTCGGTTGCGGAAGGAAGGCTCTTGTCACGACAGGAACTTGATGCCGTATCCGCGGACCGCCCGATGATGATTGTCAAATACGACGGACATGCCTGTATCGTAAATTCGGCTCTCCTTGCGATTTTACCGGAGACGGTCAGAACCGCGCGCGGATATAATCCCGAGAGCGGAGAGATGAACCAGGAGGCTTTTTTCGCGACGACGGACTTCGTGTCGAGCACGGTCTCTGTGTGGGATCTCGTGCGCTCGATGCAGAAATCGATCGACTATATGGCATCGCGCGGGATCGGTCTGATCCATTCGGTCAGCGCGGTCGGGTTTCCCAACGATATCGATGTCGACCTCGAACGATTCGTCGGGCGGGGAGCCGAGGGCGGCTTCCAGATGCGAATCTTCTTCCAGACCATGGATGTGGAGAAAGTCCTGAAGCGGGGCTTGCCGCGCATCGGAGGCTGTTTCGCGACGGCGCTGGACGGCTGTTTCGGATCGACGGACGCCGCCCTCCGGGAGCCCTATGAGGGCGGGGACAACAAGGGCGTTCTCTACTATGATGATGAGACGGTGATCGATTTCTGTAAACGGGCGAATCGCCAGGGATTGCAGATCGAGATGCACGCGATCGGCGATGCGGCCTTTGATCAGGCGACTCGCGCCCTCAAAGCGGCGCTCGATGATTTTCCGCGCGAGGATCACCGCCATGGTATCATTCACGCCTGCCTTCCCACGCCGGAGGGCATCGCGATCTGCCGCGATTACAAGATACAGATCCCCCTCCAGACGGCCTTCATCGACTGGCCGCAGGAGCCGGACCGCTACCTTCGCGAGATCCTGGGAGACCGTTTACTTCAACTGAATCCGCTTCGAACCTTCATCGATAACGGAATCGTCATCTCGGCGGGTTCCGACGCGCCCTGCACCGATCCGGACCCGATGCTATGGATCCATAATGCCTGCAATCATCCGGACCCCCGGCAGCGGTTGCGCGTCCCCGAGGCGCTCCGCATGTCGACCTACAACGGAGCGTGGGCGACCTTTGACGAGAAGGAGCGAGGCTCGTTGGCGGAGGGGAAGATCGCCGACATGGTTCTTCTCGAAAAGAATCCGCTCGCCGTTGCGCGCCGGGAACTGAGAGATATCAAGGTCGAGAAACTCTATCTCGGAGGTAAACCCTACCGGGGACAAAAGAGACCGTGGATACTGCTTCTTTTGCGAGGAATCACGGGCAGAAGGAAGGTCTGAGGCGGTATCCGGCGTGGTTTCATACGCGGCCACTCAGCTCTTACAGACAGTGCGATTTCCCATTTGCGACGCTCTGCGGTATAGTATAGGGGTAGCAGATGTTTCTTTTCGCGCGAAAAGGCTCTCGCATTGATTCCTGTCGCGACGTACGAATATAGGTGATTGTATGAAGAAATTCCTTGTAATTCTCCTCTCGCTCGCTCTTCTTGCCGGCGCGGGGTGCTCCTCCATTCAAGAGATTTTTGACCAGGCGAATAACACGTCCGACCGGGAGACGACGGAAGTGCCGGTGGATGTGACCACTTTCTCTGGCAGCTCGGGGATAGAGACCTCAGATGCGACACTTGCGAGCGCGGAGACGGCGGAGTCTGCCGTAACGCCCCCTTCTGTCTGCGAAGTGCCCGGCACGGGTGACACCGCCGGCGTGATGACCTACGGAGACTTGACGATTATTTTCGCGGACGAGGATCGGACGTTTACCGCGCCGAATACGGACTTCGTAATTTACGAGGGCTCCCTGCGCACCGTACAGGTTTCGATCCCGACGAATCCTGTCGCGGAAGCTCAACTCAACGCGGAGCTCGCGACCCTTAACGATAAATCCTTGCAACTTCAGGAGGATACGATAGCGGGTGCTGTCGAGATGTATGAGGAGATCGGTCAGGAAAACTTCCTCGCGCCATTCACTTCTGTGACCTCTATCGGCACGAACTATGTCAGCGAGAAGCTTCTCTGCCTCGGCGTTACGCATGATGTCTACTACGGCGGGGCGCATGGAGGCAGAATGATCGAAGCGTATATGTACGATCTTGCGACCGGTGCGGAAGTGACCGTCGACGACATCTGCACGGACCCCGCGGCGTTCAAGGCGCAGGTCAGTTCCGTCGTCGTCTCGCAGATTGCCGGACTTCCGGAGGAGAACAACCCGTATTTCGAGGGTTATGAGACCGCGGTTCCCGACGCGTTCCCACGAGCCGCCTGGTCGATCTCGGACTCCTGTGTGGCCCGAATGTTTACGATCACCTATCCGGAATATGAGATCGCGCCGTATGCCGCGGGACAGCCGACCTTCGCGATGCCGCTCGAGGATCTGAAACCGTATTTCAATGAATACGGCCTGTCGTTATTTGGGTGGGCGTGACCGAATCGGAGCCTGGGTTACTGTGAATATGGGGCTGTCTCGAAGTGAAAGTGGAGAGACAGTCCTTTTTTGTTATTAAATGACGATGGAGCAGCCTTGCGCGTTTCTCGTTTCCCTTGAGTCAGTACCTTGTTAACCCTAGAACTGTATTTACCGCCGGTCTTCTATGTGCAACGCTGGGTTGTCGTCTAACGGATACATCAAGTATTCCTCTCTCCTACGTCTAGCGTTTCGCGCAACATCATCTTCGACGGGTTTGTAACGCATTAGGATTAGCAAGGTACTCGAATCTTCGATCCTATGGTGGGGAAGCTCATCCAATACTCGCATCCTGAGAAATGAATACCGTGAAAATGAAGGATTTTGCAATTTGTAGTGGCGTCAGTTTTGCTAGTCCAAAATATATATCATTGATGCACATACGAAACGGGCTCCCTCGTGGGTTTTCGTATGTGCGCCAGCAACTCGGGTGCGGTTATTTATCAATGATGCACATACGAAACAGCCACTTACACAGGTTTTCGTATGTGCGCTAGGCTTCCCAGAGCGGTTATTCGTCAATGATGCACATACGAAACAGGCACTTAGACGAGTTTTCGTATGTGCGCTAGCAATCCCTGTGCAATTATTCGTCAATGATGCACATACGAAACAGCCACTTACACGGGTTTTCGTATGTGCGCTGGGCTTCCCGATGCGGTTATTTGTCATTGATGCACATACGAAACAGCCACTTACACGGGTTTTCGTATGTGCGCCGGCAACTCTGCGGCGGTTATTTGTCATTGATGCACATACGAAACAGGCTCCTTCACGGGTTTTCGTATGTGCGCTGGCAACTCGGGGGCGGTTATTTATCATTGATGCACATACGAAACAGCCACTTACACGGGTTTTCGTATGTGCGCCGCCTTCTAGCCATTTGATAGAGAATACTTTCAGGAAATCGATGACCAATTGCGACAGTATATTGGTTTTGTTCTCCCCAGCAAGCAGGTGTTTTGAGACATATCCTTTCTTAAGCTCGAAAAATATCTTTTCACTCAAAAAAAGACAAGTCTGCTTTGCCTTCGCGCGTCCACGCGGCTATAATATAACGGTGGCCGACACCCGAGGGGGGCCTCAAGCTGTTCACCACGATTAACAACATGTGAGGAGATTTGTTATGAAGAGGATTCTTACTGCCTGTATGTGTCTTTTGATTCTCGCTACAACGCTTACCGCCTGTGCTCCCGCGAAGAAAGACCAGTTCGTCGTCGGTTTCGATCAGGAGTTCCCGCCGATGGGTTTCGTCGACGAGAGCGGCGCCTATGTCGGATTCGATCTCGACCTCGCCAAGGAAGTTGCCAAGCGTCTGGACATGGAGTTCGTCCCGCAGCCGATCGCTTGGGAATCCAAGGATCAGGAACTGGCGTCCGGCAATATTGACTGTGTCTGGAACGGCTTTACCATGAATAAACGTGAGGATAAGTACACATGGACCACTCCCTATATGAATAACGATCAGATTGTTCTGGTAAATTCAGCTTCCGGGATCACGACACTCGCGGATCTCTCGGGCAAGATCGTCTGCGTCCAGAAGGATTCTTCCGGACTTGCGGCGCTCAATGATAATCCGGAACTATTGAAATCTTTCGAGAAACTGGTTCAGGTGGACAGCTATCTGAATGCAAAGATGGAACTCGAGGCCGGCGCGGTTGACGCAGTGGTCATGGATAAGATTGTTGCGTACTATCAGATCGGCGCCGCTAATTCTGACTTTATGATTCTCGACGAGTCCGTCTCTGAAGAGCAGTACGGCGTCGGATTCTTCCTTGGAAATACGGAACTTCGCGATAAGGTGCAGAAGGCACTGGAGGAAATGGCCGCCGATGGTACTCTTGCGAAGATCTCTAATGATTGGTTCCAAGAGGACATCACGACGATTGGCAAGTAAGTAAGGGTCACATTAGCTCTCTTTGCTGCGTCGAATCAAACCGATGCTATAGAACAAGATGACGGCGCGGTTTTTTGCATAAGAAGACCGCGTCGATTCAATTACATACGAAAGAGGCGCAGAAGATGACGGCATTACAATCCACCATTCAACAACTGTTTGCGGGAATGACCTTCACTCTGATGATTTTCTTCCTGACGCTTTTGTTCTCACTGCCGCTCGGCCTCCTGGTCGCCCGGGCCCGCATGTCCAAGAATCCTCTTGTCAGCGGAATCACACGAATTTACATTTCGATTATGCGCGGCACTCCGCTGATGCTCCAATTACTGGTCGTTTATTTCGGGCCATGGTATCTTCTGAAGATCTCGCTACGGGATCTATCGATCGCCGGTCTTGATTACCGATATGTTGCCGCGGTTATCGGCTTCTCCATTAACTACGCCGCCTATTTTGCCGAAATTTTTCGCGGCGGCATCCAATCGATGCCCCTCGGACAATATGAGGCTGCGCAAATTCTCGGGTTCTCAAAGACCCAGACCTTCTTCCGCATCATACTCCCGCAGGTGTTCAAACGCGTTCTTCCTTCCGTTACCAACGAGGTGATTACGTTAGTTAAGGACACGTCGCTTGCACAGGTCATCTCGGTCAGCGAGATGTTTATCGCCGCGAAAACTCTCGCATCCGTGCAGGTATCGGTCGTTCCGTTCATCGTTGCCGGTGTATTCTATTATCTGATGAACGGTGTTATTGAGATCGGCATGAATCGTGTCGAGTTGAAGCTTCGTTATTATTCGTAAAAAAACCTGTTAATAGATGCGAACCATAGGAGGCAGCTCGATGAATGTGCTGAAGATACAAAACATCTATAAATCTTTCGGGAAACTCAGCGTTCTCAAGGGCATATCCCTTGACGTGGACAAGGGTGAGGTTGTCGCGATCATCGGTCCGTCGGGCAGCGGAAAATCGACGCTGCTTCGTTGCGCGACCACATTAGAGAAGGCGGATGCAGGCATGATTTCGATCTGCGGCAGGGAGCTTGTTTCGGAGAAGGACGGGAAGGTTTTTTTCGCGCATAAGAATGAGCTTGCCGAGATCAGAAGCATGTTCGGGCTTGTCTTCCAGAACTTCAACCTATTCCCGCATTTCAGCGTTCGAAGGAATATCACAGAATCCCTCGTCCATGTGCGAAAAACCACGCGCGCTGAAGCGGACTCGACTGCTGATCGGCTGCTCGAGAAGATGGGCTTGAGCGACAAAGCCGACGCGTACCCATGTCAATTGTCCGGCGGGCAGCAGCAGCGCGTCAGTATCGCGCGCGCCCTGGCGGCAAACCCCGCGATTCTTTTTTTCGATGAGCCGACGAGTGCGTTGGATCCGGAATTGACGGGTGAGATCCTGAAGGTCATCCGTTCTCTCGCCGAGGAACATATGACGATGGTGATCGTGACGCATGAGATGAGCTTCGCTCGAGAGGTCGCCGACCGGATTATCTTCATGGCGGACGGCGTCATCGTGGAGCAGGGAAAAGCATCGGACATCATTAACAATCCTCGGGAAGAGCGGACGAAGGCTTTCCTGGCGGGATATTCAACCGATGCGAGCGATTAGGATTCCTTACGGACGATATAGAAGCCTGTGCTGATCAAGGCCAGAAACGCGGGCAAAGCAAACATGAACAGGACGCCGTTCTGATGATTCTCGACGGAATACGCTACGGAGGTTGGCAGCTCTCCCTCCACGGCGGCGTATGCGTCCGTTGGATTTACGGATATTGCGCCGCTTTGAACGAGCATGAACAGATAAAATATCATAAATCCTAAGATTGCCATGCTGATCGCAAGGATTGACGCGAAGGCGAACTGATCGAATTGCTTCGCAGCCGTCCGATACACCCCATATACGACATAAACTATCATTGCGGATAAAACAAACTCGGCAATCCACCCAAAGGGCAGCACAATTGAAGGAAGAAAAAAAAGAATGGGGATCGTGATGATCACGCCGACCAAAAGCGCGGCAAGAATCCCGCGCGTCCGGAGGAACAGTCGCCGGTGCCCCGACTCCTGTTCGAAGGCGGTCTTCTTGTTCGTCTGATGTTCGAGAGCTTCCTCAAATTCCGTATGTAGCTTCGTCTTACAATCCTCACACAGAACCGTGCGTAAATTGCCGATTTGCGACGGCCCCAGATGGGAGTTGCAGGTTCCGCAGATGAAACAACCGTCCGAAATCCGATGAGACGTTGCCCAGTCTCCGAGCACCTCGATGACCTGGTTGAGATTCTTTCCCAAATTGGGAAGCAAAGGAAGCGAAATACAGATCGAGCAGTCATCGAAGCGAATATCTTTCTCGACCAAACCCGCCTCGCTTGATGCCAACAGTCGAGTCTTCAGATCGTCCCGGATATCTTCCGCGGGGCGAGTAGCACCACAGAATAAGAGAATTCGATTGATCGCCTTCGCATCCTCAATGACATAGTAACGACCGTTCACGACGCCGGAGTAAAAACCTTCGTCGTATTCTTCGAATCGGCAGACAGTAACGACTTCATATGCGACATCAACCATGTGATTCCTCCCGAGGTCGGCCTAAAGAAATCTTTAGCACTAGCTTACGATTCATCCGATGTCGCGTCAAGCGTCCCCGTTGTGATAGAGTGAAATCATTCGATAGCCAGAGGTAGGAAGACAGTGTGTTCGAGAGTAAGTCAGAACAGTCGCGTAATCACTACAACCGAATCGCGGAAGACTATGATAATTCTCCGGAAGGCATTTATACGCGACCGTACCAGACGTTGATCCTTCAACGCGCCGGCGTAAGACCCGGCGACGAGATCCTCGATATCGCCTGCGGGAACGGCAGCCTGCTCGGACGGTTTTCGAGAGTTACGGTATTGCAGCTTCACGGACTGGACATTTCCGAGGAGATGATCCATGTTGCCGGAGGAAGAATCGCAGGGGATTTTCGCACCGGAAGCGCTGAAGAACTTGCCGTGTTCGGACATTCCTTCGATCTGATAACCGTCTGCTGCGCTTTTCATCATTTTGAGCAGCCCGGGAGATTTCTGCAGGCGGTATTTGCCGCGCTCAAACCCGGAGGGAGACTTCTCGTGGCGGATCCATTGCCGCCTTGGGGCATACGCATAGCGATGAACCTCATGTTTCCCTTCACGAAGAGCGGCGATGTTCGGATCTACAATTGTCGCGAGCTTACTTCCTTCTTCACCGATGCGGGATTTTCTCCGGTGAACCTTCAGGTTGTGGATGGTCGAGCTCTGGTGGAAGGTGTGAAGGAAGAAGGATAATGAGAACCTCTGCGTCCTTGGGATATACATGCGGATGAGAGGTTTTTGTTCCCTCAATTTGCAACTTCTTGCCGTTCAAATTGCAAAATACTCTTGACACATGCTTTTCGCGAAGCTACATTTATTTGTGGTAAAACTTGAAAACATTTCGTGCAAAGGGGCAAGAAATATGGATAAGATCAGAATTGGTATTGTCGGCTACGGTAATCTCGGCAAGAGTGTCGAAGCCGGTGTTTTGCAGAACAAAGACATGGAACTTGTGGCGGTATTCTCCCGTCGCGGGGCAGCAGGCGTGAAGACGGCCACACCGGGAATCCCGGTATACACCCTTGACGCTGTGAAGGATATGACGGACAAGATCGACGTCATGCTCCTGTGCGGCGGCAGCCGGACCGATGTTCCGGAGCAGGGACCGATGGTCGCGGCTCTCTACAATATGGTCGACGGATTTGACACCCACGCGAAGATTCCTTCGTATTTCGCCGAGGTCGACGCTCTCTCGAGAAAAGCCGGCAAGACTTGTGTCGTGTCGAGCGGCTGGGATCCGGGCATGTTCTCGATCAGCCGCGTCTATGCTGACGCGATTCTTCCTGTCGGCAAGACCTATACGTTCTGGGGCAAGGGCGTCAGCCAGGGTCACTCCGACGCACTGCGCCGCGTACCGGGCATCCTCGATGCCAAGCAGTACACGATTCCGGTCGAGGCGGCTCTTGAGGCCGTACGAAGCGGTTCCGCTCCCGAACTGACCACACGCGAGAAGCACAAGCGCGTCTGCTACGTTGTGGCGGCGGACTCTGCGGATCGGGCGTCGATCGTCGAAGAGATCAAGACGATGCCGGATTATTTTTCCGATTATGACACCGAGGTCAACTTCATCTCGCAGGAAGAACTGAACCGCGACCACGCCGGCCTTCCGCACGGAGGCATGGTGATCTCGTCCGGAACGACGGGACTTCACGGGGAGAATACCCATACGATCGAGTACCGTCTGCGCCTCGACTCCAACCCGGACTTCACGGCCAATGTCATGCTCGCCTATGCGCGCGCGGCGTTCTGTCTGAACCGCGAGGGAAACACGGGAGCGAAGACTGTCGTCGACATCGCACCGGCGTATCTATCGAGCCGCAGTGCTGAGGAGCTCAGAAAAGATTTCATCTAACCGATGAAGTTGTCGAAAAGAAGATCTCAAGAGATATGAGCCGTCCGTGGAGATCCGCGGACGGTTTTTTGTTGGGGAAGAGTTGGGAAGCGAAGATTACAGCCTGAAATGTTTAGAATGCGAAAACAGGCTGTATTCTGACATAAGTAAACCGTTCAGAAACAAGAGAACACAGCCTGTAACTTCAAGGTTGCGAAATTAGGCTGTGTTTTCATGTCGTGCATACCTCTAGAGACTCGGAAATCACAGCCTGAAGCTGTTGTTTTGTTGAGCCTGGGCTGTGTTCTGGTACTATTTCGTAATTAGAAAACGAAAAGATACAGCCTAGAAAGGTTCAGAAGCAAATTCAGGCTGTATTCTAGCTCGACCTTCGGTTTGGGAACTGGAATTTACAGCCTGAAAAAGAAAATTCTCTGATCCAGGCGGTAATCACGCGCCTCGTTTCTCTAGTGAAAACAATCATCCCTTCTCTGAAGTGTCGGATGGAACGAACAATTGTGTTACGGTGGAAGATCCACGGACAGGGGTTAAAGCGAATCTTCCCGGATTACCTCAGGATGACTTCTGCTACTGCCAATGGGGTGGTTAAACCATTACTTTTCCGAGTATAGATTCTTCTCCAGATCTTCCAAATACCTACGCGAGACTTCCTCCGTCACCTTATGCCTCACGAAAATCTTCTCGCCGAAGGACCGTACTGGCATGATGCCGACAATGGAGTTCGTGAGGAACATCTCATTGAAATCGCCTACTTCCTCGGGCCGGATCACACGTTCTTCAGCATCGGTGAGTGCCAGAACCCTCGCGCGGACGACACCGTCCAGAAGACCGCAGGACTGAGGCGGCGTGAATATCCGCCGGCCGTTTACGAAGAAGATATTGGAGGACGCTGCCTCACAGAGTTCGCCCCGGGCATTGGCAAAGACAGGCTCATCGAGGCCTTCCGCGATCGCGCGGCGTTTCGCGAGGAGATTGTCCGCGTAGGCCATGGATTTGATATAGGTGAGGGGCGAGGAGTCGTTGCGCATCAAGGGGCTGAGGCCGGTAGCAAATCCGGTCTCGTATTGCGGCGCCCTGTAGCGCGGCGGCCCGATGATAATCTCGGTATTCTCAGAGGAGACACCGATCTTCAGGAAGCCTTCTTCGATCGAATGGGCATCCAGGTAGGTCGTGATTGTCTCGATCCCGACGTTCCTGGGAATCTCAAGCACACGGAGCGCTCGGTTTAGTCGGGCAAGATGCTCCGGAAGATAAGCCGGCAACCCTCGGTGAATCAACAAAGTCTCGAATGCTCCGATCCCATACCAGAAGCCTTCATCCGCGATAATCATCGTGTTCATCCTCCTCGCTTGTAGACCGTTACGTGTTCTATGATACCCTATGTAGTTTGTATATTCGCATCCTGGTACATTATCCGACACCCCAGAAGCATCTCGCTATATACGACTTGCATCAATATCCCGCACTCCCAACGCATGCAGAAACGGAGCCGCTTTCTGCACCGTCTCCTCATATTCCGCGATTGGGTCTGATTCGTAGGTGATACCCCCGCCTGTGCCGAGGACGTATTCGTCGCCCCGGTGAACGAGCGTCCGGATGACAACGGAGAAATCCGCGTCGCCGTTCAGCGAGAGGTAACCGATCGCTCCGGTATAAAGGCCGCGACGGCTCTTCTCAAGTTGATCGATAATCTCCATGGCGCGACGTTTGGGTGCTCCGGTAATCGACCCGCCCGGGAAAAGAGCATGCAACGCGTCGACGGCGTTCTTGTCTTCCGATAATACACCCTCGACCGTCGTGACGAGTTGGAAAACGCTCGCGTACTCTTCGACCCGATTCGCGTCGGTCACCTGAACGCTTCCGGGGATGCAGACCTTGTTGAGATCATTGCGCTCGAGGTCGACGATCATCATCAGTTCGCTCCGGTCTTTGATGGATGAAGAGAGCTCCTCGCGAAGCCCGGCATCTTCTTCCTGCGTTCGCCCGCGCGGACGGGTCCCCTTAATCGGCCGCGTCTCGACGCGATTTCCAGTGACGCGCAAGAAGCGCTCGGGTGAACTGCTTACGGCGGTTAGTTCCGCGAACTGCACATAGGCGCCTAAGGGAGAAGGATGCGCGTTTCGAAGCCTCTCGAAAAGCACCCTCGGCGGGATCCGGCTCCGGATCGAAATTCTGCGCGAGAGATTCATCACGTAGATATCTCCGTCGACAATATGTCGAGTGACTTCGCGAACGGTCTCCTCGTATTTTTCCCGCGAACAATCCGATTTTGCTATGGAGTCTTCGGAGAGCGACGTCGCAGTCGCCTCCGCAAGGGTACTCGCACCATGAATTCCGGCAATCCTTCTCTCCATGCGGTCGAGCGCCTCTTCGGAATCTTCGAGATGACCGTTGGCGACGAGAAACGTGGATTTTTCCTCGTGATCTGCGATGATGAAGCAATCGAAGAATAGGAACGCAAATCCCGGCAGATCCGAACTGTCCTCGTGCCGTGACGACACATTTTCCAACATCATTCCGTAGTCATAGGTCATGAAGCCGATGGCACCGTCAATGATCGGGAGATGCGTGTCGTTCGGTATGGTTTTTTTCGCGAAAAAATCCCTCAGGAATTCACGCGGATCCCCCGTCACGGTTACTCCGTCGACGCGAAGTTCGTCGTCATATGCAATGCGCATATACGGACGTGTTCCGAGGATAGAGAAGCGTGCGGTTCCGGATTGCATCGAGGAATCGAGAAACGCGATCTCGGTCTCCTCGGCAAATGCGGCGAATATGCCGGCGATATCGGAGTGCGGTTCGAGCCGACGGATACTAGTCATGCGCGGCCCGCCACTGGTCACAGATACGGATGAAGTTCCCGATAAGTTCATGGCCGCCGGATGCCGCGTAGGCCTCCGGATGGAACTGGACGCCATAGACCGGATGTTTTCGGTGAGATAAGGCCATGACGGTTCCGGAGGAGGTCTCGGCGTCAATGCGCAGCTCGTCCGGCAGGGAGCCCGCGCGAACGACCAGTGAATGATAGCGAACGACAGGAAGCGGATTCACAAGATGCGCGAAAAGCCCCCGCTCCGTGTGACGGATCGCTGAAATCTTCCCATGCATCGGTCGGGTGCCGTGGACAATCTCGCCTCCGTAGGCATGGGCGATGACTTGATGCCCGAGACAAACGCCAAGGATCGGGATCTTCGACGCGAAGGATCGGACGACATCAGCAGAGATACCGGCGTCTTCCGGCCGTCCGGGGCCCGGCGAGAGGATAATTCCATGCGGATGCATCGCCTCGATATCGGACAAGAGTAACGCATGGCAGTCACGTAACAAGACCTCCCGGCCCAGTTCCCGGAAATATGTGCAGATATTGTGGACGAAAGAATCATGGTTGTCGATGATTAGAATCATGCCGCCTCTGTTGTTCGATGATTGTACCGCCATCGTAAGCAATATTCGTGGATGACGCAAGGGTCATTTGCCGATGCATCCCTAAATCGCAACTTCACAGGGGTGTGCCGGATGCTTTTCGTGAAGAATTGCGCGATAATGAGAGGAATCCATGTAAGATTTCGAGGACATCGATTCGCAGGGATATACGCGAGAAGGAGATCTAAACCGATGCGATATGACACGATTTTATTCGACGCCGACGGAACCCTGTTTGATTTCGACCAGGCGGAAGCGACGGCGTTTCGATTGCTTCTGGAGAAGTATTCGATCCCGTACTCGTCCGGGACCTACGATATCTATCGTCGAATCAATCGGGAGAAGTGGCGGCAACTCGAAGAGGGAACGATTACGAAGGACCGTCTGGTCCGCGAGCGGTTCAGCGAGTTTTTTCGAGAGATCGGCGCGACGGAGGCAGATCCTGCGGACTGCAACGCTTTCTATCTCGACGCGCTGGCCGACAGCTCACATCTGCTCGACGGGGCGTTCGAGGTCTGTCAAGAACTTGCCCGCACGCATACCCTGGCGATTGTGACCAATGGGGTCGAGCGTACGCAGATGCGTCGGATCAACGCATCTCCGATTCTGCCGTTCATCAAGGACATTTTCGTCTCGGAGCGCGTCGGCGCCGCGAAGCCCGATACAGCGTATTTCGACTATGTGTTTGCTGCGATGGGCCTTACGGATAAGAAGAGGGTGATCATCGTCGGCGACTCTCCCGGATCGGATATTCTCGGCGGGAACCGATACGGGATCGACACCTGCTATTATTCGCCCTCGGGACAGGCACCGGAGGGAGACATACGAGCGACATATACGATTTCGAACCTGCGGGAGCTGATTCCGATTCTTACTGAATAAGCCGCAGGATGTGTGCACCAAAAAAACCGAACCGCAAAGGGAGGTATTCTATGCCGAAAACCAGGAAAATGCTCAGCGATTGGGAGGCCCCCTATCTGGTGCCCCTCATCCGTCGGATCGAGACGCAGAGCAAGGACACGCTGATCGTCTGGTCGACCGGATATGCGGAAGAGGTGCTGTTGCCGATTTGGGAGAAGGCCTTTCCGGAGGACTCGCGTCCGCGCGCGGCACTTCAGGCCGCAGGGGAGTGGCGGAATAAACTCATCAAATTACCGGAGGCGAAGAAACAGATCCTCCTGTGTCATGAGGCCGCGCGGGCATGCGACGGAAATCCCGCCGCACAGGCGGCCGCTCGGGCAATCGGCCAGGTCGCGTCGACGATTCATGTGGCGCGTCACTGCATCGGTTTGCCGCTCTATGGTGCGTTGGCGGTTGCGTATGACCGCCTGGGCGCAGATGCGGCATGGCAGGAGCTCGAACCTGCCGCAGGAGAGGAATGCGGCAGGATGCTTGCGGCTCTTGTACGCATCTCCAAAGTGGATGAACCGAATCCCGCCAAAATCTCCTGGGTCTGTTGATCCGAATTTCGCTTGATCCTCATGGGGATGTGTCACGCGCGATCCGGGCGACCCGTTTCTATGGATCGAAAGAAATAGTGCGCATAGCCGTCTTCATCCAGAAGCCTTGAGGCACGAACGCCGAAAACGCTCTCGATATGCCCGGACGCGAGAAGCTCTTCCGGGGTGAGCACGCAGGTGAGAGATCCCTTGTCGAGGACCGCGATCCGATCACAGACGCGAAAGGCATAATCAAGATTATGGACGACCATCGCCACCGCACGACCTTCATCGGCCAGATTTCGAAGGAGATGGGCGAGATCATTCGTGTGGCGGATGTCGAGCGAGGCGGTAGGCTCATCGAGAAGGAGCGTCTCGGAACCGACCACCATAGCCATCGCGAGATAAACCTTCTGGCGTTGTCCTCCGGAGAGCTCTGCGACATAGGTGTCGCGAAGATCCGATAAATCCAGCCGCCGCATGACTGTTTCACAGAGTTCGATGTCCTTCTTACTATAATGACGCGGATACCCGAGATGTGGGAATCGCCCGTGAAGAATCAGTCGTCGAACCGTCAAGGCCGGGGCGGGATGCTCCTGCGGAAGATAAGAGACACGACGCGCGATCTCGACCGGGGAGAGGTTCTTTGTCGGTACATTATCCAGAAGAATCTCGCCGCTGTGAATCTCGCAGAGGCCGACGGCGGCGCGAAGAAGCGTCGATTTCCCGGCGCCGTTCGGACCGATCAGCCCGGTGATTTTCCCGGGGATCAGCGAGAGGCTTATGCCGGAGATCACATCGCGTTTCGCGTATCCCGCGGACAGATCGACATACTCAAGCATTCTGCCAACTCCTTTTCCGGCGAAGTAGGAGCCAGAGGAAGAACGGCACGCCCAGAAGGGAGATAACAATGCCGACCGGAACCTCATACGGCGCGAAAACAAGCCTCGAAGCCGCATCGCACGAGACGAGAAGAAGCGCGCCTGTCAATGCGGATACGGGGAGAAGATACCGCATCTCACCTCCGACCAGAAGTCGCGCGACATGCGGTACCACAAGGCCCATGAAGCCGATCAGCCCCGCGAAGGAGACCGAGGCACCCGCAAGTACAGACGCGAGAATCAGGAAGAGGAAACGATAGGATTTGAGCCGCAGCCCCAGGGATGTCGCAGTCTCTTCACCCACCGAGAGAACCTCGAGTTCGTTGCGAAAGAGATAGGCGAGGACCATGGCGACCAAAATGACGAGCCCCGCGGGCGCCAGAACCCGTTCATCTACGGCGCTGAGACTGCCGGTTCGAAAGAGTTTGCTGCCCAGCATCGCATCATCGCGCACCGAATAGATGAAGTCCGTCGCACTGTTGACGAGACTGTTTACAGCGATGCCGGCCAGAATGAGAGCAAGCTTCGAGAATCGGGCGCGCGATCCGAGAAAATAAATGAACAGCATTGCTGAAAGAGCGCCGGCAAACGCCGCACCGGGCAGCAGGAAATACGCGGTCGGGAAGAGCATCGAGCAGACGACCACGGAGAATCCCGCGCCCGCGTTCACGCCGATCAGATTCGGACTCGCGAGCGGATTATCGAAAACCGTCTGGATAATCGTTCCAGCAACCGCGAGTCCGGCTCCGGCCAGAAGACCTGCCGCCAGACGGGGAAGCCGTAGGAATCGCAAGACAAACAGTGCGGTATCCGAGCCGCGTCCGAGAAGAATGTCGCCCCATGCGGACAAGCTGAACTCCGCCGGCCCGGAAAGCATCGCCAACGCCGACGCAGCGAGCAGCAGAAGGAGCAGTAAGAGAATCAATCCCGCGACCTTCTTATTTGGCATTTTCTCCTCCGTACAGAATATCCGCGAGGAACCGGTAACTCTCATCCCAGCGTTCATTGGGCTTGAGGTGAAAGAGATCCTGTGGAAGAAGGAAGTATCGATTCTCCTTCACAGCCGTCAATGTGCTCCACGCGGGGCTTGCGGTGAAGTGCTCATCGACATACGCCAGAGCCTCTTCCGAATCTCCCATCGTCGTGATGAAGATATACTCCGGATCGGCGGCGAGGATGGCTTCCAGGCTTAAGTTCTCCGTGTAAAGCGAATCGCCGTCCGCGATGTTTGTGCATCCGAGATCCTGAAGCATTTGTCCGGTCATACTGGAACTATCCTTGGCGGCGATCCCAGTCGAATACGCACGCAGAAAGAGAATGGTCGGCCGCGACCCGTCAGCTCTCGCAATCTGTTCTTGAATCCGCGTTTCCACGTCGTCGACATATTCCACGTGAAGATCTATGCGGCCGGTGATTTTCGCGAAAATATCCATCATCTCCTTGTAGTCGGAGAATGTCTCAATATCAAAAAAAGCATATGCGATTCCGGCCTTCTCAAGAATCGGAGAGAGAGAGACCTGTCCCGAGATCGCAGAGGAGAGCAGGACAAAATCGAGCTCAGAGGTGATGATCGACTCGATATCCGGGGACTTGACGCTCCCGAGAGATATTACATCTTTCGCAAGCGACAAATTGGCAAGCTCGAAGGCATCCTCCGTTGCAGCGGTAATCGACCCGCCCGCAAGTTTCCATGCCTGCGCGAGACTTCCGGAGAGAATTCCCACGCGAATAGGACTTGCGATAATGACCTCCCGATCCAGCGCATCCGTAAACGTCACGGAGGTCATTGCCTCTGATGGAATCGGCTCATTGGAACGCCCCATACATCCGGCGATCAGGATCAGGGAAAGAAGAATGAGTAGTGTGCTTGTGATTTTACCACGCATCGGAACGGCCCTCTTTTCACAAGAAAGTATGGTTCTTGATCAGGTATACCAGAAGCGAAGTCGCATATAAGTTGGATATCCAACACAAAGACCCAGTGAAATGCGAAGAGTCCGTATTTATTGATCTGATTCTATGATACACCACGATCATTTTGAAGGAATAGTACCTGCTTCCATCAGAACTTCAATCAGTGCGTGATTCTCGCATTGCAGGATGCTATTGCTGCCCGTTCGCATAGGGAAGATTCCGAATCCGTAGTCCTCCTCCGAAGAGACATCGGCAAAGGATCGATAGGTGAACAGACCCGTATGGACATCATGTTCTTCGCACCATTGGTAAACATCGGAAATCTTACTTCATAATCTTTTCGCTGACATAACGGTAGATGAGGACGCTGGCAAGTGCGACCAACGGGCCTAGGCTGACTTTGGCCTGTAATTCCGTGGCGGTATCATAGGCTAAACGCGAGAGTTGATCCACGTTCAACGCTTGGGAAATTGCGGGAAAGACTTCCGGTGAGAAAACCAGATGAGAGAGGATGTAACCCTCGAGGATGATGAAAAAAATCTGGATACCGATTGCAATGCCTCTGCTTACGGAACTATCCCCTCCAGCCGCGCGTCGAAAGCAAGCCAAGGTCAAGTAAACTACCCCGATCGAAAACGCTCCGCTCACATAATAAATGACATCATCTCCGAGAAAATACATGAGGAACGGAATCCAAACCGTCGCGATCACCAATCGAACCAACACCGTAACAACGAGTGCAAAAAGGCGATTCTCATACTGCACGACGGTTCGGGATTCCGTCAGAAGCTCATCGATCACTTCGGTCTGCGATTCCGGCGGATTTATGAAACAATCGTCGCAGAGGAACCCGTTTATCTTTTCGGTGTTTCGATACAAGACGGTGTTGTTGTCTTTGCCGCAGAGAAAACACCCGCCTTTGATGTTTTGCTCCTTTGACCAGGACAACAGAAATTCCACGACATCTGTAAGGTGCGTAAGCCATGCGGTGGAAACCGTCGTGACGTGAGTCGAGATGGCGTGCTCTTTGGTGATAAATGGACCGATCAGGCAAAGCTGTCGGGATGCCGCTGTGTTATTTAGGGCATCCAGCTGATCCTCAGTCATGACCGATACCGCCATTCGAATCTCGATCCGGGAATCCTCCGGCTGATACTCCAATGAGAAATACCGTCCCTCGATGATCGCGGCAAATGTATTTTCTTCATACTCGTTGAAGTCGGTCGAAGTCACGATTTCCAATGCAATGTCGGGCATAGTCACCTCTTGTCATTTAGGATACTTCGGATCTTTTCAAAAGTTACTCGAGAAAGTGTTTTATTCCACGAATCAGGAAATACGAGATTGCGACGAAAGCTAAACCAGTCAACGGAAGAACGATGAGGTTTACCACGATATATGCGCCATGGAGGCCGGGACTGGACAAATAGTGAGATAGATTGAGAATAACTTCAAAAATGTTCAGATTGACATCCGGAAAGACGCTATTTACATGTTCCGAAACGATCGAGCCCGCGGATATATAGTACTCCAGAAAACTGAATCCAACTAAGAGCGTTGTAACGATAACTTTGCTGAGATTGCTGAAAATTCCTGCGAATTTTCGATATAACAGATAGGATATGAAAGTTATTCCAGCAGAGCCAAAAAGGGGAACAAGGATGGCCAATTTCGAGTCTAAAGCAAACATCATGGTTGGGATCCAAATCACGCTAAATGCGGCCCGGACGAGAAGCGTCAGGCAAATGCCGCGCCAGCGATTCTCCAGCACAACCGGTTTTCTTGCTTCAGCCTTCATCTGTTCGATTTCCTGTGAATACAGGTTCGGCGGGGCTTCGAGACACTGGTCACAGATATAAGCATTTCGATCATCGTCATTGCGATACAGGACGGTGAGATCGTCTCTTCCGCATAGAAAACATCCGCTGGTGATTTGGTTCGCCGCAGCCCATTCGCCCAGAAGCGTCACGGCACTTTTGAATCGGCTCAACCATTCCGCGTCGTAAACAGGAACCCGACCGCAGACAGAATGATCTTCGAAGTGTAGCGTTTCCTCGCTCATACACGCGGAGGCACGGACGCGTGCGAGTAAGTTATCTTTGGCAACAGGGGTTAGAGAGGATATTCCCATCGTTACATAGATTTGCTTCTCTTCGGGAATAAACCAGGCGCTAAAATATCGGCCGTCAACCCGCCCGGCGAAAAAGTTCGGGAAGTATTCGGAGAAGTCGGTCGAAGTTACCAGTTCAAACGCTACGTCGGTCATACGTACTCCATTTGTCGGAAACAGGGAGGACTAAACGTTCTGCTCTAAAGATACCTCGCTATTGCACAAAAATCAATAGCGACAAATACAGACTCCTTTGTCCGCTGCCCCATGGTGATATAATGATTTTATACGGAAGAATCTCGCGGGAGTTTTTCGCGAGATAATAATAAAGAAGCGAGGACGACCATACGATGCTTGAGCCCATAGGTACCGCAACTATAACAACAGAACGGCTCATCCTTCGACCCTTTGCCAGGGAGGATGCCGACGTGACATTTCGCGGAGATCGAGTATTGTATCGGCGTTGATTTTCAAGGCAAGGGATACGCGACGGAAGCGACGCGTGCCGTGATCGAGTACGGCTTTCAGAAGATGGGACTCAATAAAGTTCAGATCTGTCATAACGCGCGAAATCCGCGTTCGAAGCGGGTCATCGAGAAATGCGGTTTTACGTACGAGGGAACCCTGCGCGACTATTTTCTGATGGACGGAGAATATGTTGACCGACTGTATTATTCGATTCTTGCAAGAGAGTTTGCGACGTGACTTGTATATGCGCAAAAAAGAGCAGTTCTTGTGGAGGAGGTTCAACCCATGACAAGAGATGATTTGTTTATCCTACTTCAGAAGCGATATGATACGCATCCGGCCCGCCATCCCGGTCTATCCTGGGATGAGGTTCTCACGTGTCTTGCCAAGGCGGATGACAAGACAGTCGCAGCTCTTCTCTGGATGGAAGAGACCGGCGGTGAGCCGGATGTCTTCGGGCAAGTCCCGGCGTCGGAGAAAATCCTGTTTGTCGACTTTGCTCCGGAAAGTCCCGCGGGACGCCGGAGCCTCTGTTACGATGAGGCCGCATGGCTCGCGCGCAAAGCAAATCGGCCCGAGTCAAGCGCGATGAAGTTGGCGGAGGCGTACGGGGTCGAGCTTCTCGATGAAGCGGGCTACCGCGCTCTTCAGGCCGTCGAGCCTGTCGACCGGAAGACATCGAGCTGGATCAAGACACCGTCCGATGTCCGTTCGCAGGGCGGCGCAATCTTCGGAGATAACCGGTACGGACGCGTATTCATCTACCATAACGGAGCTGACTCGTACTACGGCGTACGGGGATTTCGGGTGCGTTGCGAGGTGTAAAGAAGAAGCAATTACACGGCATTAGCGTTCCATGATTGACAAAACAGAGAGAGTCAGGTATCTTCACGGTTGGGAATGAAGTTCTCCCGAGGGGATACCCTGAACCGCTTTGTAAGCTGATGACTTCTGTGATTTTGGATCGCAGACGCATCGGCTTTTTTTATCCGCGCGTCTCGCTGTGCAGGGAGGATAGTCAAATGCTATTTTCGATCGCTTTACTGTTTCTAAGCGGAATCGCGCTGGGGAAGATCTTTGATCTTCTGAAGTTGCCGAAACTCGTCGGCATGCTTCTTGCCGGCATTCTTCTCGGTCCCTACGTTCTAAATCTTCTGGATCCGACGATTCTTCTGATCTCGCCGGACCTCAGAAAAATCGCGCTCGTCATCATCTTAGCGCGCGCCGGCCTTAATCTTGATATCGAAGACTTGCGCAAGGTCGGACGCCCCGCTTTCCTGCTGTGTTTCGTGCCGGCTTGTTTCGAGATCCTCGGAATGGTCCTTCTCGCACCGATCTTCCTGGGCGTAACAATTCTGGAAGCTGCGATTATGGGCGCGGTGGTCGCCGCTGTATCCCCCGCCGTGATCGTGCCCAAAATGCTTCGTCTCCAGGAATCGGGCTTCGGTCGAGACAAGTCGATTCCCCAGATGATCATGGCGGGAGCTTCTGTGGACGATGTATTTGTCATCGTGCTTTTCGCCGCGTTCACCGGGATTGCCAAAGACGGCGGCTTCTCTCCGACGTTATTTCTCACGATTCCGACATCCATAATTCTTGGCCTGGCGGGAGGTATACTCGCCGGACTTCTGCTCTCCTTCTTTTTCGCGAAAATTCATGTTCGAGACACGGGCAAAGTGATAATTATCCTGTCGGTCGCATTCCTGCTTGTCACGCTTGAACGGTTTGCCACCGGACCGGTCGGTTTCTCCGGACTACTGGCCGTCATGGCTCTTGGCGCTACGATTCGCGAGAAGAAACTCGACCTGTCCCGTCGCCTGTCGGGCAAGTTCTCGAAAATGTGGATCGGTGCGGAGCTCTTGCTTTTCGCGCTGGTCGGCGCGACCGTTCGGCTCGAATACGCGTTGAAGGCGGGACTCCTCGCTGTCGCTCTCGTTTTCGGGGCTTTGGCATTTCGCATGATCGGTGTCTTTATCTCTCTTCTTCGCACGCGACTCAATCGCAAGGAACGCTTGTTCTGTGCGATATCCTATCTGCCGAAAGCGACGGTGCAGGCGGCCATCGGAGGTTTGCCGCTCGCCATGGGACTCGCTTGCGGAGATATGGTTCTGACCGTTGCGGTTCTTTCGATCCTTTTGACGGCTCCGATGGGTGCTTTTCTGATCGACCTGACATACAAGAAATTGCTAAAATTACCCAATGAGAAATAAGGCTCAACAGAAACTCTTGCATCACACACCGTCAAACGATAGAATTTGTTTGTTGGATCATGGTCTTGGAGGGTGTTTGTGAAAAGATATTGGCTTGCGACTATGCTTCTTGTCGTCAGCATTAGTCTCGGTGCGTGCTCGATTTTCGAGAACATGCCTTCGGATAAGCGCGTCTATTCAACAGAGGATTTTGAAGAAATTGTATGCGACACGGGATTCGGGGAGTGCCAGATCTGCCAAGACCCGGAAGACCTTGACCACGTTACGTCCTGTTGTACATCGGACGAAGAAGGTATCCGCGTTTGCTATTATCTTTTTGAGAATGTTTCCCATGCGGATCAGTATTTTTTTGATGAGAAGCTCGCGCTGGACATGGCGGGCAAAGGGACCACGGATACAATCAATAATTTCATGAATTACAAGATTTACTCGCAGGAGTCCGAGGAGCAATATACGTATCTGATTCGCGTCGAAAACGCGGTTCTGCAGATCGATGCAACGATGGATCAGAAACCGGCTGCCGAAGCCCTGCTTCTCGCATTGGGATACTGATTTCTAAGGAAGCGGAAAGGATAACTTGAGGGAAAGTACATTGTAAGACACTACTGAAATATGCCAAAATTGCGTTAGTTCAGTAGAAAGAGAGAAATGCAATGAAGAAATTTATTCGCCTATCCCTTGGCGCGATCCTTTGCGGCGCACTTATTCTTCCGGCGACATCCTGTGATGCAATACAGAAGCAGTTGACCGATAAACCCATCCATACGACCGAAGAAGTTTTCGATATCGCGGGAGAGTATGATTATTCGCTCTCGGACGAAGAAGCGACGGCGGCGCTCTATGAGAACCCGGATCTTTTCGCGGAGGATTTCACCTATGCGGATCTTATCCTGACGGACGCTTCCGAACTCATTCTTCTTGAGAAAGATACAACGATCATCGGCTTTGCGGATTTCGAATCGAAGAAAGATGCGAAATCCTATTTCCTCGATAAATCAGAGGACCTGGACGATATTTCAGGTCAAACAATCAAGACCCGGCAGGATATCATGAACTATGAGTTTTTCGAGAGCAAAGGAGAAGAGATTTTCTATTATCTGCTCCGTGTGGATGACACAGTGTTCTTTGTCCAAGGAGAACCCGAGAATTATAAAGATGTAAAATCCTTGCTTGAAGCTTTGGAGTATATGTAAGAGGATGATTCGAACTCTTCGAGGAATAAATCTGTTACTTGCGTAGAGAGTTGAGAGGTAAACGTTTCCGCAACCGATAGAGTAGGCTTGTCAATGATAAGAAATCTGCGCCGGGGGGTCGGGCGACCTACTAAAATGCGTTAATCGGCTGATTTAGTAGGATTGTCAATGATAAGAAACCCGCGCTGGGGGGTCGGGTGACCTACTAAAATGCGTTAATCTGCTGATTTAGTAGGCTTGTCAATGATAAGAAAGCCGCGCCGGGCGGCGGGTGACCTACTAAAATGCGTTAATCAGCTGATTTAGTAGGTTTGTCAATGATAAGAAATCTGCGCCGGGCGGTCGGGCGACCTACCCAAATGCGTTATACAGCCGATTTAGTAGGCTTGTCAATGATAAGAAATCTGCGCCGGGCGGTCGGGCGACCTACCCAAATGCGTTATACAGCCGATTTAGTAGGCTTGTCAATGATAAAGAACGCGCGACAGGTGACGGGCTGACCTACCCAAATGCGTTAATCAACCGATTGAGTAGGCTTGTCAATGATAAGAAACCCGCGCCGGGCGGCCAAAGTATCAAGTTGCTCAGTGAATTTGCCGACGTGAATTGTGCACGCTAGCCGCACCGAGTTTAACACGCTGGCTGCGCGGCTGGTGCATGGTGACCGGAGCACTGGTTTGCGATTCCGGACGGGTATTCACCACTCGACGGAATCGTGGCTACGATACACAGGTGTATACATGATGTTAAAAACCTCCCGAAAGCGTTAGAATGTATATATCAAACGATGATTCAGGAGTTACTATGCGCACATCAGAAGTAATCTTAGGCCGTACAGAAATTGCAGTTCCCAAGAATGGATTCGGCGCCCTGCCAATCCAACGCATCGGACGTGAGGAGGCGGCTGCTCTGCTCCGCAAAGCCTATGCCGGAGGGATTCGCTTCTTTGATACGGCTCGTTTCTATACGGACAGCGAGGAGAAGATCGGTTACGCGCTCGAGGATGTGCGCGATTCCATTTACCTTGCCTCGAAAACAATGGCGGCGACACCGGAGGACTTCAAGGAACAGCTTGCGACGACGCTTCAAAATCTTCGCACAGATGTTCTGGATCTCTATCAGTTTCACAACCCATCGTTCTGCCCGAAGCCGGGAGACGGAAGCGGACTTTACGAGGCGATGCTTGCGGCGAAGGCCGAGGGTCGAATTCGTCACATCGGCATCACGTCTCACCGCATCGCGATCGCGGAGGAAGCTGTCGCTTCCGGACTCTATGATACTCTGCAATATCCTTTTTCATATCTGGCGACGGATCGAGAAATTGCTCTTGTGCATGCGGCGGAAACCGCAGGTGTCGGATTCATCGCGATGAAGGCGCTGTCCGGAGGCCTTCTGCAGAACGCACGCGTCGCGTATGCCTGGATGCTTCAGTTTCCGAACGTCTTGCCGATTTGGGGAATCCAGCGGGAGGGTGAACTTATGGAGTTTCTCTCCTTCGCACGCCAGACACCGGATCTCGATTCTGATGCGACGGCACTCATACAACGGGATCGCGATGAACTCGCCGGACAGTTCTGTCGGGGATGTGGGTACTGCCTTCCCTGTCCTGCGGGCATCGAGATACCGAATGCCGCGCGCATGTCTCTGATGATTCGAAGAGCACCGCTCTCGATTTATTTGAACGAAGACTGGCAACAGAAAATGGAGAAGATCGACGAATGTATCGACTGCGGGCAATGCGAGTCGAGATGTCCTTACGGCCTTAAGACCAGAGAACTTCTCCGCAATAACCTTGGAGATTATCGCAAGCAGATTGCGCTGCACAAGAGTCAGAGCGGAGGTATCGGATGAACGGTTGTAGCGGCTGCGACAATTGTTGTACCCATCGCCTTTGTGTGCAGAAGGTGCCGATCTTTGCGGTTCTCGAGGCGGATGCGCTCAGGAGCCTCTCCGGAATGATCGGACATCTCTCGTTCCGTAAGGGTGAGAAACTTTTCGCGGAAGGAGAGAATCCCGGGAAACTCTTCATCCTGAACGAAGGCAGTGTCAAGGCATGCACCAACACGCCGGAGGGGCGCGAGCAGATCCTGTACGTCTTTTCTGAGGGAGACTTCTTCGGCGAACAATTTCTCCTCGGGAACCGGCGCGCCGCCTACGCGGTCGAAGCACTGGAGTCCACTAAGATCTGCACTCTGTCGAAGGAGGACCTGCGCAAGGTCCTCGGAAGCTACCCGGAGATCGCGATGCGCATCATCGAGGAGCTCGAAGAACGTCTTGCCGGACTCGAGGAGGTCGTACAAGGCCTCGGTGTTCGAAGCGTCGATGCCCGCATCGCGTCGCTATTATTGTCCTTTGCCGACAAGTACGGTTCCACGGCGACGGAGGGCGTGTCGATCCGCCTGCCCTTGAGCCGCGAAGGGATGGCAAACTATCTCGGCGTCGCGCGAGAGACGGTAAGCCGTAAGCTCGGCCAGCTCGAGACGGACGGGATCCTGCGTTCTGTCGGAACCAGAGGGCTCCTTCTTCTGGATCGCGAGGCTCTCGAACAAGCCGCCGGACGTTATGAGTAATTTCCGGATTCGTCAGAATCTTTGATTCAGATCACAGTTTTTCTCCGTCCGCCTTGGTACCATGAGTACATGAACAAGAGCAAATTTAGGAGGAAATACTTATGACAAACGTACAGCAATCCGTCGGTGAATTAGCCGCTTCGAGACCCTTATCCATCCTTGTCTACAAGAAATTCGGCATTGACTTCTGCTGCGGCGGAGGAAGATCTCTGGCGACGGCCCTCGAGGAGAAGGCTGTCAGCGCGGAAGATTTCTTCCGTCAGCTTGAGCTTGTTGAGAAAGAGCGCGAGGCGATTGCCGGACGTGATTTTCGCGAGATGGGCGCGGAAGATTTGAGCCACTATATCGAAGATACCCATCATACGTACCTGCGACACGCGCTGCCGGAGATCGCCGACCTGCTCCAGGCAGTTATCAAAGCGCACGGCAAGAATCATCGCGAGCTTTTCGAGGTGTACCGCCTGTATGGGCAACTGAAGGCGGATCTCGAGCAGCATCTCGTCAAGGAGGAGAATATGCTCTTCCCGGATCTGATCGCAGCCGGCGAGGATGTGCGCGAACTGGCAGAAGAGATCATGCGGGAGCATGAGGCCGCGGGAGAATTACTGACGCGTCTTCATGAAGTGACGAACCACTACGCGATCCCCGACGACGCATGCCCGACCTATGTTCGCACCTATGAGAAGCTTCTGGAGCTCGAGGATGACCTTCATCAACACATTCATCTCGAGAATAATATTCTCTTGAAAAGCTTCGCCTCAAAACGCGATTGATACTGTGAGAGGGGAGATGCGCAATGGATAAACCCGTTATTGATCTGAGTAAAACTGTCTACGAACTCTGCCGCGACAACAAAGATATTCCGGGGATCTTGGCATCTGTCGGTTTTCGCGATATTGTGAAACCAGGAATGATCGAGACAGCGGGACGGTTCATGACCGTGCCCAAGGGATGTCAGCTCAGGAAAATCAGCCTCGATACCGTGCGCGATGCTTTCGCGAAGAACGGATATGTTATCAAGGAGGAATTGGTATGAGTGAAGAAATCAACAATCGTAAGTTCCGCCAGGGAGTCATCAAGAGTCTTATCGAGCAGCTGTACGAGGGGAAGACGGTCGACGAGGTGAAGGCGCAATTCGCCGAAGCTTTTGACGGCGTCTCCGCCGCGGAGATCTCACAGGCCGAGCAGGCCTTGATCGCGGAGGGGCTGCCGGTCTCGGAGGTGCAACGCCTATGCGATGTGCACGCCGCGGTGTTCAAGGGCTCGATTGCCGAGATCCATCAACCGACGGACGTCGCCGAGATTCCGGGTCATCCGGTCAATACCCTGAAGAGGGAGAACCGGGCGATCGATCGCCTGGTCCGGGAAATTCGAACGGAGCTGGAGGGCATGGCGGACGGAGAAGACGCGGCACCTCTTCTGGAGAAAGCCACACGGCTTCTCGCGATCGATTCCCATTATCTGAAGAAAGAGAATCTCTATTTCCCCTTCATGGAGCAATACGGAATTACCGCGCCGCCGAAGGTGATGTGGGGTGTTGACGATGAGATTCGCGATGCGTTGAAGTCCGCCGTCGCACGACTTGCCAGCGAGACCGCGGGAAGTGTTCGCGAGGATCTCGATGCCGTCCTGGAGAAGATTGTCGAGATGATTTTCAAGGAAGAAAATATCATGCTTCCGATGCTTCTCGAGAACCTGACCGTCGACGAATGGAAGCGGATCGCGGATGACACGGAGGAGCTGGGATTCTGCCTGATCAAGAATGTCCCGGAATGGACACCGTCACCCGCGCCTGTGTCCGAGATAGCGGAGACAAGCCCGGTACCGCCGGTGCCCGTCGATGCGGCCGGACGAATTATCTTACCGACCGGCGTCTTCACGAATGAAGAGCTTGTGCGCGTACTGGACACCTTACCCGTCGACATTACCTTCGTCGACCGCGACGATAACGTGAAGTACTTCTCGCAGAGCAAGGAGAGAATCTTCCCGCGCACGAAGTCAATCATCGGTCGCAAGGTCTCGAACTGCCATCCCCCGGCCAGCGTCCATATCGTCGAGGGTATCGTGAACGACTTCAAGGCCGGCCGCAAGGATCACGAGGATTTCTGGATTCGCATGGGCGAGCGGTTTGTCTTCATCCGTTATTTCGCGGTGCGCAATGAGGCGGGGGAATACTTAGGAACCCTCGAGGTCACGCAGAACATCAAGCCGATTCAGGAGATTACCGGTGAGAAGCGCCTGGTCTCCGACGGGAACAACGGATAATCAATGGTTATAGGCAGCAGCAATGCCTTGCGAAAAGCAATACATCTTTTCGCGATGGAAGAAAGGGAGGCAAAATTCATGAAAGCAAAATTGGATCGAAGCGGTTGTATCGGTTGCGGAATGTGCGAGAAGATCTGTCCGTCGGTATTCCGAATGGCGGATGACGGCATCGCGGAGGCTTATGTGGAAGATGTACCCGCAGGCGAAGAGGACAATGCTGTCGAGGCGATGAACAGTTGCCCGGTCTCGGTAATTACGGTCGAGTAATAAGCCGCGAAACGAAGTTTGCTCATCAGAATCATGGGTCTTACAGGCAAAATGCGAAGCTCCAATTCGGAACTTCGTATTTTGTCTTTCAAGAAGGAGACAATATGGATAAGGATAAAATGCTCTGTCCCTGCAAAAAAGTAACCAAGGGCGATGTGCTCAAGGCGATGAAGAAGGGCGCTCACACCTTCAAGGCGGTCGAGAAAGAAACCGGCGCGGGCTCCAAGTGCGGCAAGTGCGAGAAGGATATCAAGAAATTCATCAAGAAGCACCTGGAGGATGTCGAATAGTCGAATCCGGAGGTATCGACCCCATGGACGCGAAGCAGATAACATACGACCGCCTGAAGAAGATCGCCGGAGGGTTTACGACCTTGTTCGGCAAAAAAATCCGCGCGAAAACCTGCCGGGGCGGTAAGAACATAGCTGTCCTCGATTCTCATGAGTTAAAAAGGTTTGTAATCCATTGCGATGCCTCCAATATAAATCTGTCAAAATTGTATCAAATGCAACTGTACAAAGACACGAGACTAATAATATTATAATAAATAACGAAAATACATAAATCAAATTAGTTCTCCATAGTCAATAAATTTTATTGACTATTATTTTTTCTTGACATATACTCGCATTATCTCTGGTTGACTTAGGAAGACCGCTGTAGAATTACCTATGAGGAGAGAAAAATGAGAAACAGGAGAAGGTTTATTACTGTCTTGGTTGCACTTCTAGTTTTGTTTTCAATATCTATTCCAGCTCTAGGAGCATATGTATTTGCGCCTTCTACTAAGTTAGAAAGAGGCTTCTACAGATACAGTGGGTCAACGAAGCAGGAGCAGTTTAAGCAACAAGGATTGGCATTAGACGGAGATATAACTGCGGCAGTAGCCTGGACAACATCTAGCGGTTCCCTAGTGCGTCGGGGCAGTTACGTCTATATTAGTGACGGCACCTGGAAGACAATGACATCCGGTTGGGTAGATTATCCGACAAGTTACACACCCGATGGTCTTTTAGCAAGATAATCTTACTATTTGAATCTAGATACCAGAGGATAACGAAATGAGAACGCTTCACCTCTACAGCAGGTTTTCCGCCTTCATACTTTTCTTCTTCATGAGCTTTTTGCCGTTCTTTTTTCTGGGAATTGATGCAGAGTATAATCTCAACCAGCAGATTGATCGAGGATTTATTTCCAGGAATGCTATTTTTTTTACATTAGACTTGGGTCAGGAAACGCGTTCTCAGCTTGTTCAATGTGAAACGGAAGAAGAAGCGCAAGCCTTAATTGAGGCATTAGAAGCGCAGAATGATTCGGAGACGAATTCAATAGTTTTGCCCGACAATCAATATGGTGAGAACGGATTAACCGATATAGAGACGATTCTATCGTCAGGTGGTTCCGATTACTTCGCAGCCGTTCATACGGGACAAGGCCGGTATGTGTATTACTCGGGGAAAGCAATGTTGCCGCCCTTATTGGAGGGTCGCTTTTTTGCCTCGGATGAATGTTTGAGCCGTGAGCCGATGGCTGTAATCGGCAAAGATTTTATGAATCAGACATTCATCGAAGACGGTACAGAATACATCTATTTAGATGGTCTGATGTGCAAGGTGATCGGCATTTCCGGTACCGCGCATGAATCAACGATTGATGAGGTTTATTTTATCAACTTGGGAGCGGTTTCACCGAAACAGCAAATCGGTCGATATTATGTGGATGGAGACATGGATTTATCCAATGTTTTCGAGAGTATTCAGCTCATGTCCTTAGATCAACTTCAAATCTCGATGCGAGAACTGGATTTGCCAATGACGTTTACCGACGCTGTGACCGGTGATGTCTATCTGAAGACATATTTGAAAGCTGTTGTCGCCTTGTTGCTTATTTTTATTTACCTGAGCATCTTGAGCCAGGCTCTTTCCGCAGAGAGACGCAAGATCGGGATATTGAAAGTCGTCGGGATCAGCACAAGAAATGTGAGTATGAGGGTGCACTGGCCTTTGCTGGCTTGGGGGGCTTCCGGTATCTTATTGACATTTCTGGCAGGCGGGATATTCGTATGGATCAATTATTTTGCCTTGCCGCAATCCGAGGCAATTGGGCTTCTTTTTACTTGTGGTGTAATGAATTGTGCGTTACTAGGGATATGGATGGTGTTGTTTGATTTTTTTGATCGCCGCACGGATTTGCGAGAGGTGACCCAACAGTGTTGAGATTTTTCTATAAGAATATGAATCGAACACTCATCACATATTGGAAGACAAATCTGCTTATTTTGGCAGACCTGATTCTATGTGCTTTGATGATCTTTATTATGCTTCAGAATTATTCTTTTGCGTCGGAAGAATACCGTCGATATTATCGAACTGAAGAACTAGCTCAGAAATATTCGATTTTTTCGCTATATGATAAAGAGCAAGGAGATCCCTTTGATACAAATTCACAGATGTACGAGATAACTATGCAGGTCAAGGAAGATATAGAGAATAGCAACTTATGGACACCCTATTACCATCTGTTGTGCTACTTTCCTCGTGATATATTTGTCGATGATCTTCCGAGAGATTTTGAAGCTCAGTATGCGGCCATGTTTCAGCAGGCACCCGGAGATACGGATATTGGTGCCTTCATGTTTTCAGAGCACTTAATGACAATGCAAAATATTCATGTTCAAGAAGGGCGAACATTTACAAAGGATGACTATTTAACCGGAGGAGAAACATGTGCAATCCTCATGGGGAATGACTTCATGCCATACTATGACGTTGGGGATATCATTGTTTACAGGGATCGAGAGGCCGAAGTCGTCGGATTTCTAGAGGATAATTCCTTTCTGGAAATCGACGAACTAGATATGTGTAATTTGGATAGATATATAGTTATCCCTAGAATGTTTTTCTTGGATGATAATGAATCGAACAAAGAAGATTCCTTTCTCTTAATAAATGCAGGAATCCTATCGCTAAAGGACCCTAAGACCGATGTTCAAGAAGAAATTAATAAGATTACGTCAAAATACGGATGGCATCCTATACAATGCACTCCGTTTGATGGATCTGCATATAGTAATACAGGAATCGTCAGTCAGAAGAACATCGCGCTGCTATTATTTCTAGCCACCGTATCCGGTCTTCTGTGCCTTGTCGCGCTGAGTAATATTCTTTACAAGCGTACGATGAAGGAGCGACCGACGCATTGTACGATGCTCCTATCCGGTATCCCTCTCTGGAAAATCAATCTATCGTTGATCATCGAAATGGCATTCTGGACGGGAATTGCCATGATACCGGTGGTAACCTTGTCCTACTATGAATTCGGTCAGATGTTTGTCTCGCCATTGTACATACTGGGATTTGTAGCACTGATTGTTTTGCTATCAATGGTTCCGATATTCATTCTAAACGGGAAAACGAATCTGGATGTGTTTATGCGAAGTCGAAATGAATAATTGGATTCTTATGCATTGTAGATTGTGAAGGAGTAAAGTCATGGCGCTGCTGAAGTTGAACCATTTATCGAAAAGTTACGGAAAAGATGAACGCAAGACGGTGGTGCTTGACCGTCTGGATCTGTCTATTGAAGAAGGCGAGATGCTTGCTGTCATGGGAAAAAGCGGATCAGGAAAAACGACTCTCCTCAACATTATTGCAGGTATCGATTATCTGGATGATGGGGAGTATGTATTTCAAGACGCACCGGTCCGCCTTCGAAAAACCTCGGATGGCGTTCGTTTTCGACGTAACCGAATTGGCATCATCGTCCAACACTTTGCATTGGTTAACGACTTTACCGTATATGATAATGTTGAAATGGGGTTATGGGAAACCAAGATGTCTCAGAAGGATCGCCGCATCCGAACCATGGAAATACTCGATCAACTTGACATTCGATCCCTCGCCAATCGATATCCCCCGGAGCTCTCCGGCGGAGAGAAACAGCGAACGGCCATCGGGCGTGCTATTGTGGGCAAGCCTAGCCTCGTCTTGGCGGATGAGCCGACCGGCGCGCTGGACGATCAGACCGAGCACAATATCATGGATATTCTGACGAAGCTCAACCAAGACGGAACGACGATGATGATCATTACGCATGACGAAGACATTGCCAAGCGTTGTACAAGAGTCGTTAAACTCACGAAGTAAATGCCTTTATGACCATTTTTTGGAAACGAGTTTATCGTATTTCTCCTGTGAGAAGCTCCCTCGGCAGGATTGAATCTTGCAAATCATTTTAAGCCGCGCTACCCTTGACAAAGGATAGCGCGGTACTAAAAGATGGACGATAAACTTTTCGCGATGATCCCCAGAAGGAAGTCTTTCCATACATTCAATAGCGAAATGCACCTGTCCGCGGATGAACTTGCCGCGGTCGAGTCGCGCATCGGAGAATTGATTCCGCTCGAACCATCGATACAAACGGCAATTCGCATTGTCGCGCGCGAAGAGACGAACTGCAAGACCGGTGAATACTGCGTTCTCTTCTACAGCGAGAGCAAGGAATATGCGCTTTATAATGCGGGATATATGCTGGAGCAGCTCGATCTCTGGCTCGTCTCGCAAAATATCGGCACCTGCTGGTACGGGATGTCACGTCCGAAGCAGAAGACCTATCAGGGCCTTCCCTTCGTGATCATGCTCGTCACGAAGGTCTCCTACTATAACCGCATCGATATCGGGATTTTCCTTCTGTTCCTTACACTCAGCCTGCGCGAGAAGAATCTTGCGTTCGATATCAAGCTTCTTTCCGACGCGTCGGAGGGGCAGGAGAATCATATCGCCCGCATTGAAATCCGCAGATAGGGGGAGCTGCTATGTGTCTGATCTGTGACCGCATCCCTACAAGGACTGTAAGTGTTCTCCGAAGGTCTGGTCTGTTACGATGATAACAGTCACAGGAGGTAGCGTATGGAGATGCATAAACGTCTGGTTGTCGAGAATGTGGAGAAGGTGTACGGAGTCGGCGACGCCGGAACCAAGGCCTTGCGCGGGATCAGTTTCGATGTGATCGAGGGCGAATTCCTCGGCATCATGGGTGCGAGCGGATCCGGCAAGACGACGCTTCTCAACTGCATCGCTACGATGATTCGCCCGACGAAGGGCAGGATTCTTCTGGACGGCAAGGATATCACGACCTATAAGGGCGGCGAGCTTGCGAAATACCGCGGTCACGAGATTGGATATCTTTTTCAGGAATTCGAACTTCTGGATAATCTTACGGCCGCGGAGAATATTCTTCTTCCGCCGGCTCTGCATGGAGTAACCGGCAAGGATGCCGCATCGTCGCTGCATAAGCTCGCGGAGCACTTCGATATTCTCGATGTGCTCGAGAAGTTTCCTTCACAGATGTCCGGCGGGCAGAAGCAACGCGTCGCCGCGGCGCGGGCGCTGATCTCCGATCCGCGTATTGTACTGGCGGATGAACCAACGGGAGCTTTGGACAGCCACAGCGCGAAGGTTCTCATGGATCGGCTTTCAGAACTTCGCATAATGGATAAGAAGACCATACTCATGGTCACGCACGACGCGATTGTCGCGAGCTACTGCACCCGGATTCTCTTCATCCGGGACGGTCAGAGCTTTCACGAACTCCGCCGCGATCCGGATCGCGAGAGTTCGGAGATTTTTTACGAGCGCATTGTGACGTTCCTGGCCCGTATGGGGGGAGGAAGCGCGCATGTTCTTTAAGCAGCTCCGCCGTAACGCCCGGAAGAATCGGAAGGATAACGGTCTCTTCTTCGGCTCTTTGACGATTGCGATCGTCGCCTTCTACACGCTGTTATCTCTGGATTCTCAGGATGTCATGATCTTCTTGCAACAAATGGAAAGTGACGCGATTGCGAAACTCTTCACACTGATTCCGATCGTCTATTGCGTCTCGCTGTTCTTCGTGTTTTTCCTCGTATACTTCGCCTGCAAATATCAGGTGGATAACCGCCGGCGAGAGTTTGGCCTTTATCTGATGATGGGGATGAAGCGATCACGGATGTTTCTGATGCTTATCGGCGAGACCCTCTGGAATAGCCTTATTTCCCTCGCGATCGGTCTCCCGGTCGCGCTTCTTTTGACGGAATCGATCAGCCTCCTGACGGCTCGTGTGATCGGCCTCGGAATTCTCGGACATCGTATCACCTTGTCACTGCCGGCATTTCTTGGCACAGTCGGTGGATTTCTTCTGGTACAGATCCTTTCGATGCTAATAATTATCTTCTCTCTGGCGCGAAAAGAACCGCTGGATCTGCTTCGTTCCGATGCCGAGACCCGGCAGAGAGTATCGAAAAAGGCTCCTACGCGGCACAGCCTGATTCCCGGAATCCTTCTTCTGTGCTTCGCATATTATTTGGGGCTTACATCCTTCTCGCAATTTGATTTAGCGTTAACGGGCCTTCTCATCGTATCCGGCGCGCTGGGGACCTTTCTGGTTTTTCGCGGAATCGGAGCCGCGATCGGTCGCCGGATTCAACAGGCCGGTCCGAACCGCTCGGGATTATTTACCTTTACCGGCAGACAAATTCAAGAGAGTATCATATACCGTCACAAAGTATTGGCTGTATCGTCACTTCTACTGACGGTGGGAATCGCATGTCTTTCTTATGGCGTGTCCGTTTCCGCAGGACTCCGGTCAACTTCGCAAAGGTCGGTCGACGCGACGATCATGGCATCGGAAAGTGAAGTGGATGCACTTTTCGATGAGGATAGCCTAGATTCCATCATCAAGGACAGAGCTCGTATGAAGCTCGCGATGATGGATGATCGAAAAGCCTTGCAGGGGACTGTGCCATTTTCCTGGAGGGATGTGTATAACTATGTCAAAGCCAACTACGAGAAACCGTTTTTCGAGAATCTCAGAACGTCCGTCTTTCGCCATAATGGCGACCTTGTGGAAACGCCCTTTCTGGTTTCCCTGGACAGCTTCAACGCGATCTTGCGTGCGGGCGGCAAACCGGAGATTCAGTTAGGAGATCACGAGGTTGTTTTCTATAGTGCACTAGTATCGGATGACCAGATCGCCGCACTTGAGGCGGCTTTCCAAGCAAATAACCCGGTCTACATCGACGGAGAGCTGTATGCGGTACAACCGGAAACCTACAAGGAGAACCTCGTGGCGGATCGCTCGATTACGCCGATGTATGCACTGATTGTTCCGGAAGAGGTATACAATCGGCTCGCGAGGACAGACGAAACCGAGTATTGGAATCTGTTTCTCCGGGACGAAGTTGTCGAACGCGATGGATTAATGCAGGCTGTGGCGGCTCTCACGGAAGAGCTGAGAGGAACCGGCCTTGATTATGAGACCTATCTCTCCGGATTCGGCAGGAATCTTTTTAATGCCGTGGCGGGTAGCTATCTGATGATTTACCTTGGGGTTTTGTTCACATTAATTGCGAACACGGTGATTTCGATTGGATTTCTCATGCGCCAGCGAGAGAATCAGCGGCGTTTCCTGACGCTGCATATGCTCGGAGCCGAGACGGAAGCGCTCTGTCATTCGACAAAGACGCAAGCTCGATACTACTTCGGAGTCATCAATGTGATTGCGGCAATCAGTGGGGCTTTCGGCATCGCGACATTGTTCACTTCCATCCTGCGGCTTCCCGTAGAAACACCTCCGGAGGTAGTCTTTGGATTAGGAGTCGCGACTTTTCTCGCATACCTTGTGATAGAATTCATTTATCTTCGTGTCGTGGAACACATCGGGTGCAAGCAAGTCCGGTCGTTCTGTGAACTCGCCGGGAGGGATGAGACATAAGACAGATTCTGATCGTTGAGGATGATCCGTTTCTTCGGGAGGAACTGGTGACGACCTTCGAGCGCCGGGGCTTCGCAGCCCGTGGTATCACGCGCTTCGATTCTGCCCTCGAGGAGATTCTCTCGGCCTCACCCGACCTTCTCATCCTCGATGTTAATCTGCCGGGCGGATCCGGTTATACCCTCTGCCGACAGTTGAAGGCCCGGGTCACGTTCCCGATTCTGATCCTGACGTCGCGGGATACCATTGAGGATGAGATCACCGCTCTTGGTCTCGGCGCCGACGACTTCCTCCCGAAACCCTGTCACCCGGAGCGCCTGATCGCGCGCGTCGAACGCCTTCTCGAAACCTATCGACGCGTACCGGCCTATCTGAAAGCGGAAGACCTCCTCTACGATCCCGATGCGTACAAGCTGATGCGTGATGAATCCTTCGTAATTCTTACGGAGACGGAAGGGAACATTCTCCGCGTTCTCCTTGAGAACTACGGCGAGACGATTCCCACACAGAGCCTAATCACACAGGTGTGGGGGGATGCGGAACATGTCGACGAGAATATCCTGTCGGTCAACCTAACCCGTCTTCGCAAGAGCCTGGATGTCGTAGGTGTTCGCAGTTATCTTCAGAACGATCGCGGCAGAGGATATAGATTTACGGGGGACACAGTATGAGGCTTGCGCGCAAACTTCTACACGGAGCCGGGCCGTGGCTTCTGACACTTATCCTCACGGATGTTTTTTTCGTATTTCTCCTATGGCTTGTCGTCCCGGAACGCCTCGGCATTCTTTCCGCCATTCTTGCTGTTTTCTCCGGGTTGGTTTTTGTTGCCACATTCCTTGCCGTACGACGCAGGGATCTGCGAATTGCAAACGCAATTCAGTCCTTTCTCGCGAATCCGGACGAAGATACCGCCGGACGCGTTCTCAACCTTCTGGATCCTTCCCGGCAGGAGGTTTTCGTAAACATAAAAGAGAAGCTCGCGCGTTCGGAAAGATCCGTAACGAAGAGGGAAGAGGACCTGGAGAATTACCGCTCCTTTATCGAGGCCTGGGCGCATGAGATCAAGACCCCGCTGACCCTTCTGACATTGGTTCTCGACAATCACGGAGCGACGATGACGCCCCATGTTCGCGATCGGATGGAATATGTCCGACACGAGATCGGCGCAGATGTGGATCGTGTTCTGTATTACGCACGACTCATCGCCGGACGATCCGATCTGAAGTACACATCGATCTCTCTGAGGGATCTTGTCGAGCAGGTCTTTGCCGATTTTGCGCCCATCTGCGAGGAACGACAGATCCGGGTTACCCGTGAACTCGCGAATCTGTCGGTCGTCACCGACCGTAAAGTTCTTGCCTTTATACTCGCGCAGTTACTATCGAACGCCGTGAAATACTGCTCTCCGACCGGCGGCCAAATCCGTATCACTGCCCAAAGAGACGCGTCTTCCAAGTCTGTGCGCCTCGTCGTTCGCGATAACGGAGCAGGCGCCGCGGCGGAGGATCTGCCGTTTCTTTTCGATAAGGGCTTTACCGGGTCGCGGCCGGACCGGCAGAACGCGACAGGTATGGGACTGTACTTTGTCCGCAAGTTCGCCGAGAGCCTCTCGGTCAACTACGGAATCGATTCGCATTCCGAGGGCGGCAACGGCTTCGGAATTTATCTCGAGTTCCCGGAGGTTCTGCCGAAGAATTCTTGACGGTTCGAACAAGGATTTTCTGAGAGTTTTTTTGCGTTCGGGTCATGTTTTCCTTCACGAAAATCTTGTCGGATGCGATATAATCGGACTAGAGTCATCTTAAATTGTGGGTCAGGCTCCGTTTGACACCATCGGGAGGCTTTTATGGGGAATTTGGGATTTGCCTTTGCCTTAACGATATTTGCCGGTCTTTCAACCGGTATCGGAAGCTTAATCGCTTTTTTTACCAAGAAGAGCAATACAAGATTTCTGTCGATCACGCTCGGATTCTCCGCCGGGGTGATGATCTATGTCTCGATGATCGAGATTTTCGTGAAGGCGCAGACGAACCTTGTCAATGAACTCGGGACCAAACCCGGTATGTGGGCGACGATTCTTGCTTTTTTCGGGGGCATGTTACTGATCGGATTGATCGATAAATTGGTTCCTTCCTCCGAGAATCCGCACGAATTGCATTCGGTTGAGGAGATGAACGAAGCGCATCCGGAAGAGGGCCATCATGCCGCGCAGATTCTGATGCGCCAGGAAGCTCTTAAGAATCACAAACTCTTGCGCATGGGGCTTTTTACGGCTTTAGCGCTCGCGATTCATAATTTTCCGGAAGGGCTGGCGACATTTATCGCCGCGCTGCAGGAGCCGAAGATCGCCATTCCGATCGCCATAGCGATCGCGATTCACAATATCCCCGAGGGCATCGCTGTATCGGTTCCGATCTATTACGCGACCGGCAGCAAGCGCAAAGCATTCCTATATTCCTTCCTTTCCGGCTTCGCCGAACCGGTAGGGGCTTTGGTCGGTTATCTTATCCTTATGCCGTTCCTGAGTGATACGGTGATGGGTATTGTGTTCGCCCTCGTAGCCGGCATTATGGTCTTTATTTCCGTCGATGAACTTCTTCCTTCCGCCCGTGAATACGGCGAGCATCACCTGTCAATCTACGGACTGGTATCGGGCATGGCAGTGATGGCGGCAAGTCTTATCTTGTTCAAGTAGTCTATCGGAAGGAGGATCCCGCATGACCAACGTTCGCATTGCGATGATGCAGATGCGACATGCGTCGAGCTCCCCTACGGAGAAGATGCCGCATGCTGCCGCGTGATTGGGATCGAGCTTCGCGAGAATCCTCTTACGGGAACGGCGCTTACTTCTTCTGTCGGCGATATCCGATGAAGGGATCGAAGATGATATGCGATCGCATGATGCCCTGACTCCGAAGATCCTTCCGGACCGATGAAATCATCGAAGGAGAGCCGGAGATATAGTAGCGAGCAGTGTTGCCGTGTCGTTGAACGGCACCGTTGATCTCGCGTAGAGTCTCCTCAACCGATGTCGGAGCCGAATAACGGATCAGCGGAACCTGAACGGCTTTGTCACGAAGATCCTGCTCGAAAAGAAGCTTCCCGGTATTCCCGCAGATCAGATCGATCGGTCCGCGCCTGCGCTTGGCATCGACACTTCTTACCATTGCACGGATCGGTGTAACACCGACGCCGCCGGAGATCAGGACGACCGGAGTCTGCTCATCGTGGAACTTAAACCAGCCGAAAGGCCCGATCATCACGATGCGCGAGCCGATCTTCATGTTTGCGAGATGCTTCTTGAAGGGACTCGGAACGGCGCCCGTCCGTGTCCCGATAAGGATCACGCCCTCTTCCGGAGCCGATGCGACGGAGAATGCGCGCCAACGGCGGCCTCGCTCCTTCATGTCCGGTAAATAAAACACCGCGTGTTCGCCGGCCGTCCAGGTGGTCTTGGAATTCGGCTGCAACGTGATAACGAAATAGTCGTCAAAAGGGTTATCTATCTTCACTACGGTGACCGAGGACTTATGGAAAAGTCCTTTAAAATCAGATGGTTTCATAATGGGCTCCTTTCGCTCAGCGGCTTGCGGGCGGGGGAACGGATGTCCTACTACTATTATAGCGGAAAAATGTACTGCTTTACGATGCGCATTTCGCACCTTTTCTGTCGATGACATTGTTGATTCGTCACAAAAACACCATAAATCGATGATATTCTGTGATGAAAGGGGTGAGTTCGATGAAGGTATTAATTGCTGACGATCACCGGCAGATTACAGAGGTTTTGCGTGAATATGTGAACAAAGAGGGCTGGGAGGCGATCCCGGCGTACGACGGTGCCCAGGCTCTGGAGATTTTTCGCCGCGAAAAACCGGACATCGCGCTACTTGACGTGATGATGCCGATTCGCGACGGGTTCTCGGTCTGCCGAGAGATTCGTGTCGAATCACAAACCCCGATCATCATGATCACGGCCCGCGGGGAGGATTTCGAGCGCATTATGGGTCTCGAGCTCGGAGCCGATGACTATATCGTAAAGCCGTTCTCTCCCGGCGAGGTGATCGCTCGGATCAAGGCGGTCATGCGAAGAATCGTTCGAAGCGATACGGAAGCACAGGTTCTGGAATTCGAGGATCTCTACGTGAATCTCGACGAATATGCCGTACGCATCGCCGCGAAGCCGATCGCCCTGACAAAGAAGGAGATCGAGATCCTCTACACCCTGGCGACCAGCCGGAACAAGGTCTTCTCGCGGGATAATCTCTTGAACTCCGTCTGGGGCTACGATTATTTCGGCGACAGCCGGACGGTCGACAGTCATATCAAGCGGCTGCGGGCGAAGCTCGATCAATTCTCCCATCCGGCCTGGAATCTTCGAACCATCTGGGGTGTCGGATATAAGTTCGAGGTGACCGACGATGAGAAGAAGTAATCTCTCGCGAAAACTAACGCGATACTTCAGTGTCGCTCTGCTGGCCGTCGGCGTTGTGATCGGCTTGGCCTTTTTCCTTCTCTTCCGGAGCCTCACGATATCGGGTCGCGAAGAGGAGATGCAAAAGCAGGTCTTGATTCTTGCCGAAGCATTGTCCGGCGGAGAAGACGGTTCCTTCTCGGAAGGGATGCCCGGACGCGGAGCCTACATCCGATTCATGCGGGATGTCGTCGGGACGGACGTCTATCTCATTGACCGGGATCTTACGGTTCTATCCCAGAACCTCGGTCAAGGGATGATGCAACACGAGGAAGTAAGCACAACTTTGCCGGAGGAAATCGAACCGCTGGCGGAACGCGTTTTCGCGGGTGAGGCCGTGGCGGGAGAAGAATCGGGCAGCACGTTGTTCGCCGCAACTCTCACGGTCGGTGCGCCGATCCGCGACGATGACGGCGCCGTCTGGGGCGCGGTGCTGCTGCGCTCCCCGGTGAATCAGACGAATGACGCTGTATTTTCCGGACTGATTGTCCTGGGAGCAAGTGTATTTTTCGGACTTCTTGCGGGCGTCGGGCTCTCCGTCGCCCTGTCGGAGTCCTTTACCCGCCCTCTGCGGGTGATGAAGGGGGCCGCAATGCAGCTGGCAGAGGGGAATTATTCGACGCGATGTCATATCGGGACGAAGGATGAGATCGGAGAATTGTCCGATACGCTCGATATTCTGGCCGGTAGGTTGGAGGAAGCGAGACAGCAGAGTGACAAGCTCGATCAACTTCGCAAGGATTATGTCGCCAACGTATCCCATGAGCTCAAGACTCCCGTGACCGTATTGCGGGCATCTCTGGAGGCCTTGCGTGACGGCGTTGTCGTTGAACCCGCGAAGGTCTCTTCCTATTATGAGCAGATGTTTGCGGAGACCAAGCTCCTGCAGCGTTTGGTGGACGATCTTCTCGAACTTTCCCGCCTTCAGAATCCTGACTATGTCATCGCGATGGAACCGGTAGATCTGTGTGTCCTTCTTTGTGAGGCGGAGCAGAGCGCGGCGAGAATGGCAGATGAGAAGAAGATCCGTGTCACAAGCGAAATCTCACGTCCGTGTCTGACAATTGCGGGGGATGCGCAGAGACTTCGACAGATGCTCCTAACCGTCCTGGACAACGCGGTGAAGTTCGCGCCGATGGGCGGGGATGTCCGAATCCGCGCGACGGACTCGACAATCGAGATACTCGATGACGGTCCGGGGATACCTCCGGAGAAACTGCCGCATATTTTCGAGCGGTTCTACTCGTCTCGGGAGGAACGCAATCAATCCGGCACAGGACTCGGGCTCGCAATTGCCAAAGAAATCGCCGATCGCCACGATATACGATTGACGGCGGAGAATCCGGAATCGGGCGGTGCGAGATTTATCTTCGATCTGAAGAATACACATCACGTTCCATCGCCGGAATAAGAGAGCCGATCGCATTGATCCCCAAATTACGCGAAAAAAACATGGATTCGCCTTATTTGCTTGGTAGTCTGTGAGCATAGATACGACAACGAAACAAGGAGGCGATAAGACATGAAAAAGATGGGAAAAGTTCTATGGATCGCGACCGCTGTAGTGGTTGTCGCTGCGCTCGGAACCGGAGTTGCTGCGGCGACGGATTTCAAGACACCGGCAGAGATTGTAGCGGAGATCACAGGACGGGATGAAGACAGTGTCGTCGAGGAGAAGCAGGAAACGGGTAAGACCTACGGAACGATTGCCGCGGAAGCGGGCGTACTCGATGCTTTTCGCGATGTAATGCAAGACATGAGAGAAGACCGCGTTGCAGATCGTGTCGAATCGGGTGATCTGACACAGGAAGAGGCGGATGCGATTCTGGAAAGAGTCGAGGAGCGGCAGGAAGACTGTGACGGAACCGGAAGCGGAATGGGCGGCGGTGCCTGCGACGGAAGCGGACTCGGACTTGGACTTGGCGGAGGTCAAGGTAAAGGTCAGGGTCAGGGCGGCGGATGCGGCATGGGCAGCGGAGCCGGCCAGGGTCAGGGTCAAGGCCAAGGTGATTGCGACGGAAGTTGCGAATCGTAATGAATTAATCGATTATATGAATGTCGTATCCCAAAGCCGGAGGCTGATACCTTCGGCTTTTCCTATGTAAACACGACATACAGTTGTCCGGATTTTCGCGCTATGATGTTGGGAGAAGATCAGATTCATCTGGAGGAGGCCTTGGTATGAAGTACGAATGGGTGGATGACTACTGCCTTGCGAAGAAGGGCGTCGAGAAGGACTATAAGGTCGAGTGGAGCATGACACGCTATATGATTCGCGGCAAGATGTTCCTGTCCCTCGGCGGAGACAAGTACGGCAAGCCGATTTACACGGTCAAGCTCGAGCCGGAGCATGGAATCCTCCTGCGCGAGCAGTTCCCGGAGATTGTTCCCGGCTATTACTCGAATAAGATGCACTGGAACTCGGTCTATGTTGACGGCGATGTGTCGGACGAGATGATGCGCGAGATGGTGGACGAGGCGTATTCGATCGTTTTTGCCGCGCTGCCGAAGAAGGTCCAGGCAGAGATCGAGGCGGAGTAAGGCAAACATCAAGAACCTCAGGTCATATCACCAACGGAGAGTTTTGCCGCTGTTGAGGATTTGATCGAGCGTCCCCTCCGGCTTTGATCGCCAACTAACAGTTACTTGCAAGGCGGGCGAATCTTTTTTCGAGCGTCCCCTCCGCAGGCGTAGCCGAGGACTAGGGACGCGAGAAAAAGGTAAGCACGCCTACTCGGGGAGCGAGAGGAATGCTCGACCGCCTTACCACCTTTTTCGCTCATCGTAGTATGATGGGGAAATAGGGGGTGTTCTTCATGCGCACATACCGTACATCCGAGGTGGCCGCGATCGCCGGCGTTCATCCGAATACCGTTCGCCTCTATGAGGAGTGCCGGCTGATTCCGCCGGTCGAGCGACGCGCGAACGGATACCGCTTATTCACCGATTGGCATGTCGAGCAACTTCTTATGGCGCGAACGGCGCTTCGCGTCGAGATTCTTCAGAACGGTTTGCGCAGGCAGGCCGTCGCGATCCTGAAGCTAGCGGCGGCGGGAGATTTCGACGGGGCCATCAGTGCCGTACGTAGTTATCGAGCGAATCTTGACGAAGAGCAGACCAATGCCCGGAAGGCGCTCCTTGCTGTACGGCAGATTCGGGAGTCTGCCGCAGAATCGGGGACTCGGGTTGTGTACTTATCGCGAAAAGCCTGCGCATTCGACCTCGGCATCCGACTCGACCAGCTCCGGAACTGGGAGCGCAACGGGCTTCTGCCGGACACTTCGATCGAGGGGATGCGGCGAAATTACACCGAGAGGGATGTCGATTTCTTGTGCGTGATCCGGTCATTGCGGTGTGCGGGCTTCTCGCACGCGTCGATCCTGCGAATGCTGACGGCGCTCTCCGCGGATCCTTATGCCGACCCCGTCGTCCTTATCGACACGCCGCGGGCGGATGAAGAGATTGTCTCTGCCTGCGACCGACTCCTTACCTCGCTAGAGGAATCAATCGCAAATGCCGCGGAGATGGAGACGAGTCTTCGCCGGATGCAATCCCGCTATTCTAACTAACCCTCCATTTAACCACCGCCTCACCGGGTAGGTGGTATTTTCATGTTATCACATGAAAAAGGAGTGGATAATGATGGAAACAATGATCAGAGCGAGGGGCCTTCGGAAAACGTACGGAGCCCTTGTCGCACTGGATAATTTCTCCCTCGAGGTGTCAAAGGGAAGCATAGTCGGAATTCTCGGACCGAACGGTGCGGGGAAGACCACGGCGCTCGAATGCATGCTTGGGACCAAGAAACCGGACCGCGGCGAAGTGGCTATTTTCGGCAAAGACCCGGTAAAAGACAGGAAGAGCGTTTTCGAGAAAGTCGGTGTACAGTTCCAGGCAACGGGGTACCCGGAGAAGATTACGGTAGGGGAGCTGGTCGAAGGGACGCGGGTCCTCTATCGCAAGCCGGCCGACAGCGCGGAGCTTCTTCGGACCTTCGGCCTCGAGGACAAGCGCAAAGCCTTTGTCGCGGCACTTTCCGGCGGCGAGCGACAACGGCTGTTTGTCGTCTTAGCGCTTCTGCCCGATCCGGAGGTCGTCTTCCTTGACGAGCTCACGACGGGCCTTGATCCGCGGGCACGTAAGGAGGTCTGGTCCTGCCTTCTGAAGCAGAAGGAGAGGGGGCGCACGATCATTCTCACGTCGCATTTTATGGACGAGGTTGAAGCGCTTTGCGATGAGATCCGAATCCTGATGCACGGTCGCGAGGTTTTCGCGGGGACGGTGAGCGAAGCTGTCGCCGCGACCGGCTGCGAGCGTTTCGAGGACGCCTATTTACAACTGACACAGGAGGACGAAGTATGAGAGCGTATCGCACATTACTTGCCACAGAAATGAAACTATCCCTGCGCGGGATGGATATGCTGATCTTTGCGATCCTGATGCCGATCGCGACAATGGTGATCATCGGATTAATCTATGGAAATCAACCTGCGTTCGAAGGGGCCGCCTATAGCTTCGTCGCACAATCCTTCGGTGCCATCTCCGCCATCGCGATCTGTGCCGGCGGCGTGATGGGGTTGCCGCTGGTCGTTGCAGACGATCGAGAGAAGAAGATCCTCAAACGATACCGTGTCACGCCCTCGACGCCGGTTCTGCTGCTTGCTGTCCAAATGTCCGTCTATGCGATCTATGCCGTCACCTCAATGCTTCTCGTTCTTCTCACGGCGAGCCTGTTCTTCGGCTTTCGCATCGGCGGGAACCTCTTGCCGTACCTCGGCGCATTTCTTCTCGTGATGCTGTCGATGTTCTCGATAGGCACCTTTGTCGGCGGAGTCTCCCGTGACAGCAAGGTCGCCGGAATTCTCGCGAGTGTCCTGTACTTTCCCATGCTGGTCCTATCCGGAACGACGATTCCGTACGAGATTATGCCGGAGCCGTTGCGGATCGCAGCCGACCTGATGCCCTTAACCCAGGGAATCAAGCTTCTGAAGGTCGCGTCCCTCGGCCTGCCTCTCGAAAACGTCTGGCTCCCGATCCTCGTGATGGTGGTGCTTCTCGTGGTGATGACAGGATTGTCGCTCCGGTTCTTCCGCTGGGAGTAATAGGGTGTCTCGCATTCGTTTCGCTCGCTCGGTCCTCGTGCTTTGCACTGCGGAGAGGAGCTCACCGAACGCGAGACACCCCTGCAAAGCAACCATCGAGTCTTGCGAGTTTTCTGAGACTGGATTTATCTGCCAGAGAAAATAGGAACAAGTTTATTCTTTTGGGAGTGATACGAACAGGGATGTGATGAAGATGCTCGAGAAAATCGCGAGATTCTCGGACAGCAATCACTGCGAGGACACTTCGTTAGTGATATTCCGAAGGGAGTTGAAAAGCAATCTTATCAAAAATATAAATCAAAAAATAAAGAAAGATGCATCACAAAGTGATGCGTATAAGGGCCGTTGCAAAATGAACTGTGTTCAGGATGCAGCAGTCCTTTTTCTTGCAAGAATCTGAAATGAGCGCTAGCTGCTGGGCTTATGGGCGAAAAGATCCACTTCCCTCAATCTCGCCCATAATCGGAATCAATGGGGACTATTTCTTATTGTTTATCAATGATAACCACCAAAAACGAGTGCGGGTCGCGAATTTATACTTCCTCAATGAGAAAAAATGCGATTTCTTATCAATGATAACCACCAAAAATCAAGGGACCACACAATTTTATACTTCCTCATTGAGCAATAATGAGATAATTTATCAATGATAACCACCAAAACCGAAGAGCAGGCTGATTTCTATTCTGCTTCAGGGTGCAAGTGAGGTGAATTACCTATTTCATCGGAGCACCGCGCCGCGACGCGACCTTTAATCCGCGCCGGCTCCACCGGCGCTCCTTCTCGCGTAACGTTTTAGAATTTAGGAAATGTTAAGGAAAACCACATTGACATTTACGGGCCATCTGTACTATTGTATTAATCACATAATACAACTTCGCGATAACAAGTGAACCAACAAAAATATTGATCCTATATATAAAGAGAAGGAGACGCGATGGATAACCTGTTCGAAGCCAATACACCGATCTACCTGCAGTTGATGCGGTTATTTAGCGTCCGAATTGCTTGCGGGGACTGGAAGCCGGGGGATCGGTTGTCGAGCGTTCGTGATCTTGCCGTGGACTTCCAGGTTAACCCGAATACAGTGCAGCGAGCGCTCGCCGAACTTGAACGCGAGGGTCTCGTCTATGCAGAACGTACGAGCGGTCGTTTCATTACCTCGGATGCGGCACGGATTCGTGAGGCGAGGGATCGTTTGATCGCTTCGGAGGTTGAGGGATTCCTGCAGCGGATGCGAGAACTAGGCATTGAACCGGGCGTGTGTTCCGGCTTGATTGCGAAATGTACGGGTAAAGGGGAGCGTGAGCATGAAGGGACTTGAGATCAGCGGTCTGACAAAGAATATCGGCTGGAAGACCGTGTTGTCCGAAGTCGAATTGCAGATTGAACCGGGTCGGATCGTCGGGCTTCTGGGTCCGAACGGTGCCGGTAAATCTACGCTGCTACGCATTGTCGCAGGACTTGAGGGTGATTATCGCGGACAGGTTCTCGTCGACGGTCATGCTACGGGAATCGAGACGAAGGGATTTGTTTCCTATCTTCCGGATCGAATTTTCCTCCCCGGGTGGATGAAGTCGGGGGATGCGGTAGCCTACTTCGCGGATTTTTTCGCGGATTTTGACAGAGACCGCGGTCAACAACTCCTGAAGGCTTTCCGAATTGACGAGAGGCTCGCAGTTCGGGAGATGTCCCGCGGGATGTGCGATAAGCTCCAGATTGCTCTGGTGTTCTCGCGCAAGGCGAAGATCTTTCTTCTGGATGAGCCGCTCGGAAGCGTCGATCCGGTCACGCGCAACGTGATTCTCGACACGACACTCCGGCAGTTCAGCGAGGATTCGATTGTGGTTTTCGCGACGCATATGATTCGGGAAGTGGAGCGGATTTTCGATTCGGTCGTGTTTCTGGATGAGGGGAAGGTCAAAATCTATGAGGATGTTGAGACGATCCGGGAGACCTATGGCAAAGGGATTGAAGAACTTTTCGAGGAGGTGTTCGCATGTTCGCACGACTTCTGAAACATGAGTTCCGGGCAACGGCTCGCGTAATTCCCTTTGTCTATCTCGTGACTCTGTGTGTTGTCGGGTTGCACGCTCTGGCGGATCTCCTGGGACATCCGGCGATCTTGCAATTGACACAGACGTTTACGGCGTTGGTGCTTTCAGCGCAGATTCTTGTCACTTTGTCGATTCTTGTTTGGCGCTTCTATAAAAGTGTTTGTTCGGATGAGGGTTTCCTTACGAATCTCTTGCCGGTGAAACCGACTTCCCTTTTGCTGAGTAAGATTCTTATCGGATGGTTCTGGGTGGTAATCTCGCAGATTCTGGCGCTTGGGGGAATCATGTATCTGATTGGTGATAGTCTCGCTCCCAAGCCGAATGGCATCATTGAACGACTAACGTCGGCATTCGCTATGGTTGCAGAGAACGCAGGTGTGGCGCGAAATGCCGGATGGATTCTTCTGGTTCTTTTTGTCGCACAACTGCTGGCGGCGATTCTGTCTCTTGAGATGGTCTATCTTGCGATACTCGCGGGCATGTCTCCAAAACTCAGAAGAACCGGTGTCTTCGGCATCTTGGCGGTCGGTGTGGCCGAATACAGCATTCTCCAAGCCGCGATGATCGGGGCGATCCTGACCGTCCCGCTGTCGATTCGATTTGTTATCGAGAATGACAAGATCACATCGATGCGGTTCCTTTTCGAGCAGGCGGATATGCTATTGCTCCGGGAGATGTTTCGTAGTGATCTGGCGGACCAGATCCCGATCTCGATCGGTCTTGGCAGCTGGGTTCTGCTTCCGTTTGTGATCATACTCTTGTTCGTGCTGCTGAATCTGATGATGCGGCGAAAAACACATCTGCGCTAAAGACGCGCTTTTTATAAATATAACTACTCTTATTACTATTCATATGAGAAAGAAGGTAACAGAAAATGGCTGAGAAGAAAAAGAAAAGAAAGTGGATCAAATGGGTCGTGATCGGTGTCGTCCTGCTGGTCATCGGAGGGATCGTATATTCGGTTTATGACGCCATACAGAAGGCTAATGATATGCTAGCGAACGCGATACCGAGCGTCGAGGTGGTACGCGATGACATCAGCATGGTCGTTCAGGCCGGCGGAGTTGTTGATTCCGTTGAAGTAACCGACATTTATGCACCCTTTGGAGCCACGGTCGACACGGTCCCCGTGAAAAACGGTGACGTCGTCAAGACGGGTGATATTCTGGTCACATTGAAAAATGAGAAGCTCGATGATGAGATCGAAGCGCTCGAGGCTAAACTCGATGATATCGACGCGAATCTTCAGGCCGCCGGGGCGATGAAGTCATCCTCGGTCAACTCCCCGGTTGCCGGTCGTGTTAAGGCGATCTATGCGGCAGAAGATCAGGCCATAAGCGCAACGATGCAGAATTCCGGCGCACTATTCCTGATCTCCGCCGACAACAGCATGGAGATCCGAATTCCCGCGACCGATGCGATCAAGGCCGGAGATCCGGTTGAAGTCACAGTCGGCGACGATACGGTCGACAGTACGATTCAGATGATCTCGGGCGACGAGGCAATTCTTCTGATCGAAGATGACGGATACGAAGTCGGGGCGTCGGCAAGTGTCAAGGATGCTTCGGATAATGTGATCGGCGACGGAATCCTTGCGATCCATGCGCCGTATCTTGTGACAGCCGAGCAGGGTGTCGTGTCGGAGATCTCGGTGAAGATCAATGACAAGGTAACTGCCGGCGGAAGACTTCTGAAACTCGAAGAAGCTGTATATCCGGATTCATACTATGATCTCCTTTCGGATCGAACGGAGACATTCTCAGACATTGAAGAGAAGAAATCACAAATAGAGAATATGCAAATCACAGCGACGACAGACGGTGTCGTTTCCGGACTTAATGTAACGACCGGCGCACCGGTATCGGAGGATATGCTGGTTTGCTCTGTGAAGGGCACGTCGTCTTACAAGATTAAACTCGCTGTTGATGAGCTGGATATCGCGACGGTCGCGGTCGGGCAGAAGGCAGATATCGTCCTGGATGCACTGCCGAACCGGATCTTTACCGGATCGGTGACACATATTTCCGGACTCGGAACGACCATGAACGGCGTAACGACCTATGAAGTGTCCGTTCTTCTCGATGATCCGACGGATATTCGTGCCGGCATGAGTGCAAGAGCCGACATCGTCACAGAGACGAGAACCGGCGTCATCGTGATCCCCGCGAACGCAATAAAGACCATCGACGGCGAGAAGTACGTCATGGTTGTCCCGGATCCCTCCTCGCCCGATGCATTCACAGCCGTTCCTGTCGAGACCAAGATCACGATCGGCCTTTATACGGGAGCGGAGGCGGAGGTTCTTTCCGGATTGACCGAGGGACAGTACGTTCAGGACCTGAAGGCCGAAAGTCCGTTGGCGGGCCTGATGGCGATGCGTTCCTCCGGGATGGGGGGTTGATCTCGAATGATCGAACTTCGAAATATACGTAAGACCTACGAACTCGGCGGCGAGACCGTTCACGCCGTCGACAATCTGACGCTGACCATCGACGAGCATGAGTTTGTCGCGATCATCGGAGCTTCCGGCAGCGGCAAGTCAACCCTGATGAATATCATCGGATGCTTGGACGGAGCGGATGAGGGTGATTACATCCTTCGCGGTCAGGACATCGCATCCTTCAGCGAGCGGGAGATGGCTACGATTCGCAACCGCGAGATCGGCTTCATTTTCCAACAGTTCAATCTGTTGCAGAAGCTGACTGCGCTCGAAAACGTTGAACTACCGTTAATCTATCAAGGGCATGGGGTTGGGCATCGAAAAAAACGCGCGATCGAAGCGCTGACTCGCGTCGGCCTGGCGCCGCGCATGAGCCATCGGCCGAACCAGCTCTCCGGCGGTCAACAGCAGCGTGTCGCGATCGCGCGAGCCCTGGTTACCAATCCCGCGATTATCCTCGCCGACGAGCCGACAGGAAATCTCGATTCCGGCTCCAGTCGCGAGATCATGGCGCTCCTTAAGGAGCTGCATGCCGCCGGCAACACGATCGTGCTCATTACCCATGACGACCATATCGCCTCGCAGGCGGACCGGCGCGTTCGCCTGGTTGACGGTAAGATCGTTTCTGATAGCAAATTTCCGGAGGAGGTGACAGCGTCGTGAAGATTACACAAGCAATCAAGATGGCCTTCTCGGCAATCTTAAGCAACAAGATGCGTTCCTTCCTTACCATGCTCGGCATCATCATCGGCGTCCTTTCCGTCACGCTCCTGGTCGGTATCGTCCAAGGTGCCACGGATTCTGTAACCACACAGATTGAGGATATCGGTGGCAGCAAGCTGATCGTCAACATCATCAGTCCTCGGCCCTCCTTCATCTCTCTTGAGGATCTGGAGGCGCTCGAGAACAAAGACGGGATCGCAAAGATCGCACCCACCGTTTCCGGAATGGATATGGCGACGGCGGAAGGAAGTTCGATCGATGTCGATATCTCTGGCGTCACGGCTGACGCGAAAACCGTCGACGGAGTCACGGTCGGTAGCGGGCGTTTCATCGAAGACATCGACAATGAGGATCGCCTGGCTGTCGCCGTCGTTGGAACCAAGATAGCCAAGGAACTCTACGGGCAGACCGACGTAATCGGCAACACCTTCACGATGCTCGGAAGATCCTTCACGATCATCGGCGTGCTCGAGGCGGATGAACAGGGTAACATCAATTCGACGGACACCAATGTCTATATACCGATTACTCTGGCGCAACGTCTGCTGAAACAAAGCACAATCACGAGCTTCAATGTCACGGCAACCTCGGTCGAGAATGTCGATCAGGCGCGAAAAACTCTCGAGGCGTATCTGGACAGGAATGTCAAACCGATCTCCTATGAGAGCGATGACGACAAGGGTTACTTTGTCTTCAATATGGGCGACATTCTGACCGCGTTCAACAACGTTATGGGTACGATGTCAGCTCTCCTCGGCGGCATTGCCGGTATCTCGCTCGTCGTCGGCGGCATCGGAATCATGAACATCATGCTGGTCTCCGTTACCGAACGTACGCGAGAGATCGGTATCCGCAAGGCGATCGGCGCGAAGCATTCGGACATCCTGATCCAGTTTCTGATCGAGGCTGTTGCAATCTCCGTGCTTGGAGGTATTATCGGTCTTGCACTGGGCGGTGTGACGCTTTATGCGCTGCGTGGTATCATGGACTTAGATTTGAAACTGTCTTTCCCTGTGTCCGCGCTGGCCATCGGATTCTCCCTGGCGATCGGTGTGATCTTCGGGATCTACCCGGCGAACAAAGCCGCGAAGCTTCGCCCGATCGATGCGCTGCGATACGAGTAAGACACCGCATTGTGTCTGAGCGAGTCTTTTCGGGCTCGAAAACATCGCGGAAACGAGACGGAGCCTGAGTAAATGGCTGAGAAACCGAAAGAATCGTACCGAATTCCTTCCTCAGTGCGCGCTGCCATGCGACAATTGCGTGAGCGTGGCTATGAGGCTTATCTGGTCGGAGGGGCTGTCCGGGATTTTCTCCTGGGCGGCCTTCCGGCCGATTTTGATTTAGCAACCGATGCGACACCGGAGCAGGTTCTCGAAGTATTCTCCGCTTACACGTGTATACCGACGGGCATCGCTCACGGAACGGTGACCGTTCTGATGAACGGTCGTCCGCTTGAGATAACAACCTATCGCGTCGACGGGGCCTACACAGATGCCCGACGACCGGAGACGGTGGCTTTCAGCCGGTCTCTGGCGGAGGATGTTGCACGGCGAGATTTCACGATTAATGCGCTCGCAATGTCGGAAGACGGAGAGATCGTCGATTATGTCGGCGGTCGCGTGGATCTTGCCCAGCATGTAATTCGTGCGGTGGGAGATCCGGACAGGCGGATGAGGGAAGATGCTTTGCGAATCTTACGCGCACTCCGGTTCTCGGCGGTTCTTGGATTCCCGATCGAGGAGAACACTCGGATGAGCTTGTTTCGCCACCGTCGTCTTTTGAAAAAAATTTCTGTCGAGCGCGTCTATGCGGAGCTCTGCGGTCTTCTCTGCGGAGAGTTTGCGGACCGGATCCTCCTATACTATACCGAGATTCTCGGGGTCATCATGCCGGAGATCCTGCCGATGAAAGGCTTCCTGCAGCATAACCCGCACCATATTCATGATGTCCTTACACATACGGCAGTGGTATTGAAGAACACTCCGCCACAAAGAAGCCTGCGATTTGCGGCGCTTTTTCACGACATTGGAAAACCCGGAGCCTTCACGATGGACGAATCCGGAATCGGACATTTCTATGGACATCAGAAGATCAGCTGCGAGATAGCCACAGAGATACTCGGCCGACTCAAGGCGGATGCCAAGACCACGAAGGAAGTTGAGATTCTGGTTCTCTGGCATGATATTGACATCGAACCGACGGCACGAGTTATTCGCCGGCGCTTACATCAATTCGGAGAACCGATGTTCCGGAGTCTTTTGGCGATCAAGCGGGCGGATACACTCGGGCAATCCGAGCAAAGTCTTTATCGTCTGGAGGAACAGACGCGGATTCATGACATTTTGGATAAGATAATGGAAGAGAAAGAGTGTTTCACGCTTCGAGATTTGAAGCTTAACGGGTCCGATGTGATCCGGCTCGGCGTGACCAAAGGTCCGGATGTAGGTCGCGTATTGTCGTCCGTGCTTCACGCGGTTATGGATGGTAAGATCGAGAATGAGGAGACTGTGTTGCAGGAATATGCGAGTAGAATGATTCGAACTGGCGATAATATCAATGATTTAACTTGATACAGTCAAGCATGTGCCACTCTCGTGAGTATCATTTTGTCAAATTATTTCCAAAACATATAAAAAATAGTCGAAAATGTGAAAAATAATTAACATATTCCGGGAACAAATGCGTCTAAATACGTAAAAATTGCGAATAATCGATGAATTGTGATAAGAATGTGAAGAAAATAGTGGAACACGCCTGCGCGAGGTGATATGATGAGAATGCGAAGACAGATAGATAGACATAACGTGCGCGCACGAGAACGATAGAGGAGGCGAGAGGGATGAGATCACGCAGGGGTTTTACGTTAATTGAGATGTTACTGTCGGTAGCCATCATTCTAATCATTACCGCAGCGATGTCTGTTTCTGTATCAAGTTATTTGCAAAGGACCCAAACGGCGGCTCAGATTGTAGCTGAGCATGACGACCGATATGATGCGGCTCGTCTTCAGGCCGACTCACTTAAGTTTACCGACGGTGCGACTCCCATAACTCCTGCAACCACGCCGGCAACCACGCCAGCCGGCGGCGGTGGCGGCGGCGGTGGTGGATCACCGACAACGGCTCCGACAACGGCTCCTACAACGGCTCCTACAACGGCTCCGACAACGGCTCCGACAACAGCTCCTACAACGGCTCCGACAACCGCTCCGACAACCGCTCCGACAACCGCTCCCACGACGGCTCCGACAACGACGCCCACAATAGCGCCGACACTTCCTCCGTCGACAGTAACCCCTTATCCGGGAACGACGTCATCGGTCGTGCCGATTGATTGGAAACTAGGATTTAATTATCGTTATGATTTTACGATTCCTCAGAGTAGTCAGACGCAAATTGCTGTTATCTCTTTCCCCAAGGGTATCACGATTGACTTGGGTTGGAATGTTACTGCATATCAGCTAGTCGCCAACGGTGAACGTACTGAGCTGACGGTTCCGGCGTGGCAGCTTGGCGGTGCCGTATATGTCGGTTATTTCGGCACTGAGACCTTCAACCCGCAAGTTATTGATATCAGGTATGTGAAGTAAAATTAATTACTAACGATTTATAGCCCGTCCGGGTAACCGGGCGGGCTTTTTTGCGTTCGAACTATGGCATCGAGACGCGTAATCGATTTGGATTTCAATTAAAATGAGCTCTCGTCATGTTCTCGGGAACCCGCTTGGGAACCCCGTTTCAGATTTCCTCTTCTCTGTAGCATAAACTTGCATCGCGAAAAACCATCGATTTCTTCACAATTACGACACATTTAGTTTACAACGAAGTCAACAGACTTCCGTGATACATGATATTCTTACATCAGACGACAAGCTTCGTCGAGTATGCAGTTGTCGAAATCTTCGCATTACAGCAATAGGTTTTCGGCAGAGAAAGGAGCCTCCTATGAAACTCCACAATCTGTTACCACAGTTATTTCATTACAAGGCGGCTTTTCTCGGTGTCGCGTTTACATCGCTCGCTGGTACTTTGTTGTTTATTGTCTCGCCCGCCGGAGGAGAAGTTGCACGTACCATTGCCCGACAGCAAACGGTTCCAACTCAGGAGATCGTACAAGAGTTTGCGGTGGACCCGACGACGCTTTCCCTGTATGAGGAAGAGTTTACACAACCGTTGCCGGTTGCATATGAATCTGATATAACGGACCTGGCAGAGGAGACATCGGAGCCGTTATGGCAATCACAGGAGGATGTGCTCCCGTCAATACCACAGTCGGAAGCGATGACGACGCCCGAGATTCTTGAGACAACTGCTGTTGTCATCATGGATACAACGGTTGAGGTGACCGAAGAAACTCGCGTGGAAGAACCGGTTCTTGTGGCACCATCGGGCGCGTATGACGGTTCGATGGCGTATCGCGTGCTGGATCTCGTTAATACAAAGAGAACAGAGAGCGGACTTCCTGCGCTGGTGTGGAATGATACTCTGGCAGCGTCTGCGGGAGTTCGAGCTCCGGAGATTGTTGTTCTTTGGGATCATACTCGACCGGACGGAAGTCCGTGGTACACGGCGGGGGCAGGACTTCAGATGGGCGAGAATCTCGCGTATGGGCAGACCACACCGGAACAGGTGGTCGAGGAATGGATGGCGTCGCCGTCTCACGCCGAGAATATCCTGAGAGTGGAATACTCGGAAATGGGTGTCTCCTGTTATCTTGAGGGTGGTGTGTATTATTGGGTTCAACATTTTGCCTGAGAAAATGCAAAGACTTCGTCGGAGAGATGTCGCGGTTTTACCTCCGGACGGGATTGACAATGCATCTCGACTCCCTTCAATATAGAAGCGTACGAAGAGGTAATCGACGTACGCTTCTTGCCGGATTGGAGGATTCATGGAAAATCAGATGCATGACTCGAAACCAAGGCCAACGACACCTAAGAAAAGTGTCGGCAGAACCCTTGCCTTAATCGGCGCGCCGATTGCCGGAATCCTCGGTCTCGCCTATATTTTCTTGTTCGACCCGAGTCGTAATGCGGCTTTTTTTATTCCTTGTTATTTCCTGCAGTACACAGGATTCTACTGTCCGGGATGTGGCAATACGAGAGCATTGCATGAACTTCTTCACCTGCATTTTCTGGAGACATTTGATCATAATTTGATTTTTCCTTTTATTGCGGTCGGGATCCTATATCTGTTGGTTGGAGAGTATCTGAATCTTTTGCTCGGAAGACGCATCCTCTGGTTGCCCAAGAAAGTACCTCTCTGGATTGTGATTCTTTCGGTGCTGATTATCGCCGTGTTTACCGTCCTCCGCAATCTTCCGTTTCTGCCTTTCTCGTGGCTCGCTCCGGGGCTTTGAGCGGTGCAGGAAGAATCAAAGGACGGATTCTTAAGAAATTCATAAAAAGTGTCGATAATCTATTTTTTTCTTGACGGAAGGCCGCGAAATCATTACTCTATACATAGAGAAATCAGCATGACCGTACAGAGAATTTGTTCGGTCTTTGATGAGTATGGAGGTTGTATATGGCTTTTTGTAAGAATTGCGGCACGGATATCGGTGACGCGAATGTTTGTTCTGCCTGTGGTGCCGTCCAGGTTGCCGAGACTGTGGTGACACCTGTGACCGCACCGGTTGAGACACCGTCTTTTTCTGCTGACCCCGCATCGTATTCTACTTCCGATATTCCGGTAACTCCGGTAGCGCCGGTAACCCCGGTAGGGTATCAGAGCTCCGTGGATGCCGGATCTTCGGTGCCTACGTACTCATCATCCTATTCCGCTATGTCGGAGGAGATGCCCAGCACAACCGGAATGATGGTTTTTTCGATCATCAACATCGTACTCGGTGTACTGCTGTGTTGCTGTGCGTTTGGTCTGCCTCTTGTCGGCACCGTCCTCGGCATCATTGCGCTCGTCTTCACAATCCAGGCAGGTAAGATGACCTCCGCTGAAGAAGCGAAGGCGAAGTTGAAGACAGCGAAGCTTCTCAACATCATCGGCGTCTGCGCTACCGGACTTGGCGTTATTGGCAGCATGATTTGGAGTGTAGCGAATGGTTCCAGTTCTGCTAATTACATGAGTCAGTTTGGTGACTTCTCTGATTATTATTAATCAGTGATTCCCGATCCGGTTGCACGGCGTTTGGATGTATTTTTGCTCGCTGTGTTTTAAGAGTCTCTGCGTGGCGACGCGTCCGGTTCGGGCGCGTCGTCTGTTTTTTCGGCGATGATTCTTTTGCGATGTGAAAGCACGATTGCTGAGCGTGTGAAGGGAGACGTGAACCTTTGATTTATTGTAAAAACTGTGGAACGCCGATCGGTAGCGTTTCCTACTGTCCAGCCTGCGGGGCAACGCAGGACTATCCTTCTCCGGAACAAATCGACCCTTCGGACCAACCGCGGCCTATATGGGAGACAGATCTTAAGCACGAGAATCCGGACGAGGAACGACAGACGGAGCCTATACAGCCGGCTGTTGTTGTCGTTCCCTCTCGAAGCCCAAGCGGCACGAAATACGATATGGGTGGCGTGAAATTTGGCGAATCGAGTCCGCCGATAACGAATTCATCGAATTATGATGAATCGGACGTAGTCTCGCAGACAGCTCCGACCGAAGAACAGAACATATCACAATTCAGATCAACGGAGTCTGTTTTTCGCGAAGAACTGCGTCAGGTATCCTCGAAACTACCCAGAAGCAATTCTCGTGCGAATCCTCATGCTCGTAAGGTCGAGGGTGCGGGAATTCAGAGAGCAATCGCGATTGTAAGTCTTATTGTCGGGGCTATGAGTTTTCCTTACGGGATTGCTCTTGTTGTTATCGCGTGGATATCTTTGCGCAAAGTCCAGTCGGCCATCTATGCCGGAACCGACGAAGAGGTTACGTCAAACATGCGCACGGCAAAAACCTTAAATATCATAGCATTGTGCATTCTTGCGGTTACGGTCGGCATCGGATTATTCTTTGCCGTAGGAATTCTGGCGAATGTCGGTGTGCTTAACTTTGGCTCTTAAATGTGAACATTCTATTAAGACAAATGGTTTGATTATGAAAATAAAGTGTATTATCTTACGAATCGCGTTATAATCAGGATAATGTAATTCCAATATGAGAGGTGTAAATTATGAAGAAGTGCCCCGTATGCGGCGTAATGATGGGCGATAATGTCGCTCGCTGCTTCATGTGTAAATACGATTTTCAGAAAGCATCTCGTGAGGGCGAAGATATTGCCCGCAAGGAAGCTGTTGAGAACGTCAACAAGAAAGATATGGAAGTCAGCGCTCGCGTTGCGGAGAAGAAGGCCGAGGAAGAACGCCTCATCAAAGAGGTGAAGGAGCAGGCTAGACTTGAACTAGAGGCAACTCAGCGTCAGCTTGAAGAAGAGAAGCTCCGGCTTGAACAGGAATACATCGAAGCCAGAAAGAGATCACTGGACGAACGCGCCAAACTCGAGAAGGATCTTGCCGTAATACGCAGCGAGATCGATAAAGAGAAGAAGGGCTTGGCCGACACATCTTCGATCCGTGAAGCAGCCGAGAAGGCTGCAATCAAGGATGCCGAGGGTGTTGCGAATCAATATCTTGAGGCCGCACGTAAGGAAGCGGATATGATATTGAAGGCGGCCAATGATGAGACCGAGGCTCTTGCGAAACAGGTTCAGAAGGAATATAAAGACGCAATGAATAAGAAGCAGTCCATCCTCGACGAGGCTACACGCCTCCAGGGTGATGTTGAGGCTGCCAATAAGAAGCTTGAAGATCTCAAGAAGGAACACGAACAGAATCTAAAGATCGTCTCGAATGCGCAGGCCCAGGCAGAACTTAAGGCGAAAGAGATTCTCGATAAGGCCAGTGCAGAAGCTGCAGAACTTGCACGGCAAGCACAGGTCGAGCACGATGCGAAACTCTCGGAGATCGAGCGATTACATCAGAGTCTCAGCCAGGAAGCGGATGTTCTTCGCAAGGAGATTGAGACTACGCGTGCCGCGGCTCAGGAAGAACTGAATGCTTACTTAGAACAGGCGAAGGCGGCGATCGCTCAAACCGAAGAATCGATAAAGATCCGCTCCGAAATCGATCAGGAGATTGATGTGATTCGTTCGCAGGCGACGACGGTACGCGCCGAAGCAGAAGCGATGAAGAAGGAAGCCGACGAGATCAAGGCGAAGGCGGAAGCTGAGCTGAATAAGGCTCGTGAGGAACTTTCTGCTGTTGAGCGTCAAACCGAAGAGGCGCGCAACAAGGCGCAACAAGACGCCCTTGTATTTATTGCCGAAGTCGATGCGACACGTCTGAGAGCAGAGGAGGACGTTCGTGTCATTCTGGCGGAACGCGACCAGATTCGCGCCGAGGCAGAAGCCGAAGCAAATCAGCTGCGCGAGGAGATTGCGAATGCCAAGGTGATGATCGAGAAGTCTGCCGCCGAGAGGTCGCTTGCGGAGAGCGAAGTAGCAGAGATTCGCAAACAGACAGCCGAGGAGATCGAGGCAATGATTCTCGCCGCAGAGAAACGAGCCATCGCAATCAAGGAAGCTGCTATGAGTGAGAATGAACGCGGGAAACTTGCGGCTGACTACGAGAAACAATCCGCAGCAATGCAGAAGACCATCGAATCGCTGGAACACAAACTGAAGGATAAAGAAGCAAGTCTTGCAAAAAAGAATGAGGAAGTGATCAGAATCATGGAAGAACTTGAGAACGCTAAGAAGATGAGTCTGCAGGCAAATCTGGTTCCGAAATCTGTTCCCATGGAATACGAGATTGAGCAGATTCCTCATAAGATTTCGGGCGAGGTAGATACTGAAGCGATCGCGGAAGTCCTGTTGCGCAGGGGTCCCAAGGGTTGGAAACTTCACAGCTTGATCAATGATGCGAGTGATAAGGCTTCGGCAACGGAGAAAGTTTCTCTTTCTGCACCGGTTATGGTCAAGGAAGATCGCGTGATTATGATATTCGAAAGAGTAATTCTTGCAGAAAATGCAGATTCCTCTTCCCAAGGCTGAGAAGCTGTGTTAGAATAGGCTCCATTAGGACGAGGGCGTCTTCTTTATTGAAGATGCCTTCATTTTTTTTCTTCACAAAATGAAAGAAGGGCGTACAAGTATGGGCACAACAAAACAAACAGGAGAAATTTTTGGGATGAACGTTTTTAGCGACGAGGTCATGTCCCGTCGTCTTCCGAAGAACGTGTATCAGGACTTGAAGCGTACCATCGAGCAAGGCGCGGACTTAAGTCCGGCGACTGCGGATGTTGTCGCCGCTGCAATGCGCGATTGGGCGATTGAACACGGCGCCACACACTATACCCATTGGTTCCAGCCGATGACGGGAATTACAGCGGAGAAGCACGACGCGTTTCTGTCTCTCGACAAGGACGGCAAAGCAATTCTCGATTTCTCGGGCAAAGAATTGATCAAGGGTGAGCCGGATGCCTCTTCGTTCCCTTCCGGCGGTATTCGCGCAACTTTCGAGGCTCGCGGATATACAGCATGGGATTGCACATCGCCCGCGTTTTTTCGCGAGGATGCCGCAGGTGTAACTTTGGTTATTCCGACAGCTTTCTGCTCGTATACGGGAGAAGCGCTCGACAAGAAGACTCCTCTTCTTCGCTCGATGCAAGCTCTGGATCGCGAGGCCATGCGCATTCTTCGTCTGTTTGGCAACACGACTTCAACGAAGGTTGTTGCGAGCGTCGGTCCGGAACAGGAATATTTCATTGTTGATAAGAAGAAGTATCTGCAACGCAAGGATCTCATCTTCACCGGCCGCACCCTGTTCGGAGCGATGCCTCCGAAGGGACAGGAGATGGAGGATCATTACTTCGGTTCGATCAAGGAGCGTATTGCCGCCTTTATGAAGGATGCGAACGTTGAGATGTGGAAGCTCGGTATCCCGGCGAAAACACAGCACAACGAAGTTGCACCCGCACAGCATGAGATCGCTCCGTTCTACGGAACGGCGAATATCGCGACCGACCACAACCAAATGGTTATGGAGACCTTGAAGAAGGTAGCGGAGCGTCACGGTCTTGTTTGCCTTCTTCACGAGAAGCCGTTTGCCGGCGTTAACGGATCCGGTAAGCATAACAACTGGTCGATCTGCACCGACGACGGAGTGAACCTTCTGAATCCGGGCAAGAATCCGCATGAGAATATGCAGTTCCTGCTCTTCCTGGTTGCGGTCCTTCATGCAGTTGACGAGTTCGCTCCTGTACTTCGTCTCGCAGCGGCCAATGCCGGTAACGATCATCGTCTCGGCGCGAATGAAGCCCCTCCGGCAATTATCTCCGTGTTCCTCGGCGAACAGCTTGATGACATCCTCAAGCAAATTGAAGGCGGCAAGCTTGATCACACCAAGGACGGCGGTACCCTGAACACAGGCGTATCCAGTTTGCCCTGCCTGATCAAGGACGCGACAGACAGAAACCGCACCTCGCCGTTCGCCTTCACCGGCAACAAGTTTGAGTTCCGTATGGTACCCTCGTCCGGTTCGATCGCAGGTCCGAACTTCGTACTGAACACGATCGTATCCGAGATCCTGAGTCGCTATGCCGAAGAACTCGAGAAGGCCGAAGATTTTGACGCAGCTGTATGGGAGTTGATCTGCCGTGAAGTTAAGGCTCATAAGCGCATTATCTTCAACGGTAACGGTTATTCGGAGGAATGGATCGAGGAAGCCGCCAGAAGAGGCTTGCCGAACATCACATCGACGGTTGCGAGTGTACCTGTTTTCACGAAGGAAGAGACAATCGCGATTTTCGAGAAACATCAGGTGCTGAACCGCATCGAGATGCACTCCAGAGCGGAAATTACTTATGAGAACTATGTCAAGACAATCAACATCGAGGCAAAGACGATGATTGACATGGCCTCCAAGCAAATCATGCCCGCGGTCATCAAGTACACAACAACCCTTGCCGACTCGATCCGCAGCGTTGAGAAGGCTTGCGTCGATGCCGATGTTTCCGTACAGAAGGAGCTTCTGACTCTTGTCTCGACGAAGCTGGCCGAACTCAAGAAAGCGCTTGTAAACCTTGAGAAGGAGACGCTCGCAGCACAGGGTGTTTGTACGAGTGTCGAAGCTCAGGCGATCTACTACCGCGATCACGTGTTCACGGCGATGTCCGCACTTCGCGCACCTGCGGATGAGCTTGAGATGCTGGTCGATCAGCAGGTCTGGCCGTTCCCGACCTACAGTGACTTGCTATTCAACGTCTGATCGGACTCGACCCAGGTTCGATCAATCCTCCACTCTCTTGAGGGAAGCTTCGTTCTCGCGCCAACATGATGGCACGAGGACGGAGCTTTTCTCGTAGAAGAGTCGGCGGATAAGCGAGCCGGAGGGATTTTTCCTTCATAGCACGTGGGGAAGAACGGATGCAGAATTTTCTCGAAAAGTTATTGACACGCAATTACTTCGGAAGTAGAATCAAATTACTTCGAGGGAAGAAGTAAGGAGCGAGTCGTGGAAGAATTTCACTTTGAGGAGTTAATCTTCTCCTATGTAGATAAGATCAAGGTGTTGACCTCGCCTCAGACCTGGGGGAACATCCTTCTCGACCTGAGCAAGAACGATCTCTATGTTCTCATGTATCTCTTCCGCCAGGGAGACGCCAATATGTCCGGTGTCGCGCAGTACCTCTCGGTACCGCTCAATACGGCCACGGGTATAGCAGCGCGACTTGAGAAGAAGAACCTGATCGAGCGTAGACGGGCGGAAGAGGACAAGCGCGTCGTCACGATCTGTATTTCGGAGGAGGGTCGGACGGCGATACGCGACATCATTGCGGAGTTTGTCCGCATCGGGGATCTTCTGATGACGACACTGACCCCGGAAGAGCTTGCCGCAGTTATTTCGGCGATGAACAAGGTCTATGTGGCGATCGAACGCAGAGAGCATGAGCGCAAGGCGCAGATTACGGCCGAGAAGCGCGTGCGTAAGATTTCCATCGAGTAATGAGACCTCTCTTCGGAGAGGTTCTTTTCAGAGAAATACTTCGGGGTCCGAACAATTCGGATGATGAATAAATAGGAGGACAGTGAAAATGGCTAGAATTTTGATTTTTACGGGAAAAGGCGGTGTGGGCAAGAGCAGTATCTCGTCGGCGCACGCGATCCGGTCCGCCCGCGAAGGAAAGAAAACGATCCTTGTCAGCACAGACAGAGCTCATAATCTTGCGGACATTTTCGAGAGGAAGATCGGTAGGGAGGTCACGAACATTGAGGATTGCCTCGACGCGATCGAGCTCGATCCGGAGACGATTATGCGTCAGGACTACAGCAATTTCATGGAAGCGATCACTAAGCTCCTGGCATCGCCGGGCATTGCGGTCGACGGCGGCGAGCAGACCTTCATGTTTCCCGGTTTGGAGGAGCTTTTCTCGCTTCTGAAGATCGCTGATCTCGAGGAGAGCGGTGAATACGACCGCATCATCGTCGATTGTGCTCCCACCGGAGAAACGCTGGCGCTCCTCAAATTTCCGGAATTGCTCGGCTGGTACATGGAGAAACTATTTCCGGTCGGTCGCATGGCGGTACGTGTTTTGGCTCCGATCGCCAGAAGCAAGTATAAGATAGATCTGCCGGATGCTAAGGGCATGAACGACATCGAAAAATTGTACGCTCGTCTTATCAATCTTCAGAAGCTTCTAAAAGATCCTGAGCGCACGTCGGTTCGAATCGTCGCAATTCCGGAGAAAATGGTCGTCGAGGAGACGAAACGAAGTTTCATGTACTTGAATCTCTACGGGTACCATGTGGACGGCATCTATATCAACCGGATATTGCCGGAGGGAGAGCCGGATGATTTCTTTGCCGAGTGGCGTCAGATTCAGAAGGTTTATCGGGCAGAACTGGAGGAGGTTTTCGCGAATAAACCGATCTATCCCGTGCCGTGGTACGAGACGGACCTCAGAGGCGAGTCGGGGATCGCGAGAATTTCGGAGGACGCTCTTCGGGATGAGCGGATTTTCGATGTTATTGCGAAGGCTGAGGGTGAGTTTTTCGAGAAGGTCAGGGAGGGCTACCGCCTGACAATTCCGATTCCTCTTGCCCAAAAGGGCGATCTTCATCTCTCGACAAACGGTCACGATGTGATCCTGCGGTTAGGCAACTATAAGAGAAGTATTCCGCTGCCGACGACGTTGACAGCGTATGAGATTTCGTCAGCGAAGCTGGAAGACGGGCGTCTTCGGATTCGATTCGCATCTGCGTCGCCGTCGGATGCGCAACAAGGTAAGGAGGAGAACGTATGATGAATCGTCAAGTGATCCGCAAATTAGCTATCGCGAAAAGAATGGAGAGGGATGCGCTGGCGGAGTTGATTCCGCCGAGGGAGCGCGCTCACCTTGCCGTAATCAGCCGCGAGATGCATGCGATGATCAAGGAGAATATCGGAATGAATCCGTCAGATCTTGCCGAGGTGATGGCAACGTTCATGGAGGTTCGCGAGATCTTCTCTGAGGAGTCTCCGACATGCGACAACACGTCGCCGGAGAACAAGCCCGATGCCGAGAACACTGATACCGAGAAGGGTGGTCCTGGGCGGACACAGGGTTCGGCACACACAAGAAAGGTGGATATCTCATGAGAGTGATTTTGTATACCGGCAAAGGCGGCGTCGGAAAAACGAGTGTTGCCGCAATGACCGCGGTGCGACTGGCGGAATCGGGGAAAAGAGTCCTGATCATGAGTACGGATCAGGCGCACAGTCTGGGCGATTCACTTGACGTCCCGTTGAACAACCAAGTGACGAAGGTGCGCGAACGGCTTTTCGCGAGCGAGATTGATACGGTTGAGGAGAGCGAACATGCCTGGGGACATATGCAGCACTATCTGAACGCGCTCTTGACAGCCAGAGGAGGCGCGGGGATCGAAGCCGAGGAACTTCTGTCATTTCCCGGTTTGGAGGAGTTGTTCTCTCTCGTGAAAATTCTCGACGTGTATGAGCAGGATGCATATGATGTGTTGATCGTCGACTGTGCTCCGACCGGTGAGACGCTCTCTCTTCTGACATATCCGGAAATGCTGGAATCGGCAATCCTCGCGGTGTTGCCGATGAAGAAGAAAGCGGCGAGGGCAGTGGGGCCCGCCGTGGAGATGTTCCTGAAGATCCCGATCCCCGAGGGCGAAGTGTTTGATGAGATCTCACAACTTACGACGCGACTTACCAAGTTACGCGCGCTGCTTACGGACAAGGATGTTCTCTCAATAAGGATTGTAACGACGCCCGAAAAGATCGTTGTCGCCGAGGCCAAAAGGAACTTCGCCTGTCTTCATTTGTACGACTATAACGTAGATGCGATTGTGGTGAACAAAATTTATCCGGAGGTCGCGCTCGGCGGGTACTTCTCGCGTTGGAGACAACTGCAGGAGGAGGGACTTCGGGAGATTGAGCAGAGTTTTGCCGCTTTGCCGATCTTTAAGGTACCGCTTCTGCCGCACGAGGTTCGCACGATTCCGGTACTTGAGGAAACCGCGGCGGAACTTTTCGCTTCGACGGATCCTTCGCGGATTCTTTTCCGAGACAAAATCTTCACGGTCGGGAAGGATGCGGAAGGCGCGTTCATGGAGCTGTATCTGGCGTTTCCCGAGAAGGAAGACCTCGCGCTCGAGGAGATCGGGGACGGCTTTCAGGTCGGAATTCGTAATGAGAGACGGCATTTCACGGTGCCGGACGCTCTGCGAGTCATGGAGATCCAGGGCGCGAAGTATGATAATGGGACATTGAAGATACGGTTTGCATGATCCTTTTTTTGGATTTGCAATGCCATGATTCTTTGATATAACACGCGGGCGGTGACTTGCCCGCGTGTTTTTGTTAGAATGACGGCAGAGTGCATGCGAAAGGCGGTTCTATCGATGGCGGAACGGGCGGAGGTCAAAGAGGCCAGACAGATTTTCGCGGTCGCGATGTTGGCGGGGGAAATTCTGCTGCAGAGCGGTGCCGAGATCTACCGCGTCGAGGATACGATCGAGCGGATTCTACGTCTGTCCGGTTATGAGGGAACGGAGTCCTTTGTGACGCCGACCTGTATTCTAATGACACTGCGCGATCCGGGTGCGGAGACTCTGACGACGATACGTCGCGTTACGCAGAGGGAGAATAATCTTCACCGGGTTGCGATGACCAATACCGTGGCCAGGGCGCTCTGTGACGGCAGTCTGTCGATACCCCTGGCGGAAGAACGCCTGAAGACGATTCGTCAGAGCGGCGCTTTGCCGCGATGGGTAAGCCTTCTGACTTTGTTCCTGCTGCCGGTGTGTTTTTACTTGTTCTTTGGAGGGACGGACCCGCTGTTTGCCGGCGTGTGTCTTTTGACGGGCGCGTGGCTTGCCGCCGCCAGAGTTCTTTTCTACCGGCGTTTCACGATCCGGTTCTTTCATGATTTGCTGTGTGCGGCCGGTGTAGCTTTCCTGGCTTCTGTGACGTCCGGTCTTATGGGCGCGGGGACATCGCAAATGAACCTTGTCATCATCAGCTCGATCATGCCGCTGGTTCCCGGCGTTGCGATCACGACAGCCATCCGCGATGTTCTGCATGGTGATTACCAATCGGGTACCGCGCGCGCGGCGGAGGCATTTATTATCGCAACGGCGTCGGCCGTCGGGGTCGGTGTGGGATTATTCTTAAGCCGCGCGATACTGCCGTAGGGGGGCATATGGAACTTTCGATGATTTTTACTCTTCTCGGAGGATTTCTGACGGCGGCCGGTGCGGCACTGCTATTTCATGTGCCGGCTCGTGCGACGCTGGTCTGCGGGTTGATCGGTATTCTTGCGGGCGCGGTGAAGATTCTGTCTGGTGCGTTCATCGATTCGACGATTCTGTCGACGTTTTTCGCGACGCTTTTGGTCGCGCTTCTCGCGCATGTCGCAGCGCGTGTCGAACGGATGCCTGTGACGGTTTATCTGATTCCCTGCATCTTTCCGTTCGTTCCGGGGGCGGGAATGTACCAGATCGTTTTCAGTCTGATCGAGAACCGAACGGGGGATGCAATCGCGTTTTTCTTCCGTACCATGGTCGAGGCGGGCGCGATTGCCCTGTCAATTTTCATCATTGATACAATATTCCGACTTGGTCGCAAAGTTCACACAAAATGCACATAATATCTATCTATCCTTCTGTGGATATTGGGCATTCTACATAGTATAATGTCCCTATTAGCGTTTACCAAGGAGGAAAGATACATGCTCAATTATCCAGCAGGCAAGATCCGCAACATCACATTGCTGGGACATGGCGGATCCGGTAAAACAGCTCTCGCGGAGGCGATGCTCTTCAGCGCGAAGTCGATTGACCGTCTAGGACGTTCGGCTGACGGGAACACGACAATGGACTTCGACCCGGAGGAGATCAAGCGTAAGATCTCCATCAACACGACCATTGCGGCGTGCGAGTGGAAGAACTCCAAGATGAACATTATCGACACCCCCGGCGACTTCGATTTCCTCGGTGAGACGATGGCCGGTATTCGTATAGCGGATAGCGCGATTGTTATGATCAGCGCCAAGGGCGGCACCTCCGTCGGTTCGGAGAAGGCGATCCGTCTCTTGAAGAAGCGCAATGTCCCTTTTCTTTTCTTCATGAACCGCATGGATGAGCCGAATGCCGATTTTGAGGCGGTATCTGCGCGCATGCGTGAGAATTACGGCGCGGGCGTGATCCCGCTCTCTCTGCCGATCATGGCAGACGGCAAGATGACAGGTATCGTCGATGTTATGAATAAGCGTGCGTTCTCGATTGATGAGAAGAGCGGCAACATGACGGAGATTCCCGTGCCCGCAGAGTTTACCGACCGGATCGCTTCTTTGCAGGACGCGGTCAACGAGGTCGTCGCCGAGAGTGATGAAGAACTGATGGAGAAGTATTTCGCCGGCGAAGCCTTCACCGAGGACGAATTCAGAAGAGGTGTTCACGCGGGATTCCGCGATGGCAGCCTTCACCCGATCTACGTCGGATCCGCCTATCGGAATTGGGGCGTAGAGTTCCTGATGAACTGTTTGTCGAAGGATACACCGGCCGCCGGCGAGAAAGATGCGATTAAGGCGGTAACGCCCGAAGGAACCGCGATCGATGTCGCGTGTGATGAGAATGCCCCGATGTCCGCGTTTGTCTTCAAGACAATCGCCGACCCCTTCGTCGGTCGGATCAGCATCTTCCGTGTTTATTCCGGTGTTATGAAGGCAAACAGTGCGGTTTATAATTCTGAGAAGGAGAAGGAAGAGCGCGTCGGCGGTCTCTTCTACATGGTCGGCAAGAAGCAATTGACGACCGAGCAGGTCAGTGCCGGAGATATCGGTGCCGTTGCCAAGCTCGTATTGACTCAGACCAATGATACGCTTTGTGACAAGTCGCGCCCGGTGATTCTGCCGAAGATCAGTTTCCCGACTCCCTGTCTCTCGATGGCGATCGTTCCGAAGGCCAAGGGCGAGGAAGATAAGATTATGGCCGGTCTCCACAAGCTGGCTGATGAAGATCCGGTATTCACGGTGACGACGAATGCGGAGACACGTCAGATGGTCATCGCCGGTCTCGGAGAACAGGAGATTAACGTTCTCCGCAGTAAGCTCAAGAGCAAATTCAATGTGGATTCCTCGATCGAGGCTCCGCGTGTCCCGTATCGTGAGACGATCCGCAAGAAGGTTAAGGTCCAGGGCAAGCACAAGAAGCAGTCCGGCGGTCACGGACAATACGGCGATGTCTGGATCGAGTTCGAGCCTACGGATTCCGAGACGCTTGTTTTCGAAGAGAATGTCTTCGGCGGAAGTGTTCCGAGGAACTTCTTCCCGGCCGTCGAGAAGGGACTTCAGGATGCCGTGAATCACGGTGTGTTGGCAGGTTTCCCGGTCGTGAACCTGAAGGCAACACTTGTTGACGGGTCTTACCATGACGTCGACTCCTCCGAAATGGCATTTAAGATCGCGGCGAGCCTGGCGTTCAAGGCAGGCCTCCCGTTGGCGAATCCGAGTCTTCTCGAGCCGATCAGCACGGTTGTCGTCCATATTCCCGAGGATAAGCAAGGCGACATCATGGGCGATATGAATAAGCGTCGCGGACGAATTATCGGAATCGATTCCGATGAGGACGGATCTGTTGTATCTTGTGAAGTTCCTACGGCAGAGATGGCGAGCTACGCTACGGATCTCAAGTCGATGACACAGGGCCGTGGTTGGTATACGATCGCACATGCCAGATATGAGGCCGCTCCGCCGGATGTAGCCGCGAAGGTGATCGCGGATCACAAGTCGCAGCTTGAGGAAGAAGGCTGATCCGATCATTTCACTGACTAGATAAGAGGCTGTTGCAGAAGTGATGGGATCATCACTGACGTAACAGCCTCTTTTTCATTCTTGGTAGTATAAATTCAAATGAGAATTAGAGAATCGTGTTGAGGAGTAACTCTTCAATCTTCTGATGTAACTCGACTTTCTTACGAGTGATCTCCTCTTGTAACGCATTAAGTTTCTCGAGTGCGAGATTCACATCATCTCGTGTCCGGCAGACTTCATCATAAGCGTGATCAATATCTGAACCGGTTTCCAGGCTCAAAACAGTACGTCTCGGAGCGAAGAAGCGGCTCTCAAAATTCATGGAAACGTTGACTCTTACATTCAAGGAGCTCAGATCGCGTGTGAATTGCCTTACGAGGTCCATAGTCTTCGGAAATAAATTGCGTGCGGCAGCAGAACTTGAGTTTCTCGAGGCAACGGAGATCGTTCCTTCCACCAAAACGGGATGTGAGCCAGGCCGCGCGTTTCCCGTATCGGCCACGAGTCTCTTCAAATGATCTCTTGTTTGAACTCCTGATTGCAAGGCTTTGTCCAACGCCCGTGATTTCATTTCGACCGCCTGAAGTTCACGATCCATTTGCATGAGAAGTTCCGACTCGGGCTCAGCGATTGCGATGATATATTCTTTCTTCTCGCGTAGGAGCGTTTGATACCGCTCCTCGCAACCTTTGATCGCGAGCAATTCCGCTTCAGCATCGGCGATTCTCTTCGAAATTACTTGAAGTTTATCCACCGCGTCCCGATGTTCTGCCGTTAGTGTCGCAATTGCCGCGCGAAGCTCATCCGTCTTGCCGGAGCGATTGAATATCATACCGTGCTTAATGGAGGCGAATGCCGAGCCACCTGTGATCTCGTCGAGCTTCTGTTGCGTCTTATCCCGGGACTTCTCCAGTACGGTCAACTTACTGACGTGCACCTCCGCGAGGGAACGATCATCCAGAAGAGTTTTTGCGATGGATCTTCTTCTTTGAATTTGAACATTGCAGAGATGTAATTCGCGATTATCGAACGGCATTATTTCTCCTCCTGTGAAAACGATCAACAGAGAATACAGCGATGAAACCTATTGAATTCGATAAATAATGGTTTGGTTCTCCTCGGGGAATGACGCGGCGACAGAGAAATTTTTCGCGAAAAAATCCGAATCGACCGTGTAATCGCGAATCGACAACAGATTCCCGTCAACCAAGATGTAGGAGATCCCCTCCTTGGCGCAAAGATCCACAAAAGCCTGCCGATCTCCGTCGCAACCCATGAGAAGATCGGCATATATCGCGCTCCTCGCATCCGTGTCATAACCAGCGGACCATGCGTAATACGGATGCCCGAAATACATGAGGCGACCGGACAGGAGGAAGGTATGCATCGAATACGGTGCGGTTAGGAAAACGCTGCGCGGCGGAGTGTTCTCGACAATCCATGCTACCGCAGCCGAGTCGAGTCGCATCTCAAGGGCTCCGTGGTTCTTGTTGACGTAGACAAGGGTGTCACTGATGCCGGATGCGGTCAGGAGCGCAAAAAGCAACACGGCAAGAAGTCTCGTGCTGATCGTTGCCAGAACCCGCAGAACGCGACGGCCGGTGGGCTGGATCGCACTTTTGGCAGGTGCCAAAAGAACCTCAGGCTGTGATTGCGGGACTTCTTCGTTTGCGGATGGCATCTCTCCCGGAAGAACCGGAATGCGTACACCCTGGCTTGCCAGGACACGAACTCCCGCGATCGCCGGCGTTCGTATGCCGGGAGAATTCCCCTCGGATTCCGACTTCTCGTCATTCGCGGCCGCGGAAGTCGCAGGCGCAAAAGGTGTCAGCAGGAAGGCGAGCAGACCCGCGAGATAAGCGGACAGTAGGATCAAGCTGATCTGAATAAACTTATGATTGCTCGTAACATCTACGGTCAGGATTACAAGAAACGCGAAAACAAACGGTACCGCGAGCGCGATCATAAGAATCACGCGATAAGCGCTGCGCTGGACGAACAAAAGGATCACGAACAGAACGCAAGCGATACCCGTCAATTGTGCGACATATTGAAGAATTTGCAGAGCCGCCGGTTCCGCCACGACAAAACCCGGATAGAAGGCGGGCGATATGACGTTGCCGGCGCCGCCGGAGAAGAAGAGAGTCTGCAGGAAGGAGGAAGCAACGGCAGCGACAGCCGTCGTCAAGTAGATCAGTCGACATTCGGAGAAGATGGCCAGTACAAATAGAATCAGGAGGAGGGTGATCAGTGCGGATCCGTGAAAATAGGGCATGCAACTGACGACGATAGCGCTTAAGATCGCCAGATGTACCGGGCGAATCGGATCATTATGTCTCGGCAGCCACGCTTCCCGTCGAAGGAAGAATCGACGGAGCTTGGCCTTGACGCCGGCCTCCTTGCGAAGGTGAAGAAACATGCGTCGCACATGGGGAAGGAAGAAGAACAGCAGGATAAGGATTAAGGCCACACCGAACAGGAGGTGTCGTTGGTTCGCGTAGACGTTATTCGCCCAGAGCCCCCAGTTGTCGTACGGCGTCACTCCAATGAACTCGGAATTCGATAGAATTCCCGAGACGACAGACTCGAAAGTGGCGCCCGGTAAACCGGCCAACGTAAGGATCTGCGAAATGATCGCGGTCGAACTGCGAAACATGACCAGAACCGGCGCGAGAAGAAACGCACTCTTGCGCCCGAATAAAAGAACCGCGAGTGTGCCGAGAAGAACGAGGCAAGCGACGGCCGACAATATTGTCGGGATATTGAGCGCGTGATCGATCGGCATTCCCAACGCATGAAGATTGCCGCACAGGAAATAAAACAGGAAGTGATAGCGGATCGATCCGTCGGGGAAATGCGGGTATTGTGTCGGGAAATTCATCCCCTTTGCAAACGACGAAACCAAAGCCGTATGCGGTGCGAGATCGCTGAATACGGAATACCCGGCATAAAGCTTCGTGCCGGAAATATAGTAGGAGGAATAGTAGAAGATCGTTACGGCTACGAGCAGTCCGAGAACCGTCAGCGCATAAAAGACGATGCGGCCGGGCGCCGGAATGAAGTCCTGAACAAATCGCTTCTCCGGTACGGCCTTGGGGGCAGGTTGGCGATGAGCTCCCAGCCGACGGCGAACCGGAGCGCTGTCTTCCGTATCGCTTGCCGTAGATACAGCCGGAGCACGACGTCGCGAGTAGCGTTTCTGCCACATCAGGCTGGCAAGGTAAAGCGACACACATAACGTCACGATATTTGTGGGAAGAAGGACTGCCATATCGCGAGGCATGAAGGGCGTCATTACATAGGCGAGAAAGTACGTCACAAATGTCACGAGCGTGAGGCCTACGATCAGTCCAGCCGGATAATAGAAAAGCAGGGTCGGAATCTGCTTGAGGGTGGCCCGCTTGGGTGCAACGCCCATGTAGATGCGTTGGGAATCGGGAAAGAGGAATCGTAACAACTGGACACCGAAGAAGAAAGAGATCAGGAGATAAAGGACCGCGGGGGTCGCGCCGAAAATTGCCGCCATCATCAATCCTCCGCCTCGATGTCAGCCGGTTGCATCCGGCGTCTGCGTGTGAAATCCGTATCTTCGGAAACAATATAACGAGGTCGATTCTTCACCTCTTCAAAAATTCGGGCAATATACGTCCCGATCAGTCCGAGACTGATCATTATGCAAGCGCCGATTGCCAGTTCCACGACGATAACGGTCGTGAATCCGTTCGCTGCCTGTCCGGTGAAGAAATTGATCAGGGTCTGAACCAGAAGTATCAATGAACCGAGAAGAAAAACCATACCGATCGTCGTGATCAAGCGAAGCGGCATCGCGGAGAAGGATGTGATCGCGTCGATTGACAATTGCATCAGACGGGCAAAAGACCATCGCGACGCCCCGGTCTGACGGTCCGCCACCTCGAAAGAGAATGTGGTCCGGCGGAACCCCATCCAAGCGGAGAGTCCGCGAAAAAACGTATTGTGTTCGGTAAATTCGCGCCATTTCAGAACGACCTTGCGGTCCAGAAGCTTATAGTCGGAAGCGTTCGCCAGCTGAAAGCCGGACACTTTGTGAAAGAGCCCGTAGAAGACAAAGGCGTTGAGCCGGCTTGACAGCTTCTCGCGGCCGCGCGAGGACTTGACGCCCTCGACAATGTCGAATCCTTCTTCCTTCCACAGCCGTAACATCTCCGGAATATGCTCCGGAGGATGTTGGAGATCGCCGTCCATCAGAATCACCGCATCGGCATCCGCGGCGTCGAGTCCGGCGCAAATCGCCGCCTCTTTGCCGAAGTTCCTCGACAGTTTGAGGCCGCGAACTTTGTCCGGCGCCGTCTCGCAGGCCGCGAGGATCGCATCCCAAGTACCGTCGGTCGAGCCGTCGTCCAGAAAAAGGAGCATATACGAGATCTTGAGGGGGTCAAGAACCTCGAGCATGCGCTTGCATGTGATCGGGATCTGCTCCTCCTCATTGTAAAAAGGCATCAATACGCATAAGTCCATGAGAAATCTCCGATGTAAGCCGCAAAGGGCCGATTCTCAACTGTTGATCAGCTATATATTAACATAGGTATAGGACGAGGAAACTACTCTTATATTACAAATCATCACCGCCACGGGTGATGAAGCGGGCCGGAATCGCATTTGACATTTTCGCGAATCGGCCGCAAAATAGACGATAGATCTGACGGAGAAGCGATCAAGAGATCCCTAATCCGGAAGAGATGCCGACACACCCATAGGAATCTTCACCGGTGATGCGTGACGACATGCATGAATCCGCTTGATGAATCCGAAGAAACCTTGTGTTCCGCGCGTCTTTTCCGAGAAGGGAGAGGCGCTTTTTTTGTCTCGAAAGGAGTTGTTACTATGAGAAGAATTGCTGTGGTTTCTGCGGTACTGGACCATCCGGCACTATGTCAACAGGAGTTCAACGATACGGTCTCGGCATTCGGGGGCATCGTGCGGGGCCGCATGGGAATTCCGTTTGAGGAGGCACCCGTTGCTGTTGTCAGCATTGTTGTGGTCGGCGACCTCGACGAGATCAACCAATTGACCGGCAGACTCGGCCGCATTCCGGGAGTCACAGCCAAGACGGCCATCGCGAAAAACGAGGTCGTCTGAGGTCGAAAACCACGGACGTCCGTTAACGTCAACAAATACCAAAGGGGGTATTACAATGCATTTCGAGAACATGGACATCGAAGATTTTATCCGGGAGGAAGAGATTCACGCGATTCTTGCGTCGGCGGCAAACGCCGGTGACGACGAGATCGCCCGCATCCTCGACAAGGCGGAGCGTTTCGAGGGACTTCGTCATGACGAGGTTGCCAAGCTTCTGAAGATGGATAACCGGCACCTGCCTCGACTTTTCGCGATAGCGCGTAAGATCAAGGAGACGATCTACGGCAACCGTATCGTGATGTTCGCTCCGCTTTATATCAGCGATTATTGTGTTAATCGTTGTGCGTATTGCAGCTACAATGACTGTCATGATTTCGGCCGCAGACGGTTGACGATGGAGGAGATCCGTAAGGAAGTCATCGAGATTCAGCGCATGGGGCATAAGAGAATCGCGGTCGAGGCCGGCGAAGACGATGAGAATTGTCCGATTGAGTATGTCACGGATGCGTTGCGAGAAATCTACGCGACGATGTCCGATACCTCGGGCGAGATTCGTCGGGCGAACGTCAATATCGCCTCGACGACCGTCGAGAATTATCGCAAACTCAAAGCCGCGGGAATCGGCACGTATATACTTTTTCAAGAGACTTATCACCGCCCGACCTACGAGAAATTCCATCTCGCCGGACCCAAGAGCAACTATGAGTACCATCTGACGGCGTTTGACCGGGCGCAGGCCGGAGGGATCGACGATGTAGGCGCGGGCGTACTTTTCGGTCTGTATGATCCATTCTTCGAAGTTCTCGCGATGATGATTCATAATGAGCACATGGAGAAGGTCTGGGGCGTCGGGTTTCACACGATTTCCGTTCCGCGTATTCGCCCGGCCGACGGGGTGGATCTGCGATCCGTCTATCCGAATGTTCCGGACGACGAGACCTTCAAAAAAATCGTGGCGGTCATCCGTCTGGCCGTTCCGTATACCGGCATGATCATATCGACAAGGGAGACCGCTGCGATGCGAAAAGATCTTCTCGACTGCGGCATCACACAGATGAGTGCCTGCAGTGCCGTCGGTGTCGGCGGATATGAAGCCGAGCGCGTACTCCGGGAAACCGGCGTCCGCGACGATACTCTGGTCGCTCAGTTTCAGAAGAATGATGACCGGTCGGCCGATGAGATTGTCACATGGCTGCTGTCCGAGGGTCTGATTCCATCATGGTGTACGGCATGTTATCGTTCCGGACGTACGGGAGACCGATTCATGTCGCTGGCACGATCCGGCGAGATCAAGCATGTCTGCCATCCGAACGCCCTGATGACGTTGACGGAGTATCTGGAAGACTATGCGTCGCCCGATGCTCACGCGATGGGAACGGCTCTCGTCGATCGGGAGATTGAATCGATTGCAGACGCGAAGGTTCGCGAGGCCGCCCGTGCGAATGTCGGGAAGATACGCGAAAAGAAGAAACGCGACCTTTTCTTTTGACATGATAAACTCTCGAAACAAAATGTTCACAAATTATACATTTTTGTCACAATGAAACCATATTGCAATAAAATTTTCCTTACTTTATGATGGAAACAACAGAAAAGAAGGGGGAATTATCATGAGTTCTTGTCCGAGATGTGGATGCGCTACTGAGGTTAAGACAGAGTATTGTACGCGATGTGGTCTTCGCATAGCACCGCCCGCCGACGATCATTCTTCGGAAGAAGAATATGTTCCCGGCATCATAATCGCGGCTCGGAAGAAGATGGAAGAAGCCGCCGCCCCCTCCTCTCCGGCACCGGATCCGTCAGGGACCTATCCCTTCGTCGAACGCAGGAAGCGTCCGCGCAACGATGTCGGGAAGAGAGAGAGTAAGGCCTACGATACGCGTCAGGGCGACAAGTTCTATTATGATTACATGGATCCCAATTATGTTCCCTCGCTGCTTGCCACTGCGCCACCGCCGCCCGCTCCTCTCGAGAATGCCGGCGTCCGTTCGAACTTCGTTGCTCCGTCAAGTACCGAATCAGAGACGGTGAAGAAACCCGAGGAGCAGGTTCCGATATGGATGCGCCCCAAGAGACCGTTGTGAGCAGCTCGCATTACTAGTAACTGGCGATAGGGTCAGTAGCAGATTGAAGAACAGAAATTGTCGTTATGCTCCCCTTTCATGTTGAGGACGATGAAGAAATCGTCTGATATATGAAGGGGAGCTTTTTTATGTAGTAAGAGGTGAGAACCGGCAAAATATCGCTTGAATGAGATAAAGCTCGGATTTAGGCTGTGATTTTCGAGTCGCGGAGTGATCTGACATGAGAAAATACAGCCTGAAACGAGAGAGTCTCAATCCCAGGCTGTATACTCGCGTTGACGGAGCGAACGGGAACCGGAAAAACACAGCCTGAGAAGCCAGAATGACGACTTCAGGCTGTATATTGACACTATCGGAAGTATCGAAAGCCGGAAAAACACAGCCTAGAAAGGTCAGAACACGAATTTAGGCTGTGATTTTCACTTCGCAGAAGGTTGAGATAAGAAAAAACACAGCCTGGAATCGTAATTACTCGGATTCAGGCTGTATTCTAAACAGTGATGAGACGAGTCATGGAGGAATGCCGCCAAAAGATGTACATACGGAGCTTCACGCTGCATCGATTACCCATTGGAGAAAAGTCCACACCATGGCCGTTATGCATCCGGCAATGTTTTGTCTGAAAGTCACCTTATGAACCAAACATTACTTGTGCCAATACAACATCTTCTTGACCGCGGCGTTATACTGATCTATGTAGTTATTGCTGGGAGGCTTACGATGGCAAAGGAAACAAAAACCAACGCGATGCGCATGCTGGATGCAGCGGGTATCGCATATGAAACGATACAATATGAAGTCGATGAGAACGATCTGTCCGGTGTCCATGTCGCCGCGATCTGCGGATTGCCGGTCGAAGAGGTGTTCAAGACGCTCGTTCTGAAGGGTGATCGCACCGGTTACTTAACCGCAATTATACCTGTCGCAGAAGAACTGGATCTCAAAGCCCTGGCAATTCTGTCCGGAAATAAGAAAACGGACATGATCCCGGTTAAGGACCTCTTGCCGTTGACCGGTTATATCCGCGGCGGCTGCTCGCCGATCGGTATGAAGAAGGCCTTCCCGACATTTATCGACGAGAGTTGCATCCTGGCCGACCGAATCAGTGTCAGTGCTGGCGTGCGGGGAACCCAGATCCTGATCGCCCCGGATGACCTGATATCATTTGTTTCCGCGACAACCGGGGAATTGATTCGATGAGCGGCGGTACAGAAAATTCCATATTTCGAACAGCGAGCGGCGGCGGTTCGGCAGGCCGCAAAATTCGTACGGTGATCATAGGCGGCGGGCCGGCCGGACTTTTCGCGGCAATAGCCGCAGCAGAGACGGGGACATCGGATGTCATTCTTCTGGAGAAGAACGGAGAACCCGGTCGCAAGCTTCGCATGACCGGCGGCGGTCGCTGTAATCTTACAAATAACAAGGATGTACGCGACTTCTCGCGCGGCGTCTTACAAGGGGCGAAGTTTCTGACAAAGGCGCTTTATGCGCTCGATCCGGAGGCGATCTGTCGGTGGTTTGAAGAGAACGGTGTTCCGCTGATCTCGCAAGAAGAGGATCGCGTTTTTCCCCGAAGCGATCGGGCGGACGAGGTCCTTCAGACTTTGATTTCGCGCGCGAAGGCACTCGGCGTCGTCTTCCGGCTGCGCGTTGCTGTGTTGGGGATCGATGCTCTGCCGACCGGTGCTTTTCGCGTTCGAATGGAAGGGGAGACGATCGAGTGCGATTCTTGTGTCCTATGTACCGGGGGATTATCCTATCCGACGACCGGGTCGACCGGTGACGGACTTCGCATTGCCGGGGCGCTCGGTCAACCGCTTGTTGTGACACGGCCGGGACTTGCGCCGATTCGGCTTCGTGAGCAGGAGGTAGGGTCTTCCTATGATGCGCGAAAAAATTCGCAACCCGGCAGATCAACGGCCGTACCTTCCGGAATTGCTCTTCGGGACATCGGCCTTGTCTTATACGAGGGCGACACGGTTCTCTCGCGGACGCGGGGAGATTTGCTTTTTACTCATACGGGCGTATCCGGACCTGCAGTTCTTACGATCTCCCGCGATCTTCCCACGGAATCTGCGGCCTATTCGGGCGGAGACGTGCGACTTCGAATTGATCTTCTGCCATCATTAAAGGAGAGCGAACGTGACGAGAAGATTCTGCACCTCATATCGGAATTTCCGAACCGCAGTCTCCTTCGCGTCTTACGCGGCCTTGCTCCGGAAGCCTATCTTCGCAATCTTCTTGATCGAATCGGTCTTGAGGCAGATCGTGCGTGCCACGACATTCGACGAGAGGAACGAAAACTTCTGCGTGACGCGATTCACGGCTTGCGATTCACCGTCGCTGAACCGCCGTCCTATAAAGAGGCAATGATTACCGCCGGCGGAGTCGACACTGCCTTTGTCGATCCGCGCACCATGGAGTCAAAATGTATTCCCGGGCTGTTTTTCGCCGGAGAGATTCTGGATATTGACGCGATCACAGGCGGATATAATTTGCAAATCGCGTTCTCGACAGGATATCTTGCGGGGAGAGCCGCAGTAAGAATTTGAAAGTGCCACCCGGCAATCAGCACTTGTGAAACAGGCCGTCCCTTTGTTCTCGCGCTCGCGTCTAATGTCTATCTTATCATTGAGGCACATACGAAACAGGCTCTCATACGGGTTTTCGCATGTGCGCTAGCGATCCCAGAGCGGTTATTCGTCAATGATGCACATACGAAACAGGCTCTCGCACAGGTTTTCGTATGTGCGGCGAGCTCCTTGTGACGGTTATTCGTCAATGATGCACATACGAAACAGGCTCTCGCACAGGTTTTCGTATGTGCGCTAGCGATCCCAGTGCGGTTATTCGTCAATGATGCACATACGAAACAGGCTCTCGCACAGGTTTTCGTATGTGCGTCAGCGATCTCAGAGCGGTTATTTATCATTGATGCACATACGAAACAGGCTCCTTCACGGGTTTCGTATGTGCGCGGGCCATCCAGGCATTTGTTAGAGAATGTTATCTGAAAAGCGTTAACTATTTGCGACAGTATCTTGGTTTTGCTCTGACTGTTAAGCAGGTGATTTGAGACAGTCCCTTGCCACGCCCTCTGAAGGTAAACATTCCGCATTGTGAGAACAATTTGTAGTGCCGTCGCCGGGCGTGCTCTTCTTGCGCAGAAGACGCGAGGCGAGCTTTTTCATGTGGTGACAGTGCATGGGGAGCCTTTCTTGTGCACGAAAATACCCCGAACGACCGGTTTCGTCCACAAATCCCAATGATGGCTGCGCACTTCTCTATATTACATGCTGTTAATTACTCGTTTATTGCTCGTTTGAGCAGGAAAAAGAGGCCGTTGCAAAATGAACTGTGCTCATGTTGAAGCAGTTTTTTCTAGCAAGAAGCTGAAATGAGCGCCACCTTCTGGGCTTATGGGCGAATAAACCCACTTCTCTCAATCTCGCCCATAATCGGAATCGATGGAGTCTATTCCTTATCATTTATCAATGATAACCACCAAAAAGGTGTGGAGTCACGATTTAATACTTCCATAACGAGAAAAACGTAATTCCTTATCAATGATAATCACCAAAATAGAATGGCAGACGGATTTTTATACTACTTCGAGGTGTCGAAGACGAGCATTTCTCATTACAAAGTAGCGTCGCGTCGCGACTTATAATCTGCGTCGGCTCCGCCGGCGCTCCTTCACTTTTGCAACAGCTCCATAGATTCGGTTTTCGATAACGTACGACGTGTGGGCGCTCTTGTCCTATTCTTCTTGCGGCGCGTTTGCGTAGGTTCCCTGATGGAATTGCATCTTCCAGATCCCGTCTTCGATCTTCCATAAAGAGACGCGCAGCGTGGTCTTGCGGCTCGGATCGTCCTCGGTGTGCTTCACTACCTTATAGGTAGCGAGCGCGGAATCCTCGGACAGAAGGTGTAGCGCGAAATCCTGTATCTCCCAGTCGCCTTCCTTTTCCGGACCATGAGCGAAGGTATTGCCCTTATGATAATGGTAAACACTTCCGGAGCTGCCGTACTCATAGAACGAGTCACTTAAAATCTCTGAGATCTTCTCCGGAGACCGACGCACATCCGGGCGCAGAAGATCCTTCTCCTTTGCGTAAATAATCGCTTCGATCCCCGTCATGTCAATCCCCTCCGCTTTGTCAGTTCGAACCGATTTTACCACAAATAACATAAAAAGAATCGTCCATGATAAAAAATACTTGATAAAAACGGTAAGATTGCCACAGTTTTCCGGAAGGATGAAGGCAATGGGTCGCCTGTTATCCATGAAACCACGATGCACAGAAAATGGCCTTAAATTTCTCCGAACGGTTCGGTAACGCGGGGAAGGATTCCCTGCATATGTGCGATCAGGACACCGTAATTCACAATCGGGACATCCAACGCGTCCGTGCTGCGGATGCGATAATGCATCTCCCGCTCGTTCAACATACAGCCGCCGCAATGGACGACCAGACGATATTTCGACACATCGGCAGGATAGGAGCCTCCGCTCGTGAACGTGAATTTTGGTTCACAACCGGTGTACTCGCGAATCCAACGCGGCAGTTTTACCGTGCCGATATCGTCGCACTGTCGATGGTGCGTGCACCCTTCGGCGATGAGAATCTCATCCCCCTCGCGAATTTTGTCGAGGGCACGGGCTCCGGCGGTAAGAGAAGACAATTCGCCCTTATACCGCGCGAAAAGTATCGAGAAGGACGTCAAAGGCACGTCTCTCGGTGTGATCTTGGACACGAGGGCAAAAGCCTGGGAATCGGTAATGACGAGCGCCGGCTTCTGCCGCAAACCATCGAGCGTCGCGGCGAGTTCGGTCTCCCGGGTGACGATGGAGATCGCTCCGGCTTCAAGGACGTCGCGGATCACCTGCTGCTGTGGGAGGATCAGCCGGCCCTTGGGTGCGGCGGAGTCAATCGGTACGACGAGAACGACGAGGTCTCCTACCGAGAGCAGGTCGCGAACCAGAGTCTTTTCGCGTCCGCGATCCGGAAGGCTCTCGATCAAGGCCTGCTTTAAGGCACCGATACCGTCGCCGGTGACACCGGATGCGGCGATTACCGGGATGCCGAGGGATCGGGAGATCTCCCGCGTCGATTCCGCTGAGGGAGCCTCGGTAAGGTCCGTCTTGTTGAGGACCAGAATTGCGGGAATCTTGCGCTCACGGATCTTCGTGAGAATTTCCTTCTCGAAATCGCCGACACCTACGCGGATGTCCGCCACGACGATCGCCGCGTCCGTCTTCTCAAGAACGGATTGGGCTCGTTCGACGCGCATGCGGCCGAGGTCTCCGACGTCATCGAGACCGGGCGTGTCAATGACGACCACGGGGCCGATCGGAAGAATCTCCATTGCCTTATAGACCGGATCTGTCGTCGTGCCGGCGACATCCGACACGATCGAGATGGTCTGTCCGGTAAGGGCGTTGATCAGGCTGGATTTGCCGGCGTTTCTCCGGCCGAAAAGGGCGATATGCACGCGCTCACCGCGCGGAGTCTCGTTCATGCTCATAGATGTCACACTTTCCCGGCCCAAGGCCTGTTGTTATAGGAATATTATCGCATAGTGAATTCCTAGAGAAAAGCTGTGAAATTGACGAAAAAAGCAACGAAATGCCACGAAGATCTATCGTCGGAAAGACGTCTTTGCAAAGCCTTGAAAAAAGACAAACAATCGGTTATTTTTGACAAATAGAATGACGAAACAATTCTTTTCGAGAAGGCAGGTTCCCGATGCAGAAGACAAAAGTGAAGAGCAAATGGTCGGGCGGCGAGGTCGGCGCACTGGTTGCCGCATTGATCGGCACGGCGTGGACGCTCATAGAGGCCGGATTTATTATCCTGATGTGGTTTCTCCAGTACATCACCTACCTGATCTTCAAGGACGGTATGCTCGACGGCGGAGGGCCGGCTCGTTTTCCGGACTTCGGGGAGCATCTCGCATTTATGTCCAGCATACCACTCGATCACGATGTGGACATACCTATGGCACCATTCTATCTAACGGGCGTTGTCCTGATGGTCGCCGGATTCGTGGTGTTTTTTGTTCTTCGGAGGAGAAGAATTCGCAAATTATCTGTTATTCTGAAAGAAACAAATGACGGAGGGAATGTATGAAGAGACAGGATTACATCAGTTGGGACGAATACTTCATGGGCATCGCGTTGATGTCCGCCTTGCGCAGCAAAGACCCGGGAACCCAGGTTGGCGCGTGCATTATCAGTCCCGAGAAGCGGATCCTGACTGTCGGCTATAACGGGATGCCGAGCGGCTGTTCGGATGACGAGTTCCCATGGGAGCGCGAGGGCGACCCGTTAGAGACCAAATATCTCTTCGTCTGCCACGCCGAAATGAACGCGATCCTCAACAGCGGTCACAGTGATCTGCGGGGCAGCACCGTATATACGACTCTCTTCCCCTGCGCCGAATGCACCAAGGCGATGATTCAGAAGGGCATTCGCGAGATTGTCTATCTGTCCGACAAATATGCGGGCGAGGACCTCTTCGTCGCGGCGAAGAAAATGCTCGACGCGGCGGGGGTTATCTATCGCCCGTACACACCGACGGGAAGAAAGCTGGAAATTACGGTCTGAGCTTGACTATCCATACAAGCGAAATAAGATAAGGCCGCCTCAAAGATTGTCTTTGAGGCGGCTTCTGTATTTTGTGTCTCAATGCAGGTCAGTCGGGACGGATCAATTTACCGGAGAAGCGACCGACGGAGTATTGGCCTCTTCCTCCGGGATCGCGGCGAAGATTTTTTTCGAGAGGATAATAAAGGTGAGAGATGCTGCGGCGAAGATTCCGAGAATAACCTCCGATCCCCAGATCGGAATAACTCCGGCCTGGCAGAGCGCGGCGGGGAAGTCCAGAGCCGCGTGCAGAAGAATGGCAAGGCCGAGAAACGCGATCTTGCGCTTGCGGATCGCATACAGAACAATCAACGTGAACGCGATATGACAGGTAACCGCAAAGATGCGTTCCAAGCCGCCGACGAAAAACATGGCAGACGATGTCGAGATCAGAGCGTCCTTCGCGGCCATGAGGGGTTCTTGCTGTGCTGCGGGAACGGCAGAGATAATGCTGTCAAACGAGCCGGAATTGATCATCAGAGAATAAGCGAGATTGTTGATGCTCGTGAGTCCGAGAAGAATGAATGCCTCAATGCCGCCGTGGCCGATGCCGAACGCGACACCCTGCTTCCAGCTGCGCGATTTTCGAAGGATAAATGACAGAACGAGGAACCGACCAACCTCTTCGAAAATGCCGGCTGCAAAGCCGCCGTACAGGCCCATCAGGAGAGGGTTACCGGTAATCGTCGTTCCTAGATTCGGGATCGCGACCAAAACCACATAATGAAGAATCTGCTCGAGAATCAAGGCGAAGACAATGAATGTGCCCGCGCCGGCCAGAGTCGTCCGTGCGCCGAGAGGCGTCTTTCTCGCCCACAAAATCGCGAGAACCACCGGCCCCACAAGCGCGATCAGTAGAGAGAAGACCATGCCGAAGAGAGAAAAAGTGCCTACCATAAGAACCTCCGAATGCCGGATTCCTTTCCGACTGCTATAGAAGCTGTATTTGTTCTATTGCAAGTATAACAGAAAGGGTGAGAAATGCAAGAGGGGGATTTCGAATGATGAATATGATTGACCAAGTTGACCTAGTATAAGATCTATCCTTAGGACGGAAGCAACCCGAGTGAATATGCCGACGTGAATAAGGTGTGCCGTCGAAACATCTGGATGTCGATAAAATCGCTGACTGTTACCGGAACATACATGGCGATGAAATTCTAACGGCGCCGGAAGGATCGGGAAACGGATACACAGCCTGGAAAAGCCAGAACACGAATTCAGGCTGTGTTTTGACCCAGTCGGAAGGGTTGAAAATGAAAATACACAGCCTAGAACGGACAAATTGCGAATTCAGGCTGTGTTTCAGATGTGTCTGATGGCTTAAGCAAGGAAAAACACAGCCTTGAAAAGAAAATGAACGATCTCAGGCTGTGTTTCGGGAGAAACCGACGTCTTAGAACCCAGAAAACACAGCCTGAAACGAAGAAATTATGATTTCAGGCTGTGATTTTCACTCTGCGAGGAGATTAGGAACGAGATGAACACAGCCTGAATTAACCAAATCTCGAATTAAGGCTGCATTTCCGTGTCAACAAATGATATGGAAAGGAGAAAATGCAGCCGGAAACGTCTCATGTAATTAAGGCAAAATTGGGCGCCCAAAAGGCTGAAGACTCGAGGAACACAATCCGGCACATCAAAATCCACCATATAAACGTCTCCCGCACTCACTCCCACACTCACTTTCCCTGAATATTTTACCGATTTGTAAACAATCGGATTTTTTCGCGAGAGGGGCGAAAAGATCTTGACGTTTCCATAGTATTGAAGTAAAATCACTATTATAAAATAAACAATAGCAAAGGAGGAAGCGCTGTGAATGTACAATTCAAAAAAGGTGTTCTTGACCTTTGTGTACTGTCGATGCTGAAGACAAGCGACCAGTACGGATACGAGTTGGCAAGCTCCCTGTCAGAGATTATTCAAATCTCCGACGGCACCGTCTATCCAATATTGAGAAAACTCGCGACGGACGGACTTGTCACAACCTATTTGCAGGAATCACAGAGCGGCCCTCCGCGGAAGTATTATCGATTGACCCAGCTCGGGCGCAAGACGCTCGACAACCTGCAGGCCGAATGGGTTACTTTCTCACGGAGTGTCAATCAGATTGTTGGAGGTGATGCCCGATGACGAAGCAGGAATATCTTAACGCGATGCGCGTCGCTCTGCGCGGCACGCCGACTGCTGAGATCGAGGATATTTTACGGGATTTCTCCGAGCACTTTGACATCGGCCTTTCCCAGGGCAAGAGCGAGCATGAGGTTTCGGCTGAGCTCGGCGATCCGGTAACGGTCGCGGCGACTTATCGCGACCCGGAGCTTGTCACCGTCGGACATACGGCGGACGAGATCCCCGCAGCCGCTGCCCCCAAAGCCGACCCGCGTACCTCGTCCGGCAAAGACCTGAGATATGACGATCTGACCGGACCGCGCGTTTTCGTGGTGCTCCTGAATCTTCTCGTCACCTGGTGGGTCGCGATCGCCGCGTACGCCGTGATGCTGGTCCTGTGGTTCCTGGCCTTCGCCCTGATTGTCGGCGGCATTATGACCGTCGTATCCGCTCTGATCGCAGGAATTACGACCACGACGGCGCTCTTTGCCGGCATCGGACTGATCTTCGTCGGAATCGCCCTCGTCCTCTTCAATGTCTTCCTGACGAAGTGGCTAATCCTCGGCAGCAAGGCCTATATCTCGTGGAACCGCAAGGTCTACCACGAAGGGTTCTGATCCAACAACAAAAAGGAGATGTTATGAATGAAGAAGTCAACAATAGTCATGCTCCTTACGGCGATTGTGAGTCTTGTGATCGGAATCGCGTTTCTGTCTGTAGCGACTGTTCAGGCCGCGACCGAGGGCTACGACCAAGCGTCGAAATACCTCGCGGATTTACCCGCATGGAGCGACACCTTCGGCGATTGGGACTGGAAGTTCAATTCGTAGAGAAGCGCGGCTGATCTTAATTTATCCCCTCTGGCTGGCCTCGCGAAAAGCACTACGATGCCGCCCAATGATCATAGACGATCGCGACGAGAGTCGCGTGTACGACGCCATGCCCTCCCCGTATGGTAAGAGAGAAGAACCCGTTTCGCTCCGGTTTTCCGGGACGAGGCGGGTTTTTTGATGGAGAAAGGAAACGTTACTGCGTTGTCCCTCCGCCTCTGGTCCGTAGCGGAAGTCGGAAGAGTGATACGGTCCTATCCTTAATGTTCGAGGGGGACTCACCGAGATACTCGGCGCCGAGTCGCTCATAGAAGCCGCGCGCGTGCGGATCCGCGAAAAGAAACAGGCCGTCGATGCCTTCATCGCGACAGAGATCTTCCGCGTATTGGATCAAAAGTGAGCCGATGCCGGTCCGGATGCGATCGGGTGTAATGTAGAGATGCTCGAGCCAGAAGCCCTGATGAACGAAGACATCGCCGGCAAAAAACGATCGCCGGACCTCGACAACGGAGAAGTATCCGATGATCTGACCGTCCTCAATCGCAACGTATACGCGATTGGCGGCGATATAGTCGCGCGTGATTGTCAGCTCGTCCTTCCACACATCGAAGAAAGCATCCGGGTATTTCCAGTATCGTTTGGACGCAAAGGATAAGCGCGTCAACGCGACACTATCCTGATCTGTCGCTCTCCGGATGGAAATGGCCATTTCAACGACCTCTCTTGTCAGAAATCTGCGAGTACTTCGGGATTTGGCTCCTGCACGAAAAGATTGTGCCTATGTATCTTATTATCTTAATTGTAGCACGGGAGGGTAGGCGGCGGGGAAGCGCCGCACAGGATAGGTGTAATGTCGACGCTCGTGATAATTCCTATAGATGGATTTAGCTCGCGTGAATAGAGTCATTTCCTATGAAACACGAAAGAAACGGATGTAGACTGCGTGAACTTAGGTATTTCCTATGAACCGCTCAAGAATCGGAGCATATTCGTAAAGGGAGTAGTGACCCCGCCACCCGGTCTGGCAGACTCATAGATTTTTTCGCGAAAAGCTATTGACAACTATATCGGCGGGCGATATAGTCTATATATCGGCGACCGATATAGCGGCGAACGATATAGAGGTGGATTTATGGGAGAGAGTAATGAACGCGGCACATTGACCGAAGCGGTATTCTACATACTGCTTTCGCTTATGAAGCCGCTCCACGGGTACGGGATTATGAAGACGGTCGACGAGTGGAGCGGGGGACGGGTGACGCTTGGGGCGGGGACGCTCTATGGGGCGCTCGGCACATTGACGGAGAAGGGCTGGATTCGTACGGCGCGCGGGGAGGATCCGCGAAAGAAGGAGTATGTGATCACGGCATCCGGAATCGCGCAGCTCGAGGACGAGATCGCACGATTGGAAGAGCGACTTGCGAACGCGCGACGGGTCATGGGGGAGGTTTCGGATGAAGAAGATCGTCATTAAGCCCTATTGGAACGTCGAGAAGGAACAGGCCTGGCTGAACAAGATGTCGGCGTCCGGATATCAGTTGACAGATTATTTCTGGATTCGATATGTATTCGAGAAGGCGGAGGCCGGGGAGTACACGTACTTTATCGACCTGCTGTCGGCGGGCCGACATTCGCCGGAGAGCGAATCGTACCTGGTGTTTCTTGAGAACTCGGGCGTCGAAGTGGTCGCGACGTATATGCGTTGGGTGTATTTGAGGAAGAGGACGGCGGATGGGCCGCTGGTTCTCTATTCGGATACGACCTCGAAGGTTGCCTATTTGCGACGGCTCTCCCGATTCTATGCATTTCTCAGTATCCTTGAGTTGATGTGCGGCGGGTATAATGTGGCCATATCACTGATTATTCTGGCCGGGATGGGTTTCGACCAGATGCCGATATTTAATCTTGTTATGGGGATATTACTGTTGATGTTGGGTGTTGTTTTCGCGATCGGACTATGGCTTCCGATCCGTACGCAGATGAAGAAGTTTATGCGTGAGAGCGCGATTTTTGAGTAAGCAGAGGAGAAGTTTATGGAACAGGTAAAGAAGAAGTTCAAGGTAAATCCGCTGTTTGGTGTGATTTGGTTTGCGATCAGCATGGTTGCGTTGCTCTTGGGCGGAGGTTACGTTCAGATGCAATTCGGTATGGCAGGGTTGGCGATCACGGAGATCGGGCTCCTGGCACTCGGGTTGATTCCGCTATTGTTTATGGATATTAACTGGAAGGAGATGCTTCCGTTCCGTCGTCCGAAGGTCCGTCATGTCGTCGGGATGTTCCTCTTATGGTTTGGAACTTTTCTTCTGGCGACATTGACGTCTACCGTGATTGGATTTTTCTTTCCGGATCAGTTGCTGGAGACCGGCGGGCTGATGAATGATCTTTTCTCGAGCGTATCACCGATTGTTGCGTTCCTTGTCGTCGCTGTCATGCCGGCGATCTGCGAGGAGGTTCTCCACCGTGGCTTGATTCTGACAACAATGAAGTCGATAAAGAAAGATTGGCTGATCGTTCTTGTTATGGGACTGATCTTTGGCGTATTCCATGCGGATCCGGTTCGTTTCCTCGGGACAGCGATTCTGGGCGCCTCACTTACGTATTTGATGCTGAAGACCAAGAATTTCCTGTTGCCGATTCTGTTCCACATGTTGAACAATTCGGTCTCTCTGCTCGTAACCTTCGCGACGGCGGACGCCGGGGCTTCTGTATCCTCTGACGCGGTGAAAGACAGCCTGGCCTCCGGTACTTCGGTTGCCGTATATCTGATCCTCGCTTCGGCGGCTCCGTTGATCCTGTTTTTCGCGACGCGACTGCTGCGTCCGCGTCAGGAAGAGCTGAAGTCAGAGAATGGACCGGATGAGTTGACGGGAATGACTCCTGCGTCAGGGGATGCTCCCAAGGCTTCGAGCATTATTCGACCGCTTGTTATTTCTGCGGCGATCGGTGCCGTCATGCTGGTTGCCGGCGTGGTGATCATCGTCGGCGTCGTCGGATCTTCCTCGACGAATATCATCATGAAGCAGGTGATGGTGAACGATAAGACCGAGCCTTTGGTAGAGACGTTGACAATCGACGAGACCAGAAGTTACGCGCTCAGCTACAGTATGAGCACGGATGTCGGGCTGGTGGAGCTCATCATTCGCGATGCCGAGGGAACCGTCGTCTATGAAGCTACGGCGCACGAGGTGTCCGGATCGGGTCAGCTCGATTTGGAAGCGGGGGAGTATACCGCAACCTTTACTTTCATTAATGATGAGTATGAGGAGTATGCAAAATCGCATGGATACGAGTATGATGAAGAGGATATCGAATCCATGGGACTGAACCAGGATCTGACAGAGACGCGTACAGCCGATTTATCGTTGATTCTGGTCTGAGGGTCCTGAAATCAGGAGGACGACGAATGTATCTTTCGAGTGAGGGTATTCGTGACGGATTTTTTCTGGATGCCTACGGGAAGCATGCGGCAAAGCCCATTTCGCCACCCGTAGCGATCCACGACGCGCCGGAGGAGACGGTCTCCTTTGCCGTGTTCATGGAAGACCGTGACGCGGTGCCGGTATGCGGTTTCTCCTGGATTCATTGGACGATCGTCGGACTTACCCGGCCGTATCTCGAAGAGGGCGAGAGTTCTCGTCCGCATACCTTTACGGAAGGTGTGCACAGCGTCTTCGGAGGTATCCGCTCGGAGTCACAACATCGGGAAGCGACCGGGTATGGGCCGATGGCTCCCCCGGACCATGATCATAATTATGAGATCTATGTTTATGCGTTAGACTTTATTCCGGAGCTACCCGAGGGTTTCTACATGAACGAGATGTTCAAGGCGATTCACGGACATATTCTGGCGAAGGCCATAATTCGGGCTGACTATCGGAGCTGATCGTTGTAAGGGAGGATCTTCGTATGAAGCGTGATTTGAAACATTCCGGGCGTCGGATATCCGCTGTTATTATGGTTCTTTTTTTCGCGATGACGGCGATGGTCTCTTTCTCGTGCCCTGTCTCGGCTGACATGGGACCGAAACCGTCGGTGACGGTTCAGGTCAAGGGTCTTGGCACAGACGAAATCTGTTATGCGACCCTGATCGGTGCTACAGGAACGGGCCCGGCATCGCCTTATGAGGGAGACGACCCGCAAGCGGACGCGCCGGAGACGAATGGGGATATCTGGCTCAAGTTTGTCATGTTCGAAGATGTGGACGGGTATCGGTATCTTCAGCAGGATTGGATGATTCAGTATGGGCAGGACTCCTTCACTTGGGGCTATTACCCGCCGAGTCCGTTCAAGATTCTGCTGTACTTTCCCGCGTACAACTCATTTGTTGTTTCCAATATCGGTGAAAGATATGCGTTCGACAGCAGCTATTCGATCGACATCACAGGAAGCGGATATCAGACACCGGATTCGACGGTAACGTTGTCGCTGGTCGAGGAATCCGATACGGCCGGGACGCTGGCCGGTGCCGCGATTCGATTGATTCTCACGCTTGCTATTGAACTGGGAATCGCACTCGCCTTCGGATACCGCGAGAAGAATCTCCTGATCTTCATCGGCGGAGTCAACGTTCTGACGCAGGTCCTCCTGGCGTTAGCACTTGTCGTCACAGAGAGAGAGGGCGGCGTTTTCCTTTCGATCCTCTTCTACATTCTTATGGAAACCGCCATCTTCTTCTTCGAGGGGATTCTGTACTTTGCCTTCCTAAAGCCGATCTCGAAAAAACCGATTCAGAGAGGCTGGACGATACTTTACACATTCCTCGCGAATACCGCCTCGTGTCTCGTGGGATTGCTTCTTGTTTTGGTTCAGACCTGACGAAAATACACCTCGAAGGAGCTTCACAGATATGCAGACATCGATTTTGCGCGAAGTGCGCGAAGACGAGCTTGACGCCGTCGTCGCGCTGATTCGCGAGAGTTTCCTGACCGTCGCACATGATTTCGGACTGACCGTCGAGAATTGCCCGACGAACGGCGCGTTCCTGAAGACGGAGCGGCTGGTTGCGGACCGCAAGCGGGGCAATGTGATGTTCGGACTTTTCGAGAAGGATGAACCGTTCGGATTTATGCAGCTGAGGGACAAGGGCGAGGGCGTTTTCGAGCTCGAAAAGCTCTGCGTCAAGCCGGGTTGCCGGCATGGAGGAAGCGGTGCGATTCTCCTCGACAAGGCCAAAGCCGAAGTGACCGCGCGCGGTGGACACAAAATGACCATCGGAATCATCGAGGAGAACACACAGTTGAAAGATTGGTATCTGGCGCAAGGATTCTTGCATACGGGAACGATCGATCTGCCGCACCTGCCGTTCATCGTGGGGTTTATGGAGCTCATTTTGACGAATACCTAGATTCTCTTGACATTTCCTCTGCCGGGTCATAGAATTGTCTGTAATCGTCAATTGAATCGTGCATATGCGATGACGGAGAAGAGTAATCGGGATTGTTTCGAGAGACAGGGACGGTGGGTCATGGATTGAGAGCCCGCCGACACGAGATGCCCGCATGAAGTTCGCTCCCGAGCAGATCTGCTGAACGTCCTCGTGAGGACATGGAGTAGGCGGATACGGAGGTTCACCGTTAGAGGAACACGAATGTAAGCGGCTTTACTGTCGTCGCATTCGGTAAGGAGTGGCTCGAATCGCAGCATTTGCGTAAGAGTTAAGATGGGTGGTACCACGGAGTAATTCGTCCCGTCGCTTTGCCGTTATCGGCATTGCGGCGGGCGTTTTTTTATTTCGAACATCGGCGAATACGAAGGAGAAGGGAAGGAATTTGGTATGGCGAGGAAAGAAGTTGCGACGTATATCTGGAATCCTGAAGTCGAGTGCATGGAGCCGGAGAAGATGCGGGAGCTGCAGAGTGAGCGGCTTGTCAAATGCGTGAATTACATGTATGAGCGCGTGCCGTATTACCGCGCGAAAATGGACGCCGCGGGCGTCACCCCCGGTGACATCAAGGACATCGGAGACCTTTATAAACTTCCTTTCACGGATAAGTTCGATTTCCGTGACAATTATCCCTTCAATACCTTTGCCGTTCCCCGTGAAGAGATTGCCCGCATTCACGCATCGTCGGGTACGACGGGCCGGATGAAGGTTGTCGGCTATACCCGCAACGATATCGATCTCTGGACGGAGTGCCTGTGCCGCTCGATGGCGCGTTGCGGCGTCAGTAAGGGCGATCTGGTACATATCGCTTACGGTTACGGCTTGTTCACCGGCGGTCTCGGGCCGCACTATGCCTGTGATCCGCTGGGCGCTACGGCGATTCCGGTCTCCGGAGGCAACACGCCCCGCCAGATCCAGATCCTTCGCGAATGGAAGCCCTCGGTCATCCTGTGCACGCCCTCGTATATGCTTCATATTGCGGACGAGATGGACAAGATGGGCGTAGGTCCGGATGAGATTGAACTCAAGTGCGGTATCTTCGGCGCCGAGCCGTGGACGAAGGAAATGCGCGACCAGATCGAGTCTAAGATGAACCTTCGTGCGTTCGATATCTATGGTCTGTCCGAGATCTGCGGGCCCGGTGTGGGCTGCAGTTGCTCGCACTCGGATCTTCTGCACCTCGAGGTCGATCACTTCATTCCCGAGATTGTCGATCCGGAGACCGGAGTACCTCTCGGTGAAGGAGAACTCGGCGAACTGGTCTTCTCTTCCGTAACCAAGGAAGGGACGCCGCTTCTGCGTTACAACACACACGACCTGACCCGAATCTATTACGGCAAATGTCAGTGCGGACGTACAACTCCTCGGATGGAGAAGGTCACGGGACGTGCGGACGACATGCTGATTATTCGCGGTGTCAACGTATTCCCCTCGCAGATCGAGGCGGTCATGTTGACCTACAGCCAGATCGAGCCGCATTACGTGATCTATGTTGACCGTGTCAACAATTTGGACCGCATGACGGTCAAGGTTGAGATGTCCAATGCGTTCTTCTCGGATTCGGTCGCGGATATTGAGAGGATTGAGAAGAAGATTGCCGACGATATTGCTTCCGTCACAGGTGTTCATGCGAAGATTACACTCTGCGAACCCAGAAGTCTTCCGCGTTCGGAAGGCAAGATGAAGCGCGTGTACGATACACGGTTTACGTCGTAAAGACAAGGAGAACTGGGAACGTTCGGCGGAACGGCGTATAATGCTACTATATTCAATGCAGCAAGGTAGAGAAGGTAGAGGAGTATAGCAACATGAATAACGGGCGACAGTCCCGGGAGGTACAAGGCGCGGCTGACATGGCTGCCGCCGGGCTTCCGGACAGTGGCGTGATCCAACATATCGGAATTCTGGGACTCGGCCTGATCGGCGGATCCTTAGCACGTGCGTTTCGCACAAAGTCGCGCATCGCACGCATTACCGCCGTCGATACGGACGCCGGAGCCGGAGCCAAGGCGCTCGCGGATGGTATGATCGATGACTTCTCGACGCCGGATCAAGGATATGCTGTGCTGGATGGAGCGGATCTTCTGCTCCTGTGCACTCCGATTCACACCATTGCGAAGATCCTGCCGGACATTTCCAAGCTTACGGTCGGTATCGTATCGGATGTTTCTTCGATCAAGCGGCCGGTGGAAGATCTCATTACATGGCCGAATTTTATCGGCGGTCACCCGATGGCCGGATCGGAACGAACAGGGTATGCCTGCTCGAACGCATCGCTTTTCGAGAATGCGCTCTATGTGCTCTGCCGGTCAGAACACTGCCTCTTAGGCGATGACGCGATCGCGTCCTTTGAGGATCTGATCCGTAGCATCGGAGCGACACCGGTGCATATGACGGCGACAGAACATGACAATCGCGTTGCGGTGATCTCGCATCTGCCGCATATCGCCGCTTCGGCGCTCGCCCTTCTTGCCTCGCGGTTGGACGACGGTCATCTGGCACCTCTCGCGGCAGGCGGTTTTCGCGATATCACACGAATCGCTTCGGCAGATCCGGCGTTATGGGCCGGAATTACGGAGGCTTCGGCACCGACCCTGGTTCCGGTTCTCGACCGCTACATCGAATTACTGGAACAGGTGCGCGTGCGATTGACTCGCAAGGAGACGCGCGATGTCGAGAGATTCTTCTCGGAAGGCGCGCATTACCGCAATCATCTGCCGACGGACGGACGCGGCGGTCTCGAGCCCAACGCGTCGCTGACGGTATATCTCGAGGACAAGCCGGGAGCTTTGGCGTCGATTACGACGCTTCTGGGAAGCCGCGGCATTAACATTCGCAACATTAACATCCGGAACTATCGTACGTATGAGGGCGGACAACTGCATCTTCTGCTGGCGGACAGCGAACATGCGGAGCAGGCGTACGAGATCCTCAAGGAGGCCGGCTATGAGTATGACTAAGTACGGATTGATCGGACATCCTTTGGGGCACAGTCTGTCGCCGTATATTCATGAGAGAATCATGGAAGCGGCCGGCATTCGCGGCAGTTATCAGCTTCTGGACATAGCGCCGGAGGAAGTTTCGCGCGCGTTGCCGGGGCTTATGAGGGAATTTGCCGGGCTTAACGTAACGATCCCCCATAAGACAGCGGTCATCGAGCATTTATCTCGCCTTGATCCCAAGGCGGAGTTGTGCGGTGCCGTCAATACGATTTCTCACGGCGTCGGATACAATACGGATATCGATGGGTTTAGCGCCGCGGCTCCCTCACTTCAGAATAAACAGGTATTGATTCTCGGAGCCGGCGGGGTGTCGCGCATGATGGCGTTTGAGGCGGTTCGTCAGAACGCCGCGGTTGACATCTCCGTCAGGAACAGCGAGAAGGCGCACCGGTTGGCCTCTGAACTCCGATCCATGGGGGCGGAGCGCGTATCGGTGCTGTCCAATGACGACTTGAAGACCGCGGGTGATTACGATGTTCTTCTGAACGGAACTCCGCTGGGGATGTGGCCGTTTTGCGGGGAGATGCCTGTACCGCGCGAAAGATTGCACGCGGGGATGGAAGTTTTCGATACGGTGTATAATCCCGCTGCGACGAAGCTTGTTCTTCACGCGAAGAAACAGGGAGCAAGAGCGGTCGGCGGACTCTCCATGCTTCTCGGGCAGGCGATTGCGGCCGAGCGCATCTGGCATCCGGAGGCGTTCATCGAAGACAAGATCGCGCAGGATATCCTGCCGGATCTGTCGAGAGAGCTCCTGAAGAGATCCCCCGTCAAATATGTACTTACAGGCTTTATGGGCGCCGGGAAAACGTCCGTCGGAAAGATGACGGCAAAGCGTCTCGGAATTAAGTTGATCGATCTCGATGAGGAGATTGTCCGTCAAGTGGGTCTGCCCGTGCCGGATATTTTCGCGAGAGACGGGGAGGCCGGATTCCGCCGCTTGGAGGCGGAGGTTCTGGAAACGGTCCTCGCGCAGCCGGATTCGGCGATCGTAGCGTTGGGCGGAGGAGCGATTATTGAGGAACGCGTTCGGGAGACAATCCGTGCCAAGGATGCTCTGACGATATATCTTCACGCATCGCTCGATCACTTATGGCTCAAGGTCGGGCAGGATGCGGGACGACCGATGATGAAGTTTCCGGAGGAAGAGGATTCGGCGCGATTTAGCCGGGTAGCCCGCCTCTATGAGACGCGGCTGCCGATTTATCGCAACTACTGTGATTATGAGCTCAACACCGAAAATGATTTCAGCGAGGCGACGACAGAATTGATCGACGCACTCGGATATGGAGGGAAAATATGATTCTAGTATTAAAGACCGGTGTCTCCCGCGAGAAGGTGGAGAATCTCTGTGCGTTTCTTCAGACGGCCTATGGCGTCCAGACCAATCCGATCTTCGGCTCGGAGAAGACGATTGTCGGACTCGTCGGAGATACCGCCCCGATTGAGATTGAGGCGATGGAGCTTCTCGATGAAGTCGAGCGCGTAATGAAGGTACAGGAGCCCTACAAGAGAGCGAACCGCAAGTTTCATCCCGACAATACGACGGTCAAGGTCGGCGACGCCGTGTTCGGCGGAGAGAGGATTGTCGTCTGCGCGGGACCCTGCTCAGTCGAATCCGAAGAGCAGCTGATCGGGATCGCGGAAAAGGTCGGCGCGACCGGCGCGCAGTTGTTGCGTGGCGGCGCTTTTAAGCCCCGCACTTCTCCGTACGCTTTCCAGGGGCTGAAGGCCGAAGGATTGATGTATCTGAAACGCGCGAAGATGAAGACGGGTCTGCCGGTCGTATCGGAGATCACGAACCCTTCCCAGCTCGAGCTGTTTATGGAATTCGTCGATGTCGTGCAGGTCGGTGCCCGCAATATGCAAAATTTCGAACTTCTCAAAGAGCTCGGCCGCATATCGAAGCCGATCCTTCTGAAGCGCGGTTTCTCGAATTCCATCGAAGAGCTTCTGATGTCGGCCGAATATATTATGTCGGGCGGCAATACGCAGGTTATTCTCTGTGAGCGCGGAATCCGCACCTTCGAGACGGCAACACGCAACACCCTCGACATCAGCGCAGTTCCGATTCTTAAGGCGCGCACACATCTTCCTGTTGTCGTCGACCCGTCGCACGCCGGAGGCATGGCATGGCTGGTCGAGCCTCTGTCGAAGGCGGCTATTGCCGTAGGTGCTGACGGACTGATCATTGAGGTGCATAATGATCCTAAGCACGCGCTCTCCGACGGTCAGCAGTCGCTGACTCCGGAAGCCTTTGACGAAATCATGAAGCGTCTGCGTCCCGTCGCCGAGGCGGTCGGTCGCAGCATCTAAGGAGGAACTCATGCCACAAATTATGGCCAACACCAATAACGGGAATTATCCGATCCATATCGGTTCCGGTTCACTCAATCGCCTCGGCGAGATCGCTTCCGCGACTGTCAAAGGCAGGAAGGCCTTTGTTGTCACGGATTCGAATGTCGCGGCACTGTATCTCGAGAAGGCTGTCCAATCGCTGTCTTCCGCCGGGTTTACCGTGGCCACTTGTACCGTACCCGCCGGAGAAGCCTCCAAATCCCAGCAAATCCTCTTCCTCCTCTACGATCAGCTGCATGAGGCCGCCATTACGCGCACGGATCTGGTCATTGCATTAGGCGGCGGTGTCGTCGGCGATCTGACGGGCTTCGCGGCGGCGACATATCTTCGCGGCTGCCCGTTGATCCAGGTACCGACAACGCTGCTGTCCCAAGTCGATTCGTCGATCGGCGGCAAAACAGGCATCAACCTGCCGTTCGGCAAGAATCTCGTCGGGTCATTCTACCAGCCCAAGGCGGTCGTGATCGACCCGAGCGTACTTTCGACGTTACCTCGCGCTCGGATGGCCGAAGGCATGGCGGAGGTCATCAAGTATGGACTCATTCGCGACGAGTTGCTTTTCGCGTCTATCGAACGCAAGACCTTCGATCTTGAGTGGATCCTGGAGCGTTGCATTCGTATCAAGACGACCGTTGTGCAGAACGACGAGTACGATACCGGCGAGCGCATGCTGTTGAATTACGGCCACACCCTCGGACACGCGGTCGAGAAATTGACCGGGTACAGTGAGGTTTCCCATGGCGAAGCGGTCGCGATCGGTATGGTTGTCGCGGCGACCATCGGAGAGAACGCCGGCATCACACCTGCAGGCACAGCGGATCGTATACGCACCGTACTCGGCAATTGGCAGCTGCCGACGTCGACGGATCTTCCGGCAGACGAGCTTTTCCGGACGATGCTCTCGGATAAGAAGAAGTTGACCGGCAAGATTTATTATGTCCTCCTGCGCCGCATCGGCGAAGCGGCGACCGTCCCCATGTCTTCCGAGGAGCTGAAATCAGCGCTCGAAAAGGCTGTCGCCACAAAATCCAACGGATGACAAGAGAGGTAGCAATGACCGCAACACAGATTCAGGTTCAACCGTCCGGACTCGTCGGAACACCGAGAATACCGCTCTCCAAAAGCCTGTTACACCGCGCGCAGATCTGTGCGTACCTGGCGGGTGACCCGTCGCTCGCCGATCTTGGAGACGGTCCGATGTCTGTCGACATCCGGGCGACGGGCGATTGTCTTGCGAAGCTTTTCGCGTCAAATGTCGCGGAAGGCGAGTGTGTCCTCGATTGCCATGAGTCGGGCTCGACCTTGCGGTTTCTGGTCCCTCTCGCGGCAGCGCTCGGACGTCAATCCCGCTTTGTCGGCGAAGGTCGGCTGCCCTTTCGGCCGCTCGATGAATACGCCGGACTGTTCTGCGGACGCGGCGTCACTTTGCGATATCTGAAGGATGGACAATTCCTTCCTCTGATCCTGTCAGGGAAGCTCACACCCGGCACGTTTCGCCTGCCGGGCAACGTAAGTTCACAATACATCACCGGATTGATGATGGCATTGCCGCTCCTTTCCGGGGATTCTGAGATTGTTCTGACCACGCGTCTTGAATCGGAGCCTTATGTCCGACTGACAATGTCGGTGATGCACGAATTCGGCGTCAAGGTAGAACGAACGCCGGAGGGTTATAATGTTCCCGGCAATCAGACCTATCAGCGCTCGACGCCCTATTCCTCCGAAATCGACTTCTCGCAGGCGGCTTTCTGGCTCGTCGCCCAATATCTCGGTCATGATGTCCGCATTCCCGGTCTTCCGGAAGAGTCGAAGCAAGGAGATTCCGCGATTCGCACGATTCTTGCGGATCTCGCCGCCCGGCGTCGAGCGGTTGCGAGCGGTGGCGGCATCGATCAAGTATACCTTGTCGACGCTTCCCAGATCCCGGATCTCATTCCCGTTCTGTCGATCGCGTGCGCGGCGACGCCCGGAACCGTTCGCATCATCAACGCCGGGAGACTGCGCATCAAAGAGTGCGACCGATTGATGGCTACGGAGAAGATGCTCGCTTGCTTCGGGATCGCGGTGGAGTCAACAGAAGACGAAATCGTGATTCGCGGCGTCGAACATGACGGCGCGCTGTTTCGTTCGACGGAGATCGAAGCTTACAACGACCATCGTATGGTGATGGCCGCGGCAATCGCGGCCACGCGGGCCGACGGCCCCGTGATCATCCGTGACGCACACGCTGTCGCCAAGTCCTACCCGGATTTCTTCCTGGAATTTCGCAGTATCGGAGGTATCGCAGATGAGCTCAATGTGGGGAAGTAACATACGGATCAGCCTGTTCGGAGAGTCGCACGGCAACGGAATCGGCGTCGTCATTGACGGACTTCCTTCGGGAGAATTCATCGATCTCGAGCAGGTCACGCGTCATATGCAGCGTCGCATGCCGGGTGGTAAGGCCTGGGCAACTTCGCGAAAAGAAGCGGACGCATTCGAAATTCTGTCAGGTTTCTACCGCGAGAAGACGACGGGAACGCCGCTTTGCGCGATCATTCGCAACACGGATACCCATTCGAAAGACTACGACAAACTCGCGACACTACCCCGCCCGGGGCACGCGGACTTAACCGGATTTGCCCGCTATAACGGTGCGAACGATCCGCGCGGAGGCGGTCATTTCTCGGGACGCATTATGGCGCCTTTGACCTTCGCCGGCGCGGTCGCCGCCCAGATTCTGGAGCGCCGGGGAATCCTTGTTCGCGGACATATCTATGAGATCGCAGGCATCTCCGATACGCCCTATGACCCGATGACAATCCCCGAATCGGTTGCCGGCAAAGAATTTCCGGTACTCTCGGACGAAGCCGGAGACAAGATGCAGGAGGCGATTCTGCAGGCCAAGATGTCCCTCGACTCGGTCGGCGGTATCGTCGAGTGCTTGGCCGCGGGTTTTCCCGCGGGAATCGGCAGCCCGATATTCGGCGGCATCGAGAGCCGGATGGGCTCGATCCTCCTCGGAATTCCCGCCATGAAGGGCGTCGAGTTCGGTCGCGGCTTCGGGGTCGCGAGGGCCAACGGATCGACGAACAACGACTCCCCGCGTGTTACGGACAAAGGGATACGGATGCAGAGCAATAACGGCGGCGGCATTGACGGCGGCATCTCGAACGGAATGCCGATCCTTGTGCGCTGCGCATTCAAGCCGACACCGTCGATCGCTCGCGAGCAGGATACCATTAACCTCGAGACGATGCAGAATGAGAAGCTCTCAATCACCGGGCGTCATGACCCGTGCATCGTTCCGAGAGCGGTGCCGGTTGTCGAGAGCGCATGCGCCATCGCACTATTGGATCTGATGGAGGAATGAGTATGACCAAGAAGACCAACGTTCCCAAGATTCTTCTCATCAACGGTCCGAATCTCAACATGCTCGGCAAGCGCAGCAAAGAACACTACGGCAGCTTCACGCTGGCGCAGGTCCAGAGTGCTTTCTCCACCAAAGCCGCCGCCCTTGGCGTAGAGCCGGTTTTCTTTCAGTCCAACGGAGAAGGAGAAATCGTGACGGCGATCCACGAGGCGATGCAATACGCCGCCGGTATCGTCATCAACGCCGGCGCCTATACCCACTACAGCTACGCGATATTCGACGCACTCCTGCTGTGCGGACTCCCCGTCATGGAAGTGCATATCTCCAACGTCCATAAACGCGAACCCTTCCGCAGCATATCGGTCATCCAGCCTGCGTGCGTCGGGCAGATCTACGGACTCGGCCTCGAGAGCTATCTCGTCGGGTTGGAGAAACTGGTTCGCGAGCATATACTCGTGAAGGACCGGAAGGAGACAGCACCGCAAGCCGACGCCGCAACCAAGGAACATCTGTCCGAACTTCGCGCGAAAATCAGCGAAGTTGACACCGAGCTGATGAAGATATTCAACCGCCGAATGGATCTGGCGGAAGCCATCGCCATCTCGAAAATGAATACACGAACAAACGTCTACGATGCCCGTCGTGAGGCGGAGGTCTCGGACCTGGCCAAGCAACAGGCCGGGGAAGAGATGGCATCGCGAGTCGAAGCCTTGATGAAGACGATGATGCGCATTTCGCGCGAAAAACAATACGACCTTCTCATGCGCGGCGATACGAACTGGAGAATCGGGCGGGAGCTTGCAGCGGCAGGCACATCGTTGGATTTTGTCCGAAAGGTCGCGTACGGCGGGACGATCGGTTCCTATTCCGAACAGGCGGCGACAAAGCTTTTCCCGGAGGCCGAGAAGTCGGCGACGTTCTCCTTTGCCGAAGCTTGCGATCGCGTGCTCTCGGGCGCGGCGGATGTCGCTGTCCTGCCCGTCGAGAATACGACCGCCGGATCGGTGGACACCGTTTACGAGCTGCTGCAGAAGAAGAGTCTCTATATCGTTCGAGCGACCTCGATCGAAGTCCGCCACAAACTCGCGGTACTTCCCGGGACGCGACTCACCGATATCCGGCGTGTCGCAAGCCACGCGCAGGGATTGTCGCAATGCTCCGAGATGATCTATAAGAGCGGTTGGGAGCCGGTCACGGTGGAAAACACCGCATTTGCCGCCGAACAGGTCGCCACGGGAAAAGATCCGCAGCTCGCTGCGATCTCCTCCGAAGAGGCGGCGCTGCGCAACGGGCTCGAGATCCTTCCGATCGAGATCCGCAACGAGTCGCAGAATCATACGCGCTTTGTCGCTGTGACCCGAGAGCCTGTCATCACACCGGACGCCGATCGAATCAGCACCTTGATGCACCTGCCGCACCGGAGCGGTGCCTTGGTCTCGGCCCTGGAAGTGTTTGCCGACCGAGGCCTCAATCTGTCGTCGATCCTCTCGCGTCCGATACCCGACACGCCCGGCGAATACGCTTTCTTCCTCGACTTCATCTGCCCCGCGATGGGGCAGCAGGCATTGTTATCGCTCTATCAACTGTCGATGGAGATGCCGTATGTGAAGGTCCTCGGCTGGTATCAAGAAGAATAAATGCGAGCCACCCCTGAAAGATTAACTTTTTAAGATAATGCGTAATCGGTGATCGACCACGTCCTCCTCCGCAGTGCGAAGTACGAGGACTAGGGAGCGAGACATATATGAGCCATCCCTTTAAGACAAGTTTAAGTTTTGCGCAAGACTCCGGTGAGGTGTGTGCGTCATACTGAGCGAGGAAGATCAGCCGGCGGCAGACATACCCTCTCTGCCGATGCCTTGTTCCCCGACGATGCGCATGCGACCAAACGGCCCTCCCCCCGACGCATGACCGGCTTCATTCCATTACATCCTATAAATTCGACGACGTGCCCTTTGTGGCGCTCGTCGAGTTTTTATATTATAATATCGTAAGTATATTTTAGCCGTTAGGATGGCAATTTTGCCGCAAGGTTATGAAGGAGCGCATATGTCACAAAACGTTTCAAACCCCTATCCTTATTCGCAGCAACCCCGCGTGATAAAGAAGATGCCCGGCTGGGGAATTGCCCTGATCATTGTATCTCTCGTTCTGTTTTTTATCGGCGCGCCGATCGCATTTCTATTCGGAAGCCTATTCGGCTCTGTCTCCGCGATGTCTTCGTCGGCTTCGACATCTCAGATGCCGACGGCGGTCTCCGCGGGAGCGGACGGATACGTCGCCGTTCTTCATATCGAGGGAACAATCTCGAGTGCATCCGGTTCCGGCGGAATGTTTGCCGAAGGTTTGAGTTATGATCAGGAGTATCTTCTGAATACAGTATCCATGTTGACGGATTCGAATAATAATCGAGGAATCCTCCTCTTCATCGATTCTCCCGGAGGAGAAGTGTACGCGACAGATGAGCTGTACCTTGCCTTGATGGATTACAAGGAGGAGACCGGTCGACCGATTTATGCGTATTGCGCCAGCATGGCAGCTTCCGGAGGCTATTATCTCGCTTGTGCAGCGGATGAGATTTATATCAACCGCAACGGGATGACGGGTTCGATCGGTGTCACCGCCGGCACGATGATTGACATCTCCGGCTTCCTTGAAGAGCAGGGCATCGAGACGACATCAATTTATGTCGGGAAGAATAAGACGATGGGAAGCTACTTCGAAGAATTTACCGATGAGCAGAAAGAGATCTATATCAGCGTTCTCGAAGAGACCTACGATCAATTTGTCGGAATTGTTGCAAAGAGCCGCGGCATGTCTGTCGATGAGGTGACGGTTCTCGCCGACGGCCGGATCTATTCTCCCAAACAGGCACTCGCAAGTGATCTTGTCGACGACATTCTGACCTATGAAGAGGCGCAGGTGGCGGTTCGCGAGTCGATGGGTCTTTCTGACAAAGCTAGTTTTGTTGATTTTGAATCACTTTCGGATGTCGGATTATCGTCTCTCTTTGGTGCGATTGCTTCGCTAAACCGCACAGATCTTGATTCGTATCTCTCTCATCTGGATATTCCGGTGGAAGGTCCCGCTTATTATTATCCCGGTTGATCCGGGTGTTCTTGTTGTTATCACGGCTGATCTGACACATGTATAATGGCTTTTATCTGACTTGAATATTCTTGGAGGAATACCATGACGGACCCAAGCAGCATTGCGGCCTTGCCCGCACAATCGCCCGAAACGAAGAAGAATCGCACCATATTTGGGTTCATTCCGAATAAGCCAATGAAGCTTCCACTTCTGCTTCTCATCCAGATCCTTCTTCCCGTCGGCATTTCGATGATTTTTCAGGGTATTGCCAGTATGGTCGCCACGATGATTGTTGTGTTCGGAAATCCGGACCTTGCCCAAGGCATTGCCATGGAGAGTATGGGCGGCGCGCAGGGGATCTCCTCGGAAAATCTCGCATCGATAATGATGAAAAGTCCCGCGATGTATATTCTGATGGCGATAGCCTATGTTGCGATGATAGGGGTTTATCTGCTGATCGTAAACATCGTGGAGGAGAAGAATGCCGGTTCGATCGGACTGAGATTCTCTTCGAGAGCGGATCGCAAGAAGGCGGTACTCAGCTATCTGCGCGGTCTCGGCATCGGTGCCGCAATGATGACGGCCGTCTTCGGATTGCTCATTGTCACGGGGAATGCTTCGATCGTCGATATCGGCATTGCGCCGGAACAGACTGTCGTATTCATTTCCATGCTCGTCATGTGGATTCCGCAGGGTGCCACGGAAGAGATCATGACACGCGGATATATGATGTCCCGCATTTCGCCCCGCCTCGGACGCGCGGGAGCGGTTGCCGTGTCGTCGGCGCTTTTCGCGGCAATGCACATGGGCAATAACGGAGTTAATGTCATCGCGATCATTAATCTTGTGGCCGTTGCGGTGTTTTTCGCGCTGCTGACGCTCCTTACGGAAGAACTGTGGACGGTTTGCGCCCTCCATACGATCTGGAATCTTACACAAGGAAATATTTTCGGGTTCTGGGTCAGCGGGAACGCGCCGGCGGCGAGTATTCTGTCGACATCTTCCACAGCCGGATCCCAAGAGATCATCACCGGCGGTGCTTTCGGGCCGGAGGGCGGACTGGTTGTCACCCTTGTCACAGGTCTTGCGATTGCCATAGTATCCATATTGTTGCTGCGAAGGAGGAATTCATATGCAGGATAACGTTTATACTTCGAATTCGAACCTAGGTAATACGGTCCCGCCGAATCCGGTCGGGGCGAACGTGCCACGTAAGCCGGAGAAGAGTCTTGGGTTAAAGATCTGGGGATCTCTATATCCGGTATTGATTTTTGTCGGAATGCAGGTCGTCGTGGGTGTTGTGTATGCGATCATTCTGATCTTCAGCATTGTCTTTCAAGGGATGGCAAGCGGAACCACCGATCCAATGAGTATGATGCAGGAAGAGATTATGCAACGTATACTTAATGGCTCGCTTCTGGTGACGTTGATCGTCGACATTGTCCTGATACCATTGTATTATTTCCTGTTCCGTCTCGACCGAAAAAAAGCGCCGCAGACGAAGATCTCATCAATTCGGCCGCTGGATTATCTTCTGGTCACGGTTCTCGCGATTGCGTCCAACTTCTTGATCAGCGCGGTAATCCTCGGATTCAACCTCTATTCTCTTTTCCCGGACTATGCGAATCTTGGTGACATTATCGGAAACTCCCCGATGTGGCTTCGGTTCCTCACCGTCGGCCTCGCGGCCCCGATCGTGGAAGAACTTCTTTTGCGAGGGCTTGTTCTGGATCGTATGCGTCGATATATGCCGGTAATTCCAGCGATTTTGATTCAGGCGGTTATCTTTGGCGTGATTCATATGAACATCCTGCAAGGAGCCTATGCCGCATTACTGGGTGCGATCCTCGGAATCATTTATGTGCGGTATAACTCGATTGTACCTTGTATTGTCTTCCATATTGTGCTGAACAGCCTGTCGGTTCTGATGCCCGAGAGTTTCGGAGCAGATTGGAATCCATTGGTTTACGGGTTGATCTCGCTTGCGATCGTCGCCGGAGGAATGTTCCTGATGAAGGCCCGCAAGGTAAATGTAATACATCACCTGGGGGAGAATCCGGTTCCGGAGACCGTAACGGCAGACGAGCGGTTTGACGCGAGTCTGTAAGAGAGACAGCGGAAGGCTTACGTCGATGATACTCTTGATCGGCAACATTATTTCGACTCGCAACAACAAAATCCCGTCCGACATTCCTGTCGGGCGGGATTCTCGTTTGTTGCGTTGGTGAGATATGGAGAAAGTAAGCTTACACCCCAAGTTCTTTGCGCGTGGCCCAGAGTTCCGGGAAATGCTCGCATACGTCTTGATAATTCTCCGGAGTTCCGATGTCGATGCAGGTGCCGTCCGCAAGGTAGGCATAGACGTCGGATCTCTTGTAGAGCCAGGAAGGGAAGTTGCCCGGTGCGTCGGGTGTGTTGCCTTCGGCCAGATAGACGTTGAGGAGAGGCAGTGTCTCGCGCAGGTAGAAATAGGTCGCGTAAATCGCTGTCTCTGATTCCGGTTCTTGGGGCTTCTCGGCCATGCGAAGGACGCGTCCGTCCGGAGCGAGCGTCGCGACGGCGAGCTTCTTGAGCTGTTCTCTGTCGGGTACGTGTATGGCAACAAGGAGATCTCGGCGTATCTTCATGAAATAATCATGCATATCGCGCAACCGGTAGGTGAATAGGTTATCGCCCGCGATGATGACGACATCGTCGTCGATCCCGAGTGTCTCGATCGCGAATTTGATATCGCCGAGAGCGCCGAGCTTGTTGGAATCGTCCGTTGTCATGTCGTCGAGAACGGTGACGGGAACCGTGGAGTTCACGGTTCGCTGTTCAGCTGCCCACGTTTCGAAGTGTGTTGCGAATCTGTGATTTGTGATCAGCACGATGCCTCGAAGGTCGGGCAATGTATGAAGCTCATCTACGATGTAATCGAGCATCGGCCGGCCGGCAACGGGAAGGAGAGGCTTCGGTGTATTGATGGTGAGGGGATAAAGCCTTGTGGCATAGCCGGCCGCGAGAAGAATTGCGATCATAAGAACCTCCGATCCGGCAAGCCGCGCCGTTGCGACGCCGGATGTATACATAAGATTTGGGAGCGCCCGACTTGAGGGACACACCGAGATTATTGTAGCAGATTCTCAAGCAAATTTCACATTTTTCGGAGAATTCGACATTTGAGCGTAATTTGTAGCGTTACATCTCGAAAAGGGATGAAATTTGAGGCTTCGTGGGTTGTTATTCGTCGCGCGTGTCGACAGTTGACGTGATATAATAAATCCAAAATAGCGGCGGAAGATCCAGTAATTAAGGATTTCCCGACGTATTTTCGTGCCGATGACTCATGTCGGCGCGGCACGATTCCCATCAAAAAGGAGATTCAACATATGGATGTTTGCGCCGTTGTCATGGCTGCCGGAGAAGGCAAAAGAATGCATTCCAAGCACTCGAAGGTTGTACAAAAGGCGGCGGGCAAACCGTTGGTCTGCTGGGTTGCCGACGCGTTGCGGGAGGCGGGAGCCAAGGAACAGGTGTACATCGTCGGTTTTCGCCAGGAGGAAGTTCGTTCCGCCCTCGGTGAGGACGTAGCTTTTGTTCTTCAGGAGAAGCAGCTCGGAACCGGCCACGCCGTTATGCAGGCAGCGCCTTTTCTCGAGGGACGTAACGGATGCACGATCGTTCTGCCCGGTGACGCTCCGATGATTACGGCGGAGACGCTGAAGGCGGCAGTCGAGATGTTTTCGAATGACGCGTATGGCGCCGTTGTCGTCACTGCGGAGGCCCCGGATCCCAAGGGATATGGGCGTCTTGTTCGTGACGCCTCCGGCCACGTCGTACGCATCGTCGAGGATCGTGACGCCACCGAAGAGGAGAGGAAGATCCGCGAGATCAACTCCTCGATCTATTGCTTCAAAACACCGCTTCTTCTGTCGGCTCTCGGTCGCATTGATGCTCGTAACGCACAGAAGGAATATTATCTGACGGACACGATTGAGATTCTGATCCGCGACGGTCATAAGGTCGGCGCTTACATCGCACCATTTGATGAGATCCGCGGCGTCAATGACCGCGTGGAGCTGCAGGAAGCCGGTAAGATTCTGAACCAGCGCGTTTGCCGCCGGCACATGGAGGCCGGGGTTCAGATTATCGATTCGGAGTCGACCTGGATTGAACCGACGGTCATCATCGGTGCCGACACCATCCTTCATCCGGATACGGTACTTTCCGGAACCACGGTGATTGGGGAGGACTGTGTGATCGGACCGCAGACACGTCTCGAGAATGCCGTCATCGGCAACGCCACCGAGGTCAGAAGTTCTGTCGCGACGGATTGCCAAATCGGCAATCATTGCGTGATCGGACCGTTCAGTCATATTCGCCCGGAAGCGCTTCTGGAAGACTATGTGACGATCGGCGCTTATGTCGAGATCAAGAATTCGACTATCGGCGATTACACCCGTGCGCGACACCTGACCTATGTCGGCGATTCGCAGGTAGGCAAGAACGTGAACTTCGGTTGCGGAACGGTTACCTGTAACTATGACGGTCTCGATAAATCCGCCTGTATCATCGAGGATAACGTATTTATCGGAGGCAACTCGAACCTGATCTCTCCGTTGACGCTCAAAGAGAACGCCTATGTCGCCGCGGGATCGACGATCACAGAGGATGTGCCGGAATTGAGTCTTGCGATCGCGCGCAGCCGCCAGGTTGTCAAGGAGGGCTGGGTCATACGCAAGAACCGCGTTCGCAACGATCATATTGCCCAGAATGAGCGCGATACGGATTCGCGAAAATAACCAAACCGGGAAGTGAAAGGAACAACGACACGATGTGGCTGATCGCCGGGCTCGGCAATCCGGGTGCAAAATATACATATAACTGGCATAACTGCGGCTTCATGTCGCTGGAAGTTCTTGCGCAGCGCAATCGAATCACACTCGATAAGACGAAGTTCAAAGGCGAATACGGACGCGGAAATATTGGCGGTGAGTCCATTATTCTCTTGCGCCCGCACACGTATATGAATCTTTCCGGCGAGAGCGTACGGGAAGCTCTGGCATTTTTCAAGATTGAACCGAAGAATCTGATCGTTCTCTATGACGATATTGACCTGCCGAAGGGTGCCGTTCGCGTCCGCGACAAGGGCGGTCCCGGAACGCACAACGGGATGAAGTCAATCATCTCGTGTCTGGGTACACAGGATTTCCCGCGCATTCGCGTCGGCTGCGGTCCCGTGCCGGAACGATGGGACCTTGCGGATTTTGTGTTGTCCGATATTGGACCGGAAGACAAGGAGACAATGTTTGAAGCTTTTGTCCGCGCCGCGGAATCCGCCGAGAAGATGATCCGGGAGGCTACATGAGCACGAGCGTCGACCTGACTTCGGTTCTCGCCGCCGCAATACGAGATCTGGCGTTTGTCCGTTTATGTTCTCTCATTGACGAAAAGGATCGTCGCCATATCAATTTATCCGGTATGACGGAGAGTCAGAAAGCTTACCTGATCGCGGCGCTGATCCGTAAGACCGGACGTTCTGCGGCGATCATCGTAGCGGACGAGCTCAAAGCCCGCACGCTTCGTGCGGATCTCGCCGCTTTTCTCGGAGAAGAGGACCTTCCGGTTCTTCGCCCGAGAGACACGAATCTTGCCGACGTCGAGGCCTCCAGCCGGGACGCGGAGCTGTCACGCCTCGGCGCGATAGACCGTATATTGCATAGCTCCGCTCCGGCATTCATCTTGTCTGCGGGCGCCTTGCCATCGCGACTGATGACACCCGAGGATTTTCTCGCGCAATCGATTTCCCTTCGCATAGGCTCACGCATCGCGCCGGATGTCCTCGCGGCGCAACTGGTTGAGATCGGCTATGAACGAATGCGCACCGTCGAGGGCGAAGGCGAATTTGCCCAGCGCGGCGATATTTTCGACGTATACCCGGTCGGATGCGAGGAACCGATCCGCATCTCTTTTTTCGATGAGGATATCGACCAGATCAAGCACTTCGACTTGGAGACACAACGGTCAACCGAGAAACGCTCCGATATCCGGATCGCGCCTGCGAGGGAAATCTTTGTTCCCGATACTCAGCGCGGCGTTGTTGCAGACCGCATCCTCGTCGCCGGCGAGAATCTCCGGGAGGAAGCGATTCGCAACGGCGCGTCCGCGGCGGATGCCGAGGATTTCGCCCGGTTGGCATTGCAGGATGCGGAGAGGATCCGTGCCGGCGTCCATTTTCCCGGTTTGGAGAAATGGGTCCGTCTGATTCTGCCGGATAACGTTTCCGTCCTTTCGTACCTTCGTCATTCCGATGTTCTTCTCTTCGTCGATGAGACGCTCCATATCAAGAAACGCCTCGACGGAGTCCAGGCGGATTTCCACATGCGTTTCAAATCGCTTTTCGAGAAAAGGCTCGTACCCTATACCGCGGCTGAGGCGGTATGGAAGGGTGTCGAGATCTTCGCCTCACTGGATAATGGCGGGCAGGTGATTTCCTTGGCCGCGCTGCCTTCTTCGGGCAATGGGTTCCCGGGAGGCGCGAACCTTACGATAACCGGAAGCGCTGTCAACAGTTACCGCGGACACGAGGCGGCCTTGACGGAACTGGTTCGCGAGCGCAACCGGTCGGGCCTGGACACCGTCCTTATGGCGGGCGTAGGCGTCCGCGCTGATCGGCTTCGCGCATATCTTGCCGAGCAGGGTGCCTCCGTAAATCTCTCCTCCTCGCATATGCCCTCGGGATTTACTTATCCGGCCGCGCAACTCATGGTCATCGGAACGCAGGATATTTTCGGCGTCGACCGGCCGCTTCGCAAGAAGAAGGGTTCCGGCGTACACATCGATCTTTTCAGCGATTTGGTGCCGGGTGAACTGGTCGTTCACGAACAGCACGGTATCGGACGCTACGATGGCATGGTTAATATGGAGGCAGCCGGGGTTCGGCGCGACTATCTGAAGATCTCTTATGCGTCGGATGACGCTCTTTATATCTCGATGGAGAATCTGGATCAGATCCAGAAGTATGTCGGATCGGAGGGACGTGAGCCCAAACTCTCGCGTCTCGGCGGGCAGGAATGGACCCGGATGAAGGAGAAGGCCCGGACATCGATCCGCCAACTGGCCTTCAGTCTGGTTGAGCTGTACGCGAAGCGACAGGCCAACAAAGGTTTCGCATTCTCGCCGGACTCCGTCTGGCAGCGCGAGTTCGAGGAGGACTTCCCTTATCAGGAGACGGAGGATCAGCTATCGGCGATCGCGGACATAAAACGCGATATGGAGTCGGAGAAGGTGATGGATCGACTCCTCTGCGGCGACGTGGGATTCGGTAAGACCGAAGTCGCATTCCGTGCGATCTTCAAGTGCGTGAACGACGGGAAACAGGCGATTCTTCTGGCACCGACGACCGTTCTTGTCCAGCAACATTTCGAGAATTTGCACGAGCGGATGGCGAGGTTTCCGGTGAAGGTCGCGTTATTGTCGAGGTTTGCCAATCCCGCGATGATCAAGCAGGCGGTGAAGGGCTTGAATGACGGATCCGTCGATGTCGTGGTCGGAACACATCGCGTCCTCTCGAAGGACATTATCCCTAAGAATCTGGGGCTTCTGGTCATCGACGAAGAGCAACGATTCGGTGTCGAGCACAAGGAGAAACTCAAGCACCTGCGCAGTAATGTTGACGTGCTGACCTTGACGGCGACGCCGATCCCGCGAACCCTGCATATGTCACTCTCGGGCATCCGTGATATCTCCGTTCTGGAGGAACCGCCCCTCGACCGGCGACCTGTCCAGACCTACGTTATGGAATACGACGAGCAGATGATTGAGGAGGCGTGTCTTCGGGAGATTTCCCGCGAAGGTCAGATCTTTTATCTGTTCAATGATACGCGGCGCATTGAGGAGAAGGCTGCCGCGCTGGAGAAAGCGCTTCCCGGCGCGCGGGTTCTTTTCGCGCATGGAAAGATGAGTGAACGGCAGCTTGAGAACATCATCGAGAGTTTCATCTTCCACGAGGCAGATATTCTGGTATGCACGACGATCATCGAGAGCGGAATCGACATGCCGAATGTCAATACGATTATTGTCGAGGACGCCGACCGGTTCGGCTTGGCACAGCTCTATCAGTTACGCGGACGTGTGGGTCGGTCGGATCGACAAGCCTACGCATACATTACGTACCGTCGCGACAAGATCCTCACCGAGATTGCCGAGAAGAGGCTGACGGCGATTCGTGATTTCACAGAGCTCGGCTCGGGAATCAAGATCGCCTTGCGCGATATGGAAGTCCGGGGCGCCGGAAATCTTCTTGGACCGGAGCAGCACGGACAGATGGATGTGATCGGATACGATCTCTATTGCCGGATGCTCGAAGAAGAGGTCCGGTCGATTCGCGGCGAAGTGCAGCCGGAGAAGCACGAGGCGGTCGTCGATATGGACGTCGACGCCTATATCCCGGCAGACTATATCGCCGACGCCGGTCAGCGCATGGACGCATACCGTCGGATCGGGTCAATCGCCTCGACGAAGGAATATTTCGACGTTATCGACGAACTGACCGACCGTTTCGGCGATGTGCCCGCGAAGGTGCAAACCCTTACGGATATCTCATACATCCGCGCGATGGCGGCCAAACACGGATTCTCTCGCGTGCATGTTAAATCAGAAGCGGTCCTTTTGTACTATGTGGAGAATGCCCGTCCGGACATGGAAGCTCTCTCTCGTATACTCTCGCATCCGCGATTCAAGGGACGGATTCTGTTCTCATCGGTACAGAAGCCCTATGTACAATATCGGCCGATTCCCGAGGATCGGGGGAAGATCACAGAACGACTCGTTGCGTTTTTTCAGATACTTGAGGGGAACGACATAAGAGGAGTGACAACAGATGAAGTACGTTGATTTATCGCAGAAGATCACCACACAAATGACCGTATTCCCGGGCGATCCCGGCGTGTCTCTGGAGCCGATGACCTCCTTCGAGAAGGACGGTTGCCTCGTGACAGAGCTTCGGTTCGGTAGCCATACCGGCACACATCTCGACGCGCCCTTGCATTTCATGCCGAACGGCGATCCCGTCGATGAGATTCCGCTCGAATCATTGTCGGGCGAGGCGATCTGCGTTCGCGCCCGGCTCTACTATGCCGGCGGCGAGGAGCATCCCGTCATCGAACTCGACGAGTCCGAGCGCGCAAAGATCGCGCGCAATGACAGAGTCCTCATCTATACCGGTTGGGAACGAGAGGTTGGTACTCCCGCGTATTTCGGCAACTATCCGGTCTTCTCGAAATCCGTCGTCGAATATCTGGTCAAAAAGAGAATCCGCATGCTCGGCGTAGATCTGCCGACCATCGTCATCAAAGGCGAGGATATTTCCTATATGCATACCGAACTGCTGTCCCGCGGAATCATCCCCGTCGAAGGACTTATAAACGTCTCGCTCATCGCCGGTCGCCGATTCTTCTTCTCCGCCGTCCCCCTGAACATCGGAGGAATCGACGGATCTCCGGTTCGCGCGTACGCGATGTTCAAGAGATAAAACACATCTTTATATTCGCGAAAAGCATTGGAGGAACCATCCATGGCCACCATACCCGCCTACGAACACAAGGTCCACTACTATGAGACCGATCAGATGCGCATCGTCCATCACTCGAACTACATCCGCTGGTTCGAAGAGGCACGCGTCGATTTTCTCGAAAAGATCGGTTTCGGGTATGCACGAATGGAAGAAGAAGGAATTATGAGCCCCGTACTGGGGGTCACCTGTGAGTACAAGTCAATGACGAGATTCGGCGACACGGTGCAGGTGCTGACGAAGATCGAGCGCTTCACCGGTGTCAAGCTCAACCTCTCCTATCAGATTGTCGATGCGTCGACCGGAGAACTTCGAGCATTCGGCGAGAGTCGGCATTGCTTCCTGGATTCTCGAGGTGTGCCCGTCTCGCTCAAGAAAGCGCATTCGGAGATTTTCGAGGTCCTTTCAGCAGCGATGCAGGATGACGAGAGTTGACGAGCGTCGATTAGGCCTGACGAGGTTAACGCGGCGCAAGGTATGCGCCGGGAAGACGAGGAAGAACGAGTTTCGATAAGGTGCGAGGCATGCGCCGGGAGACTCTGTACTGAAACAATTCGATAAGAGATAGTGCAGCTTTGAGACAGCAGAAATGCGAATTCAAGGCTGCTTTTTCGTGCCGTGAGAGAATTGATGACTGGTAAGATGCAGCCTAGAAAAGCGGAATCATATTGTCAGGCTGCAATCAGGAGCGCCTGATGGTTCAGGAACCGAAAAGCACAGCCTGAGAGAACCAAAACTCAAATCCAGGCTGTGATTAGCCAGCGGCAAAAGGAACAGGAACCGAGATTTGCAGCCTAGAACAGATAAAACTGGAATTCAGGCTGCATTCAAGAGTCGCAGATGGCGCAGAAATCGGGAAAAACGCAGCCTAGAAAATCAGAATTATATTGCCAGGCTGCAATATCGCGCCACAGTGTAGTCAGAATCCGGAAAACTACCGCCTGGAACGGACAAATCTCGAATCCAGGCGGTATTCCTTCACCACAGTTGGATAAGGATACCGAATTCCCACGCCTTCTGACCCACCTTCAACCATCATAAATCCGCCCAAGCATATTTCGCGAAAAAACCCTGTTGACAATATGCGCGAAGGGATATATATTAAACCTATGGAAATTGTAGGGAATAGAAAAGCGATAACAATATCGCAACTAACCCCGGGTGGGAGAAGAAGGAAGGGTAAGATTATGGGAAACGAACTTCATTTTGAGACACTTCAGGTACATGCCGGTCAGGTCGTTGATCCGACGACGCGCTCGAGAGCCGTTCCGATATACCAGACGACTTCGTATGTTTTCGAGAATTCGGAAGAGGGCGCCGATCTTTTCGGGCTTCGGAAAGCCGGCAATATTTACACACGAATTATGAACCCGACGACGGATGTTTTCGAGAAGCGCGTCGCGGCGCTTGAGGGCGGAGCGGCCGCGTTGGCTGTGGCATCCGGTTCGGCGGCGACCACGTATGCGATCCAGAATCTTGCCTCTGCCGGCGATCATATTGTTTCCGCATCGACGATTTATGGCGGCACGTACAATCTTCTGGCTCACACGCTCAAGTATCAGGGCATTACGACAAGCTTTGTCGATCCGGATGATGCACAGAACTTCGAGGCGGCGATTCGTCCCGAGACCAAGGCCATCTTTGTCGAATCGTTGGGAAATCCAAATGGCAATATTACGGATATCGAGGCTGTCGCGGCCGTTGCGCATCGTCACGGCATTCCGCTTGTCGTCGACAATACTTTCGCGACTCCGTACCTTTTTCGTCCGATTGAACACGGCGCGGACATTGTCATTCATTCCGCGACGAAGTTTTTCGGAGGACACGGCACGAGTATCGGCGGCGTGATTGTTGATGCCGGCAAGTTCGACTACGCGGCATCCGGACGTTTCCCGCAGTACACGAATCCGGACCCGAGCTATCACGGTCTGGTTCCGGCGGATGCTTTCGGCAATCTCGCGTTCATCCTTCGGGCCCGCGTCATTCTGCTCCGCGATACCGGTGCGACGATCAGCCCGTTCAATGCCTTCCTGTTCATTCAAGGGCTCGAGACGCTGTCCCTTCGTGTCGAGCGTCATAATGAGAATGCCCTTGCGATCGCGAAGTTCCTCGAAAAGAATCCGCACGTCGAGCATGTAAATCACCCGGCGCTCGAGTCGAGTGCGTATCATGCGCTTGCTGTGAAATATTTCCCGAAATATGCCGGATCAATTTTCACTTTCGACGTGAAGGGCGGGGCGGAGGAAGCCAAGAAGTTTGTCGACAATTTGCCGATTTTCTCAAATCTGGCCAATGTTGCCGATGCGAAATCGTTGGCGATCCACCCGGCAAGCACGACACATTCGCAGCTCACCGAATCCGAGCTCAGCTCGATCGGCGTTCACCCGAACACCGTTCGCATCTCGGTCGGCATCGAACATATTGACGATCTACTCGCCGCTCTGACAACAGCTTTTGTTGCGGTGTACGGAGAAGACTAAGGAAGATTCCGGGGTAACTCACATCATCGGAAGCAAGACTCACACGGAGGAAATACTCATGGCACGAATTTACAACAACCTAACTGACCTGATCGGACGAACCCCTCTGCTGGAGCTTGCCCGATATAACCGCAAACACAACCCGGACGCATTGATTATCGCCAAGCTCGAGTCCTTTAACCCATTGTCATCGGTCAAAGACCGCATAGGCAACGCGATGATTGAGACGGCCATTCGGGAGGGGAAGATCAATTCGGATACGGTGATCATTGAAGCGACGAGCGGAAATACGGGTATCGCACTGGCATTTGTTGCCGCAGCCAAAGGTCTTCGACTGATCCTCGCGATGCCGGAAACCATGAGTGTCGAGAGAAGAAATCTTCTCGCCGCTCTTGGCGCGGAACTGATTCTGACGCCCGGAAGCGACGGAATGCCCGGCGCAATCGCTCAGGCGAAGGAACTTGTCGCGCAAACACCGAATTCTTTCATGCCCAACCAGTTCTGGAATCCGGCGAACCCGGAAGTCCATCGCCGCACCACGGCCGTGGAAATCTGGGAAGACACGGACGGAGATGTCGATATCTTTGTCGCGGGAATCGGAACCGGAGGAACGATCACCGGTGTCGGTGAAGTTCTGAAACAGAAGAAGCCGGATGTAAAGATCATCGCCGTAGAACCGGCCGGATCCCCCGTTCTTTCTGAAGGCCGCAAAGGCCCTCACAAGTTGCAGGGCCTGGGCGCGGGCTTTGTTCCGGAAACGCTCAATACGAAGATCTATGACGAGATCGTGACGGTGGAGAATGAGGAAGCCTTCCGCACCTCGAAAACCGTCGCCCGCGAGGAAGGACTTCTCGTCGGCATCTCCTCGGGCGCAGCACTCGCAGCGGCGACCCGTATCGCCCAGCGCCCGGAGAACAAGGGCAAGAAGATTGTCGTACTACTGCCGGATACCGGCGAGCGCTATCTTTCTACGGCGCTGTACCAGGAGGTATAATCATCAATTACCGTAAGTATTTGATCAAGATCGCGAGAAGCTCTGTCGTTTTACGGCAGGGCTCTTTCGATTTGCGAGAACGAAGTAATTGAACCGATTGTGGGGAAACAGCAATCGATCATTCAATAGCAACTGCTGTCACCGAAGTCATTCGCACGGAATCGACGGGGACATTGGTGAGCTCGCCAGGCGCCAGCTGAATATCCCTGGCGACCGTTATCCCCGCGCTATTCTGATACTCGATGTGAAAAGTCCCGCCGATCGCGGAGATCACCCACATCTCGTTCGACATTACGTTCGCCGGGAAGGTCTCAGGATCTGCCGCTTCCGGGTGATTCGCGTCGAACGGAATTACGAACAGGAGATTCGCGTTGAAATCCTCGTGCAGATAAACCGCATCGGCATTATCCGGATTACCCGAGGCAAGAGCCTTTCCTGACTCTTTGAGAAAATCTTCAGGCGTCGTGTTGAACTCGACATCTCCTCCGGCCTCATACTCGATCAAACATGCATTCGTCTCCGCTTCCCTGTGAATACCGATAAAAGTATCCGTGAAGATCAGATCAAATCCCTGTTCTGCGTATTCCTCGACACACACAGCGGCGTACAGATTTCTCGCTGCGAGATTCTCCTGATCATAAAGACGATGAAAAAAGCGATTGCTCACAGTCGTCATCATCCAACCTGCACCGAATATCGCTGCGAAGAAAATACTTATTCCGACCCGCAAGAACATCCCTCGTGAAGTGAGAAACGATAACAGGATTCCGATCAACGCTACGCACATCACAACCCAGCCAAAGTAACTGATTGTCGATGGAACATAACCTTTGCAGAAGGAATTGACGCACCAATTCTGGTAACGTCCGGTCATCCCGTGTGGAAGCGTATAAAGTATTGCGAAAAACGCTCCGGCAAGTCACGCGATTCCCAGGCGGACGCGAAGCGATATATTCTTCTTAGCATCCTCCGTCGCAAACTCATAAAACATTCCCCGAATCGCGGCGATTGCTCCGACGGCCGCAGCGACGCCCGCCACCCAGGCAAAGCGATATCCCTGCCAGATCGACGGACCCAATGTGTACATATGATTATCGAAAAACTCGTGCATTGGAAACATATTCGTCGCGAATCCCGACCATGTCTGAACAAAGCCCTCAACCGTTCCTTGTGTCTCGAAAGCGATCGCGCTCACGGAAGTAACAGGAAACATCCGAAGAAGTATATAGATCAAGAGATACAAAGAGCTGACAGCAAGATACGGCCCAAGAAAGCGGAAGGTTGTCTTCAACACGGATCGAAATCCCTGGCCGGCACGCATTTTCACTGCGTACGCCAACGATAATATCGCGAAAACAATCACTGATGTCAGGAAGGACTCGTACACCACGAGAGACTCGTAATACAGAACTGCACTCAGCACCGCCCAAAACCCCTGCCCGCGGCTCTTACGTCCCGCAGCGACTCCCTCGACATATCTCAGGAAAAAACAAACGCTCATCTGAAAACAGAAGAGGCCGTACATAAAATCAAGAGGATAGCAGATAATCAGGCTGTGATAGATGTCGATCTGCAAAAAAACGAAGAAAAGAAGAGCTGTCAATCCACCGACGAATCGCCCGAATCGTCTGCCGAGGAGTACGGATAGAAGTGTGACATTCGCGATAATCGGTACATATTGCAGCATCCAAATCAGCGGATAGGAACCCGTCTTCAAGATAAGATCACGAAAAGTTGCAACAAGTGGAAAAAGAAGGCACGCGCGACCCCGTGCCAGATCGTAATTAAGATTGATCCGAAAGAGTTTGGGAAGTTCCATCGTCCGGGCGTTGGCGAAGGCTAACATCGAATCGTGACAGGCAAGAATCGTATCGCGAAGAAACCATGCGAGATAGGCAACGATCACGAGAATACAACCGAGCAGAACCGCAAAACAGATGTTCTGCCGGTTCCCGATCGCTTCTCGAATCTTCCGATCTGACATGAAGTTTCCTCCTGAAAAACCATAGACCAAACATATATATTATAAATTGCAAATCATGAAAAGCAATATTTTCCATAAAAATTTACTTAGAATGATCACGGGTGAGAGGAAGGAGAAAAGTGTTCTTGCGGTATAATGATTTAGCGAGGTTAAGTGCTACTTACTCGAGGATTGATATTTTCGAAATAGTTCCTGACCAAATTATTCAAAATATAATATTTTGATTGACATCGTTTTTTTTTTTGATACAAAGATAGACATGATACGATGCATCAAGTATCTTAACAAGAATAATAAATTTGGAGGTATTTATGAAAAAAAGATTCTTTGCACTTCTGACACTTCTCGCTGTCACTTTCTCTATCTTTGGATTCTCCTCCGGTGTTCTTGCCTATGATTCAGAAGGCTCCGTATACGTAACTCGAGGAGGTAATTCGAAAACAGTAAATTCAGATTACAAAGGGAACGCAGGGTCATGGGAGGCAGCAGTAACCGATGCTTATGTACAGGGATTACCAGCACATATTTATGGGAACAACTATATCGTTATGAGAATGTATACCGCAGATGGCACAAATCAAGCATCAAGCACATTAACGATAAGCCCAAATTACTATAATGTGTACAGATCCCAAACTTATTGGACTGAAAAAGGTTATGGTGGAATAGGTCAGACTTATTGTCTTAAGGCAAGTATGAGCTCGTCATCTACTTCAAGTTATGGTACTTTCCAAATTCGTTTCTGCGCATAATCAATCGGAGGTCTTCATGAAGAAGGGTAGAACGATCGCATCTCTTATCATTATCACACTTCTTCTTGGAGGCTGCGCAAACGCGTCCGGATCATTAACAAATGAATCTGCAATTCAGGATTTTGTCGTTCCCGGAGTATCGGTATCAGATACTTCGGGGGCGACATTGCCTTCGCAACAGGAGAAAATGGGATACAATTCTCTAGCGGTATCCAGCCGTGACGGAATGTCCGTTCTACGGGGAGAACTGCTACCGAATGTACACGTTGACGCAATTGTAATTACAGATAGGGATATCAATAGTCCCGGGTCTGCCGGTATGGATATTTGTGAGATGACCCTATTTCCAACGGAAGTTTCGGATTATCTGCTTTCGGAATCGGATAAAATCATTTCCGATAAGTTATGGGAAGGCGCTGATACCGGGGAACTCATCGATTACCGGTATATCGAGTTCGAGGATCAATTAAACCGTACATGCATGATCAATAATGTTCGAACGAGCATCTCCGTTTTCTATGGAGAGTATTACGAAGACGCGAATCTTGTTCCAAAACGTTTTCCCGCTTCGAATGATGATTATCCTTGGGGAACGGAAGACTTCTCCTTTTCTTCTCGTGACGACTCGATCGCAGCCATGAAAGAAGTATGTGACAAGCTTTCTATAGATGTTTCTCCGGTTATGGAGATAAATCTTCTTACTCCCGAAGCACTGGCTCTGGGACTTAAGGTTAAGATTGCTTCCGGAGATGATCAACCAGATCGCATCTTCGAGGACGACGATGGAATTTACCGTATTGAGGGCTATGTCAATTGGAAAGGATTTCCGATCACAAGAGGAGATTTTGGCGACCTATATCTTGTTAATCTGACGGGTGAAGAAGCCAAGTATTATCTCCCGCTGAGATCATTTATAGACTGCTGTTATTCAAGGGAAGGCATACAATACATGGACATCTCGTGTCCATATCAGAATGTCACTTCCGGAGAGCCAATGGATCTGGTCAACTTGGAGGCGGCTATGACCGAACTGGCTGAGTCTTTAACGCATGAGAACGACGGAATCAGCAATTCATCCGAGCCGATCGATCGAACAATTGGATCGATAACCCTTTGTTATGTTCCATTTTATGTTAATCCCATCGATCCAAAGATATACTACCGTCCGGTGGATGAAGAATTACCAGATGACTATCCGATAAATGAAGAGAAGAAAAATCAGGTAATCCTCGTTCCATGCTGGGAATTCTATGTTGAAGAAACACTTCCCGGTACTACTTTGACAACAAAGAAAACCTATCTTGTGGATGCAATCTCAGGTGATTTCTTACCACAATATGAAGAGGTACATGAATGAAACGACGAATTCCTACTATTTTCTTGGCTTTAATATTTATTGTTAATATTTTATTGATCAGTTCATGCTCGAAGGCAGATGAAACAACATTTTTTGAAGAGAGAGATTGCCCATATTATGAGACAAGAGTCTTGGACTTCGGATATGACGAGGAGAATACAACGTTCACAATTAAGTGTTCAGCCGTGTACGAAAATAAGATGGCGTTTGTCCTCTCCTTCCGTGATAAAGAGTCATACTCTCCCGGAAGATCTGTAGTTGTAGAATGTGATTCCGAGGGAAACTGTAGTAGCGAGATAACATTAACCCAGGCTGAGGATGGATTTATACCTTCTACCAGTCGATATGATACCGCCGGTAATTTATACATTCTTGGCACACTGCCGGATCTCTCGACCCATTTACTGGTGGTATCGGCGAACCAGAAGACCGTCGAGAGCAATAATCCAGTAGATCTTGCAGGGGAGACCCCAACGGATTTTCTGTTTACCGAGAATGGGTGGGTAATACTAACCTATACAAGCGTTCATATATTTACTAATGAAGGAATACTCAAGTGTTCAGTGAAAATATCTGGTAGCCTCTATACCTCACGATTCATTCATCCGGAGCAGGGAATCTCCGTTTTGACAATGGACGATACTCTAGGGATGTCACTTACGAATATCGATCCGTCCAGTGGTAGTCCCTCAACCAATCACCTGTCAAATGAGAAATATACCGGAAATAAGGAAATTCTAAAATATACACACGATGGATCTTATGCCTCGGACCCGTATCATGTATTCGATATCGAATACGAGACCGGAACATTTACGGAGATTGCCGATTGGAATCGTATCGATATCCCGCCGTGCGACACAGATAAAATGGAGACGCTTCGCGTCCTCTCGCCTGAGCAAATGCTCATTATCCGCTCGAAATGGGATACGAGTGACGAGTGCATTCTATTGATTCATAGGGATACCGATCCTTATCAGGAAAAACCTGTTCTTACCATTGGTGGATACGGTGCGGGCAACCCATTGATTCGTGATGCGGTGTATCTCTATAACACAAGCGATCAGCCCTACCGATTCGAGATTCGTGACTACATGGGCTTATATCCTTACGGAACAGGCCCTGAGATGATGCGTGCCAATGCGTCAATTCTGGCGGATATGAGTTCTGGTAAAGGTGATGATATCTATGTTGGAAACGAATTCGATTATGACCTCTGGGGTGACAGCGGGATGGTCATGGATTTGTCACCGCTTTTCGAGAAGGAAGGCTTCGATTCGGAGAAGTATTTGCCCTGTGAGACGGAAGCCTCGCAGCATAACGGGAAGATCTACAAGATTTTCCCGGGGTTCTCTTTCTTCGGTTTCTTCGGCTATTCGGAGATAATCGGTGACGATCCGAATCTGACGATAGCGAGGATGAATCAACTCACGCAGGAGTTGAACGGGGCACAACTCTTCTCGAGTTTCTATACACCGGATTATCTGGCGATTAATTCAATGTTTTATCGTTGTTCGGATATGGTCACGGCGGACGGATTTCAAATCAGCCGCGAGGAATTGGATGAGGTCATCCGGTTCTCATCCGTTAATGGAGCGACGGGTGCCGGAATGTCCACAGAGGACGCGAATCTTCGGTATGTAACCGGTGACTATCTCTTCAAAGAGGATCAAGTATCCGCTCCGCAGGACTTCTGGACAATTGATCGCGCCGGTGATGCGCCGGTAACCTATTACGGGGTTCCCTCGGTCAGGGACACGGCATTTGTGTTGGAACCAAGATGCGTAACCGCTGTCTCCGCAGATACGGAGGCGCCGGAGGCTTGTCTGGATTTCCTTCGCGTCCTCCTGTCTGAGCCGATGCAAGAACGGGTCGCGGAGAATGCGATTCCGGTTCTCAAGACAAGCTTTGAGAAGCAGATCAGCGAGGCGATGATGGATCAGGACGTCGAGGAACCGGGTGAGAAGTCGACCCCGATGACTCCGGTTTCTGCGGAGGCCTATCGAGAAGCGGTATACTCGCTCGACACGGTTTACCTGGTGAATATCAATCTCTGGTACATCTTCTACGATGAATTTGCTTCGTACTTCTCTGGGGGTAAGGACCTCGACAGCGTGCATGCTTCATTGGTCAGCCGCATCAATGTGTATCTTGATGAGAAGGGAAAGATCTCCTGAGCTCATTTCACAAGTGTATTATTTCAGCTATTGCACAAAGTGTAATTCCCTGCTATGCTGACGGTATCAAGTAGTCACGTATTTGGAGGTGCCATCGATGGAAATGCGTTATGAGAGAACCTGTCCGGTGTTCTGGCCGTTCATCGCTCTTTTCGAGGGAATTGGACGTCTTCTTCTGGCTGTTGTCGGACTCGCGCTGATGATCGCAGGCGGAGCGCTTTGCATTACGATTATCTGCGCTTTTGTCGGAATTCCGCTTACGATTCTCGGTTGGAACATGATGAAAAAGGCTTTCTGCTGATATAAGCATCATACGAAGATTTGAATAAGAAGCAGGCCGATGAGGCCTGCTTTTTTCGTGGTACGAAATGGCAAGGATGCAAAGTTGTCCGAACGGTTTCGATTTGACGTATGAGGTAATCGGTATTACGATATCGATATCAAGATACAGGATGGTGCCCCTATGCCGGACGGATACCTCGCGAGAAACCCGATCTCCCTCAACGCGTTGAAGCGCATGCCCTATTACCTCCAATATCTCAAGAAGCTCAGTGCCGAAGGGGTGACGATTGTCTCGGCACCGACGATCGCCGAGAGTCTGTCACTCAACGAGGTGCAGGTCCGCAAGGACTTCGCAGCGGTCAGTCCGTCGCGCGGCAAGCCGAAGACCGGTTTTGCCGTCCGTGAACTGATCGACGCGATGGAGGATTTCATGGGGTATCGCAACGTCAGAGACGCGGTGCTGGTCGGCACAGGTTCTCTGGGCACGGCACTGCTCTCGTATGCGGGCTTCGAGCAGTATGGGATCCGCATCATCGCGGGATTCGACCGTGCGATCGGGCCGGCGGGAGGGGAGCTCTCGGGCAAGCCGGTCTTTTCCTCCGATCAACTGAGCGAGATGTGTCGACGACTCGGCGTGCGGATCGGCATCATCACGGTCCCGGCGGACAGCGCGCAGGTCGTCTGTGACCAGCTCGTCGCGGGCGGGGTCAAGGCGATATGGAATTTCGCACCGGTCCATCTTTTCGCGAGCAAGGAGATCCTGATTCAGAACGAGAATATGGCGGCATCGCTCGTCGTTCTCTCGAAGCATCTCGAGGAGCGCATGAGCGGTAAAGAGGAGGCGGGCGAATGAACACGCTGCATTTCAAGTACGCGGTCGAGGTCGAGAAGACTGGTTCGATCACTCTGGCTGCCGAGAATCTCTACATGGCGCAACCGAATCTCAGTAAGGCGATCAAGGAGCTCGAGGAGAATCTGGGCTATGCGGTGTTCGAGCGGTCGCCCCGCGGTGTGATCCCGACAAAGAAGGGTGCCGAGTTCCTGATTTACGCGAAAAACATCCTCGATCAGATTGACAAAATGGATCGCCTCGCGCGGCCGGAGGACGATCGCGTGCAGCACTTCGCCGTGTCGATCCCGCGCGGCAGCTATATTGCCGAGGGCTTCACGAAGTTCGTGTCGGAGCTCGATATGGAGAAGGGTATCGACGTCAACATTCAGGAGACGGGCTCGATGCAGACGATCGCCGACATTCTGGAGGGACGCTTCCGGATGGGAATCATTCGCTACCAGACCAATCATGAGGAGTATTTCCTGAACTATCTCAAGGAGAAGGGGCTCGCGTACGATACGATCTGGGAGTTCGATTATCTCGTCGTCCTGTCGCGGGAACATCCGCTGGCCGGATCGGCGGAGGTGACGAACGAGGCGCTTCGCCGGTATATCGAGATCGTTCACGGCGATACGACAGTCCCGTATTTGTCTTCCGGCGATGTGCGCGGGCAGAGTGCGCGGGAGCGGCGAAAGATCTATGTCTACGAAAGGAGTATCCAGTTCGATCTGCTGCACAGTATACCGACGACGTTCATGTGGGTTTCTCCGATTCCGGAACACTTCCTCGAGAAATACGAGCTCATCCAGCGCCGTTGTGTCGCGTCGAACCGTCGCTGCAAGGATGTTCTCGTATATCCGAAGGGTTACGCGCTCTCCGATCTCGACCGCAGATTTGTCGACAAGATCTATGAGGCCAAGAATGAGGTATCCTTCCGAGAATACCGGTAAAGGTTTTTTGCTATTCGACACTTTTATATCGATATCGTAATATCGATATATAGAAATCGATATACAGACCGCTCCGCGCATTCGTCGGGCGGTCTTTTTTTACGCATGAATAGATGTCGCGAAAAGAGGGCTCTTCATTCCAATCTGATTTCTGCATGGGAAGAGAACGTTTCATGGCGGTGTTTCTATGGATCGTCGTAATTGAAAAACGCAATTTCTGAGAGCAGGGCGCGGGGTGCTCCGATGCGAAGAGCTGTATGTGGTGTATAGAGCCATATGCTCTGCACGCAGAGTCTCATGCTCGGTACGAAGAGCCACATGCCCGGTACGAAGAGCCATATACTCTGTACACCGATGCGCAGAGCTGTTTGCGGTATGCAGAGCCTCATGCTCATTGTGCTTCTCTTAAATTCGACCTGTTCACGTACCACAATAGCTATGTCACGCTCCTTCATGTTCAATCTCCATTTTTTCACTGTCGGTAGTCAATTAAGTGCGCCGGCACCTTGGCGTGCGTTTCTTATCAATGACAAACCTACTCAAATGGCCGAATCATGCATTTGAGTAGGTACGCCGGCCGCCCGACGCGGGTTTCTTATCATTGACAAACCTACTCAAATGGCCGAATCATGCATTTTAGTAGGTATGCCGGCCCCCCCGACACGGGTTTCTTATCATTGACAAACCTACTAAATCAGCGTCTGAGCGCATTTTAGTAGGTTGAACTTCTAATCTTAGTCGAGTGGCTTCAATTTCCCATCTAGGAAGACGATACGAAGGCGTTGTATTCTGCTCAGGCTAACAGATCTATCCATCATGAGAACCGTCCACATGTTTACGTATGCCGCAACCTAAGAGCCAGCTTCTATTAGGGGTCGCTCTATATCTATGCGCGACATGTGGCCCCCAGATCCCGCGAGGGTTGCGCGCTCTCTCATCACGAAAGTGGCCCTCAGATCCCGCGAGGGTCGCGCGCTCTCTTAACTCGAAAGTCGCTCTAAGCCCTCGCGAAGGTGGCTCTCGAGCTCCGCACATTTGGTTCGTTTTAGCAGCTTTAAACACCAATCGATTTGTTTATATCGATAACGGAATATCGATATAACGATTTCATATTTCTCAGCTTGCCGGACGGGTGTTACCGTTGAACCAAGAACAAACCACCCGAAGACAGACAAAGGAGAAAGAGTATGAGCAGATTTACATTACCTCGCGATTTGTACCACGGTTCCGGTGCGATCGATACACTGAAGACCTTAAAGGGCAAGAAGGCCATCGTCGTTGTCGGCGGCGGCAGCATGAAGAAGTTCGGTTTCCTCGATCGTGTCGTAGATAACTTGAAGGAAGCCGGTATGGAGGTCGAGCTTTTCGAGGGCGTCGAGCCGGATCCTTCGGTGACGACGGTTCTTGCCGGTGCCGCAGCGATGCGCGAATTCGAGCCGGACTGGATCGTCTCTCTGGGCGGCGGATCACCGATCGACGCGGCCAAGGCGATGTGGGCTTTCTATGAGTACCCCGAGACGACCTTCGAGTCGCTCTGCATTCCGTTCAATTTTCCCGAGCTCCGCCAGAAGGCCCGCTTCTGCGCGATTCCTTCGACCTCCGGCACAGCGACTGAGGTCACCGCGTTTTCGGTTATCACAGACTATGACAAGGGCATCAAGTACCCTCTGGCAGATTTTAACATCACGCCGGACATCGCGATCGTCGATCCGGATCTGGCAGAGACGATGCCCCCGAAGCTGACGGCACACACCGGTATGGATGCAATGACGCACGCGGTCGAAGCCTATGTCTCCACGTTGCACTGTGACTACACGGACCCTCTGGCTCTTCATGCGATCAAGATGGTCAGCGAAGACCTGATCGCCTCGTTCGAGGGCGACAAAGCGGCTCGTGCCCGTATGCACAACGCGCAGTGTCTGGCCGGAATGGCCTTCTCCAACGCTCTCCTCGGCATCGTCCATTCGATGGCGCACAAGACCGGCGCCGCCTTCTCCGGCGGACATATCGTCCACGGTTGCGCGAATGCGATGTACCTTCCGAAGGTAATCCGCTTCAACGCCAAGGAGCCCGAAGCCGCCAAACGCTACGCCGAGATCGCGGACTTCCTGCGTCTGCCGGGCATTACGACCGCCGACAAGGTCAACTCACTGATCATGCACATCCGCATGCTCAATAAGAAGCTCGGCATTCCGAACAGCATCAAGGAATACGAGGGAGGGATCATCGACGAGAAGGAATTCATGGAGAAGCTTCCCGAGGTCGCAAGTCTCGCAGTCGGCGACGCCTGCACCGGATCGAATCCCAGAGCGATCACACCGGAACAGATGCAGGAGCTCCTCAAGTGCTGTTTCTACGACACGGAAGTCGATATCTGATTTCTTGATTCAATATACTATGACGCGAAAACATGGAGGGAGGCCGTCGTCGTGCAAGTCGGCGGCGGCCTTTTCCCGGAAGGAAGGGACGTATGTACCGAATTCTTCGTAAAGAGATCCTGAATCCGCAGGTCATCCGAATGGCGATTCTCGCCCCCGCGGTGGCGCGCAAGGCTCAGCCCGGTCAATTTGTGATTCTTCGTACCTATCGGAACGGAGAGCGAATCCCGTTGACGATCGCGGACTATGACCGGGAAGAGGGCAGTGTGACGATCGTTTTCCAGCGGGTCGGAGCGACGACAGAGGAGCTTGCGCGTTTCAACGAGGGAGAGTGCATCCCGGACTTCGTCGGCCCGCTCGGTCGACCGACACAAACGGATGGATTGCGAAATGTCATTATCGTCGCCGGAGGTGTCGGCAGCGCGATTGCCTATTCCATCGCGAAAAAACTCGCCGGTCAGGGGACATACGTGCGCACCATCAGCGGTTACCGCAGCCGCGATCTGGTTATTCTCGAAAAGGAGTTTCGCGCATGTTCTGATGAATATCATCTTGTCACCGATGACGGGTCAGCGGGCAACAAAGGGCTTGTCACGGACGCGCTCCGGGCAATTCTCCTCTCGGGAGAACCGATCGATGAGGTCATCGCGATCGGTCCGCTCGTCATGATGAAGTTTGTCTGTCAGTTGACTCGAGAATTCGGTGTGAAGACGATCGTCAGCATGAATCCCGTCATGATCGACGGAACGGGTATGTGCGGCGGATGTCGCCTGACGGTTGGCGGGAAGACACGGTTCGCCTGTGTCGACGGCCCGGAATTCGACGGCCACGAGGTCGATTTTCCCGAGGCAATCTCACGCGCCTCAATGTATCGTGAACTTGAACGCGGCGAACACGAGAAGACGTGTCGCCTATTCGCCCTGGGAGGTGAGATTGCATGATGCAGACAGCAAGAACCCGCATTGCCATGCCGGTACAATCAGCGGATCGTCGCCGCAAGAATTTCTCCGAGGTGGCGCTCGGTTATACGAAGGAGCAAGCCGTCGCGGAAGCGCGACGTTGCCTGGCCTGCAAGAACAAACCCTGTGTCGCCGGCTGTCCGGTCGGCATCGACATTCCTTCCTTTGTCGCCAAAATTTCCGAAGAGGATTTTGACGGGGCGTATCAGATTCTCCGCGCGTCGACACAACTGCCCGCTGTCTGCGGCCGCGTCTGCCCGCAGGAGACCCAGTGTGAGGCGCGGTGTGTGCGGGGCATACGAGGAGAAGCGGTCGCGATCGGTTCTCTCGAACGATTTATCGCCGATGATCACGCGCGAAAAGGCGGGAACTTCCCCGCCGATCGGAACTCCGGAGGCAGAAGAATCGCCGTTATCGGTTCCGGTCCGGCCGGTCTGTCCTGTGCCGGCGTACTTTGTGATCAGGGTTACGACGTTACGGTTTTCGAGGCGCTTCATGAGCCCGGCGGAGTCTTGACGTACGGGATTCCCGAATTTCGTCTGCCGAAGAAAATCGTCGCACGCGAGATCGAACTGCTTGCCCGGCACGGTGTGAAGATAAGGACCAATGAGGTGGTCGGCAAGACAATTCTCGTTGAGGAGCTTTTCGCGAACGGATATGAAGCGGTATTTATCGGTTCGGGTGCGGGCCTGCCCCGTTTCCTCGATGTGCCGGGAGAGAATCTCAAAGGTGTCTACTCCGCGAACGAATACCTTACGCGGATCAACCTGATGAAGGCGAACGAAGAAGGCAGCTCGACCCCGGTGTATCGCGGGAAGAGAACCCTGGTGTTCGGCGGCGGCAATGTCGCGATGGACGCGGCCCGTTGCGCCCGACGGATGGGTTCGGAGGTCACGGTCGTGTACCGGAGATCTGAGAAAGACCTGCCGGCGCGTGCGGAGGAGGTCCTTCATGCCAGGGAAGAGGGAATCGAGTTCCTCTGTCTTGCGAATCCGGTCCGTTTCTACGGAGACGACAACGGCTACGTTGCGGGTGCGATTCTACAGGAGATGATGGAGGGACCCAAGGATGCGGACGGCCGCTCCAAACCGATCCCGCTCTATGACAGTGAGTTCTCTCTCGACGCCGATATGGTGATTGTCGCAATCGGCACGATGCCGAATCCGATCCTGACCTCTGCGACACAGGGTCTCGCGACGGACAGAAGAGGGGTGATTCGCGCCGAGGAGGAGAGCGGCAAGACGAGTCTCGACGGGGTTTTCGCGGGAGGAGACGCGGTGACCGGAGCCGCAACCGTAATTCTCGCGATGGGCGCGGGCAAACGTGCCGCCGTAGCGATCGATCAGTATATGCGCGACAAGGAGAAAGAAGTGTGACGACGCGACCAGTCTCCGCGCAAACGCTCGGAAGACTTCCCATCTATGTCTCCTTCCTGCGAAGTCTTGGAAATACCGCACCGGATTATATTTCGGCGACATCGATCGCGGAGGCACTGCGTCTCAACGATGTACAGGTACGCAAAGATCTCGCGTCGGTAAGTGACAGCGGGCGGCCGAAGATCGGCTACAACACGCGCGATCTCATCGTCGAGATCGAGGACTACCTCGGGATCAATGATCACCACAGCGCCGTGATCACGGGCGTGGGAAATATGGGGCGTGCGCTGATGTCCTATGCGGGGTTTACTGCGTACGGTCTTCGGATCGTCGCCGGCTTCGATGACAGAGGCGAGATCGTCGGCACGGAGATCGAAGGGAAGCCGATATTCCGACCGGACCGGATGCGCGAACTCTGTGAACGCCTTCATGTCCGGATCGGGATCATCACCGTGCCGGCCGAATCGGCGCAGGAGGTCTGTGATGCCTACGTGCGCTGCGGTATCCGAGCAATCTGGAACTTCTCGCCGACGCGCCTCGTCGCGCCAACGGAGGTGCTGATCCGCAGTGAGAACATGGCGTACTCCCTCGCCGTCCTTTCCCGTCACCTGTCCGATCGCGATCAATCCAAAGACTTGCCGACCCTATGAGCACCGTATCCCAACGAAGGGGGAATCTTCATGCCCGAACCGCTTCGCCTCAAGAAATCCAACTGCAGGAACTGCTACAAGTGCATTCGTCATTGCCCGCTGAAATCGATCCGATTCTCCGAACATCAGGCGAACATAATCCCTGAGGAATGCATCCTCTGCGGACAGTGCTTTGTCGTGTGTCCGCAGAATGCCAAGGAGATCCGTAACGATGTCGCCTCGGTTCGACGACTTCTTCGTGACAACCGCCCCGTGATCGCGAGCATAGCGCCGTCTTTCGGTGCCAATTACGGAACGGACTTCAAGTCCATCCGCAAACTCTGTCTGCGGCTCGGATTTACGGATGCGGAGGAGACCGCGATCGGCGCCGCGATCGTCAAGGACAGCTATTTGCGCTTGGCGTCGGAATCCAAACAGCGAGTCTTCATTACATCCTGTTGCCATACGATAAATCTCCTGATCCAGAAACACTATCCCGGTGCGATTCCCTGCCTCGCACCTGTTATTAGTCCGATGCAGGCCCACGCCCGTGATCTTCGAGCGCGCTTTCCCGGTGCCGCGGTTGTCTTTATCGGACCCTGTATCTCGAAAAAAGACGAGGCCGAAGCTTACGAAGGCGATGTCGACGCGGTTCTGACCTTCGAGGAATTCACCTCGTGGTATACCGCGGAGAAGTTGACGCTCGAACCGCCGGAGGCAAATCTCACGCGCCGCAACCTCCCGGAGGCGGATGCAGGCGGACGCTCGCGGCTTTTTCCGGTTCCCGGCGGTATCCTCGCCTCGATGGGCGAGCCACCGGAAGGGTTTGACCTCTTGAGCGTCGACGGAATCGAGAACTGCATCAGCGCGATCGAAGACATCTTGTCTGGTGAACTGACCGATGTATTTATCGAGATGTCCGCGTGTACCGGCAGCTGCATCGGCGGTCCGGCGATGGACCGTACGCGAAAAGCACCGATCCGCGACAGTCTGATCGTCCGGCGTGCCGCGGGCCAATCGGACTTCAACTATGCGCAACTACCGGCCAAATCGATGGAAAAGGTCTTTCCCGCATACCCGCCGCGCCGCCTGTTCTTCAGTGAGACCTCTGTCAATGAGATTCTGAAGAAGATGGGTAAAACATCTCCGGAACACGAGCTCAACTGCGGAAGTTGCGGCTACGGAACCTGCCGCGACAAAGCACGTGCGGTTCTGTCCGGCAAAGCCGACCTAACAATGTGTCTGCCGTTCCTTAAGGAGAAGGCTGAATCCTTCTCGGACCTGATCATTCAGAATACCCCGAACGGGATCTTCGTCCTGAATGAATCTTTCCGGATCCAACAGATGAACGAGGCGGCAATGGCGCTTCTGCGCATTCCGGAACCTGCGGATATCCTCGGGGAGCCGGTTGACAGGATCCTTGACCCGCAGCTCTTCTATGAAGCTTTTCAGGAAGAAAAGAATATTGTCGACCGATGCGTATACCTCGCCGAATACGACCGCTATGTCGAGGAGACTATCCTCTATGACAAGAGCTATCACGTTCTGATCTGCATTCTCCGCGATGTGACCGATCAATCCTACGCCCGGGAGAAGAAAGAGGCGATCAGCCGATCCGCCGTCGAGATCACCGAGAAGGTCATCGAGAAACAGATGCGAACGGTGCAGGAGATCGCGTCCTTACTCGGGGAGACGACCGCGGAGACGAAGATTGCCCTGACCCGGTTGAAGGAGAGGATCAAGGATGAATAATCTTACCGCGGAAGTCGGATATACAAGTCTGCCGCATGTCGGCGAAGAGCTCTGCGGCGATCATGTCGAATGCATAGACAACCGTCGCATCAAGGTCATCGTCCTGGCCGACGGGCTCGGCAGCGGTGTTAAGGCCAATATCCTGTCGACGCTGACCGCCAAGATCGCCGCAACGATGATGGCCGAGGGTCTTCCGGTCGAAGATTGTGTCGATACGATCGTAGGCACGCTGCCGGTATGCCGCGAACGCAATGCAGCTTATTCGACTTTTACCATTCTTCGCATCGAGGAGAATCACCGGGTCGAGTTGATCGAATACGACAATCCCGGAGTGATTCTTCTTCGAGACGGCCGGGTGTGTGAATACGAACGGACGGATCTGTCCGTCCGGGGCAAGACCATCGGTCGCGCCCGCATCGATTGCAGGGAGAATGATACCTTTGTCGCGTTCAGTGACGGCGCAGTCTATGCCGGACCCGGTCGGACGATGAATACGGAATGGACACGTGATGATATCGCCCGATTCCTCGAGACATCTCATGATCCGGAAGAAACAGCCAAGAGCTTGAGTGCCCGGCTCAGCGACAAATGCCTCGCGCTCTATGAGGGGGAACCGGGCGACGATGTAACGACACTTGCCGTCCGCATTCGCAAACGACGTCCTCTGCATCTCTTATGCGGACCGCCGGCCGACCCGGACGACGCCCGCCGCATGCTCTCGATGTTCTTCTCCAAAGAAGGCATGCATGTTGTCTGCGGAGGAACGACCTCCGCGTTGGCGGCGAGTTTTCTCGGCAAACCACTGATCACCGATATCGGTTCGTCCGCCGAGGATCCTTCCATCCCTCCGATCGCCCGCATAGCGGGTGTCGATCTGGTCACGGAAGGCGCTCTGACCTTGATGCGCGTGCTCGAGTACGCGCGGGACCAAATCAATGATCAGCATCGTTTCCCCGAATGGAGATGGCAGGATGACGGGGCATCACGCATCGCGCGAATGCTTTTCGAGGATGCGACGGATATCAATCTCTTTATCGGAGGCGCGGTGAATCCGGCCAATCGGGATTCGGGTGACCGGCTCGCCCGCTTCAGCCGGCAACGCCTGGCGGAGGACCTGGGAGAGTGCCTGCGACGTATGGGGAAGAAGGTCAAAATCAGCTATTACCAGTAAGGAGGTATCTATGAACGAACCGATCGATACGACCGTCGCCGAACGGGTGCTCGCGCGACACCATTCCGACAAGACCGCCTTGATCGCGATCCTGCAGGAGATCCAGGAGGAGTGCCGCTACCTGCCGGCACCGTTTTTCCCGATACTCGCGGAACGACTCGGAATCAGCGAGGCCTCGATCTACAGCGTCGCGACCTTCTATGAGAACTTCTCGCTCGAGCCGAAGGGCAGGTATGTCATCAAGGTGTGCGA
>JAEWUD010000028.1 GCA_023397475.1 Bacillota bacterium
GTTCTGGTTCTTGTCGGCTCTGTTGCGGCGGTGATGCTCTCGAAGCCGGCTGCACCGACGAATCCTGCGGGCTCGTCGACTGTGATTTCAAATACGGCCGCCACAGCGGAGACTGCGGAGAGTTTTGCGCAGATCGAGTCGACCTCTCACGTTCAGGCTTTTGCGATGATCGGTGTTGATATTAACCCGAGCTTTGAGATTTTCGTTGACGAGGCGGGAATGGTGATTTCGATCGAGGCCAAGAACGACGACGCGATGACGATGGATACGAGTGTTCTTGTAGGGCTCCCGGCGCAGGATGCTGTTGCAGGCCTGATTGATCTTGCGGAGGCAGCCGGGTTTATTCACACCGAGGATGATGCGGATGATTATGTACTGATTTCCACGGTTCTTCTGGAAGAAGAGGATGAGGAGAATAAGGCAAAGCAGGAGACGCTCGGACAGTTGATCCGTGAGTGTGTCGAGGCAGCCGGCGAGCTTGAGGGCACGACGAAGGTCGCGATCATCAAGGCGACGCAGGTCGAGCTTTTCGAGGCACGCGGCAAGGATGTTCCGATGGGTCTCTATATCATTAACGGCATGATCGAAAACAACGGCGAGATGATCCCGGTATCCGAATTTGTGAAGGATGCGAATAACCTCCGTCAGCTCGAGAAGCGCGCCGAGATCGCGGCCGGCAAGGGCGACAAGGCCAATAATGGTAATAACGGCAAAGGTCCGCAGAGCACGAACGCGAATCCGAATTCGACGAAGCCGAACGAGACCGGACCCAATGAGACGGCTCCCGGACAGACGGCTCCCGGACAGACGGCGCCCAATGAGACGGCCCCGGGCCAAACAGGAACCACGAATGATACGAACCCCGGCGATACCGCTCCGGGCAAAAAAACCAAAGAGACCACTCCCGATGCCGGGACGACAACACCGACGGAACCTAAGGGCACCCAGCCCTCAACTCCTGACAGCACGAATTCCGGTAAGGGAGGACAGAAGAATGGCTAGTACAGCAGAAGAAAGAATTCCTTCGCGCCAAGCAACGATCTCTCCTTTGTCTCTGTTGACCGCTGCCGATCGAATCTCTGATGCTCTGATCTCGGTCGACGCGAATTGGAACATTGTGTACCTCAACGAGTCCGCTGCGCGTACGTTTCGCGTTGAGCCTTCGATGATGGTCGGCAAGGATATTCGATCCTCTATACGAGACGGTGCAGCGCTCGTTTTCCTTCCGGAATATGAGCTCGCTATGGTTCGTCAGGAGCCCACGACCGCGGATGCCTACTACCCTTCGATCGACGCTTGGTTTGAACACCGCATCTTCCCGGCGAGAACCGGATTATCGATCCTTTTCACCGATATCACGGAGCGTAAGAGAAGCGAGCAAACCACGAGCGTAACGGTTGATCGCGTGAATTATCTGATGACGCATGATCGCCTGACGGGTCTCTGCAACCGTGTGTATTACGAAGAGGAGAAGGATCGTCTGGAAGCCTCCGGACGGACGCCGGTGTCTGTGATTATCGCCGATATCAACGGCCTCAAGCGAATCAACAACGCGCTCGGCACAGCGGTCGGAAATGATATGCTCCGCATCACTGCTCGCATGTTTGAGTCCGCCTGTCGTTCGACCGATATCGTCAGCCGAACCGGCGGCGATGAATTCTCGATTCTTCTTCCCGGTGCCGGCGAACTGGCTGCCGAGAAGGTAATCGCCCGCATCCGTGACGCGGCCGCGATGTACAATGCCGGAGTCGAGAACGAAATGATGCGTGTCAGCCTCTCGTTCGGAACGGCGACGAAGTCGCATAACGGCTTGAGCCTCGACGCGGTCGAGCGGATGGCCGATGATTACATGAGCAGCGCCAAGCTGCTGGAGAAGAGAAGTCTTCACAGCACGGTGGTCTCCTCGATCACCAGCACAATGGTCGCCAAGAGTCCCGAGACCGAGGAACATGCGGAACGTCTTCGCTCTCTGTGTCGCAAAATCGGCGAGTCTTTACGGCTTTCGGATGTCGAACTCAACGAGCTCGAGCTTTTCGCGGTGCTGCATGATATCGGCAAGATCGCGATCAGCGATAAGATTCTGAACAAGCCCGGCGAGTTGACTCCGGAGGAATGGCGTCAGATGAAGAAGCATTCCGAGATCGGTTGCGAGATCGCCAAGGCGTCGCCCGAACTCATGCCGATCGCCCGCTATATCCTGACACATCACGAGAACTGGAACGGAACCGGATATCCGCACGGGATCTCCGGCGAGCAGATTCCTCTGGCCTCGCGCATTCTGGCCGTCGCGGATGCCTACGACGCGATGACGCAGGATCGTGTATACCGGAGCGCGATGGGTAAGGCAGCGGCCATCGGGGAGATTCTCCTCGGTCGCGGAACACGCTTCGACCCGAATATCGTCGATGTCTTTCTTCGTCTGATCATGTAATTTTTTGCCTAGCTTATTCTCGTGGAGGTCGTCCGGTTCGCAGCTACATGGGGGTGCGAGCTGACAAACGGACCGGACGAACTCACTTTTTATACCAGCCGCAAAAGGCCCGACGGATCTGATCCGCCGGGCCTTTTGTCGTATTCCTTGAAGTGGGATAATGGGAGCAGGTTTATTCGACGTCCTGAAGAGCCGCGTAACCTTCCTCGCCGGTCCGGATCTTGACGACATTCTCCACATCGTGTACGAAGATCTTACCGTCTCCGATATTGCCCGTATAGAGAACCTTCTTGGCGGTCTCTATGACGTTGCGTACCGGAACCTTGCTGACGACAATCTCGATCTTGATCTTGGGCAGGAGGTTCGTATCGACCTCGACGCCACGATAGAACTTATTCGAGTGTCCACCCTGCTGTCCATAACCGAGGACATTGGTTACCGTCATGCCTGTGATGCCGAGCTTGTCGAGTTCCTTCTTCAAAGGCTCGAAGCGCGTCTGCTTGGTAATAATGTCGATCTTGGTGAACTTGACATCCGAAGCTACGCCGGGGCTCGTGACCAGCTCGACCGGAACGGCCTTCTCCATGGGCACCTTGGCCGATGCGGGAATTGCGGGTTCTGCCATTCCGACGTTGAGGTCGGCACTGACGAAGTCGGCATAAGCACTCTCAAGACCATGCTCCGAGACGTCGAGACCGGAGAGTTCTTCTTCACGTGTAGCACGAAGACCGATGGTTTTCTTGATCAGAATGAAGAAGAGATACATCGTGATCGCTGTCCATGCGCAGATGGCGACAATACCGAGAGACTGTACGCCGAGCTGCGAGAATCCGCCGCCGTAGAAGAGACCGTTGAAGCCTTCTTCGTTGCCGGGAGCCGATGTCGTCGCGAAAAGCGCTACGGCAAGACCACCCCAGACACCGTTAAAGAAGTGAACCGCAACCGCACCGACCGGATCATCAATTCGCAAGACATGATCCAGAAACCATACACCGAAGACGACGAGTACACCGGAGACTGCTCCGATTATAATCGCACCGGCAGCGTCAACCACGTCACATCCTGCCGTTACGGCAACAAGACCTGCGAGTGAAGCGTTGAGACACATCGAAACATCCGGCTTCTTGTACTTGATCCAAGTGAAGATCATACAGACTACCGTGGCGACAGCGGGAGCGATCGTTGTGGTAACAAAGATCGAAGCGAGCTGTCCGGTCGAGGTGGCCGCGGCTCCGTTGAATCCGTACCAACCGAACCAGAGAATGAATACGCCGAGGGCGCCGAGTGTCAGAGAGTGACCGGGAATTGCTTTGACCTTGATAATCTTGCCCTTGGCATCCTTCTCGAACTTACCGATACGGGGTCCGAGAATCGCGGCACCGACAAGAGCCGCCAGACCGCCAACCATGTGAATCGCGGTCGAACCGGCAAAATCATGATAACCGAGCTGTGAGAGCCAGCCGCCGCCCCAGATCCAGTGCGCCTCGATCGGGTAAACGATCGCCGAGATAACAGCAGAGTAGACGCAATATGCCAGGAACTTCGTACGCTCTGCCATCGCTCCGGAGACAATCGTCGCCGTCGTCGCACAGAATACAAGGTTAAAGATGAAGTTAGACCAGTCAAAAGATGCGTAATCTGTGAAAATCATCAGATCAGGCATACCGATCAGGCCGAACAACGCGTTCTCGCCGAGCAGAAGACCGAAACCGATCAGAATGAATACAACCGTACCGATACAGAAATCCATCAGGTTCTTCATGATGATGTTGCCGGCGTTCTTGGCTCTTGTAAAGCCTGTCTCGACCATGGCAAAACCTGCCTGCATAAAGAATACCAGGGCGGCTCCGATCAGGAACCATACGCTAAATGCTTCTCCCATTTCTCTTCCCTCCATGTTGCTACTTTGTGCATCAATGTCGTGATCCCGCTGCGCAGCTTCGGATCTATGTTTCGCGATTCCCGCGGACATAAGAGAAGGCGCCCGGTCTCAATAGAGTCCGAGCGCCTATGCTTATGATGGAAATATAGCAGACGCGCCAAACGATGTCAACACAAATTTGCAAGTTTGTTTGCCCAATATTGCAAATTTGTGTAAATCGCATTGAGCTCATTAATAATATGTCTATTTATTACGCCTTTTTGTCGTGTAATTCCATTTGTTCGAGAACCAGAAGATGCAACTCGGGCGCCGTTCTGCTTCTTTTCGTGAAGGCAGAAACACAAAATCACTTTGTCGCCGAGAAAATCGCCACAGATCGAGGCGAGATTGTAACTGACCTCTCGACAACAAGAAATTCATCGTGCATCGAATCCGCCGCCGTATCAATGGCGAGTGACCACTGAAGACTCCCCGGCAAAGCCGGAAGCTCCACATCATGTGCCTCCCAATGAGCGTTTGTGAGAACATACACAATGTCATCCTCTGTGCCGGTCGCACGCCCTATGGCTCCATCCGCCTCCAGAATTCCCGCGAAAAGCACTCCGACGACACGCGTCTCGGGCGAAGGATCCAGATACCAAGGCTTCACCCCATGATAACTTACCGACGGCAATCCGCAGAGTGCCGCTCCGGTCGCACGCCGCAGAACCGGATGCGCCTTGCGAAAAGCGATCATCTTACGGAAGAACGAGAAAATGTCGCGGTTCTTTTCGAGCATTGTCCAGTCGAGCCAGGAGATCTCGTTGTCCTGACAGTAAGCGTTATTGTTACCGAACTGTGTGTTGCCAAACTCGTCACCCGCCAGAAACATCGGCGTCCCCCGGCTCGCGAGAAGCACCGCCGCGGCATTTCGGATCATCCGGTGGCGAAGATCAAGTACTGCCGGGTCATCCGTCACTCCCTCCGCCCCGCAATTCCAGCTGTTCGGACAGTTGTCGCCGTCTGTGTTATTCCAGCCGTTCGCCTCGTTGTGTTTCGTGTTATACGCGTACAAATCGTACAGCGTGAAACCGTCGTGACAGGTAAGAAAGTTCACCGACGCATCCGTCCCGCGAAGCACCGGATGGTAGAGGTCCGGAGAGCCGGAGATTCGTTCAGCCACGGTGTAGGCAAGGCCGGCGTCGCCCTTGAGGAAGCGCCGGAGATCATCGCGATATCGCCCGTTCCATTCCGACCAGCGTCGAAAAGACGGGAAGCTCCCGACTTGGTACAGGCCTCCCGCATCCCACGCCTCGGCGATCAGCTTGACGTCCGCAAGGATCGGATCGAACGCCAGGCTCTGCAAAAGCGGCGGCTTATTCATCGGCGACCCGTCCTCGTTGCGTCCGAGAATCGAGGCGAGATCAAATCGGAAGCCATCGACGCGATACTGCGACACCCAGTACCGCAGACAGGACAAAATCATATTCTGCACGATCGGATGGTTGCAGTTGAGCGTATTGCCGCAACCGCTGAAATTATAATAATAACCCTCCGGCGTCAGCATGTAGTAGATCTTATTATCAAGTCCCTTGAACGATATCACCGGTCCGTTCGCATCGCCCTCCGCCGTATGGTTGAACACGACGTCGAGGATCACCTCAATCCCGTGATCATGGAGCGCCTTGATCAACTCCTTGAGCTCCGTGCCCTCTCCGTTCCGGTTCACCCGCGCGTTATAGCTCGTATTCGGCGCGAAAAAACCAACCGGGTTATATCCCCAGTAGTCGAGAACCCGCTTGCCGTCAACCTCCCGCGCCCCACCCGTCTCGTCAAACTCGAAAACCGGCATCAATTCCACGGCGTTCACACCGAGATCCAAAAGATACGGAATCTTCTCCGCCAGGCCAGCGAAGGTTCCGGGACTGGATACGCCCGACGACGGGTCCATTGTGAACCCACGCACATGCATCTCATAGATGATCATATCCTCCGTCGGCAACAAACGATCCCTCGCAGCCCCCCAGTCAAAATCATCCGCGACGACACGCGCCCGGTACACGTGACCGCCCTCCGGCAGAAATCCCCAACGGCTCCGCCCGGCGACCGCCTTGGCGTAAGGGTCCAGAAGAAATCCGGAATGTTTCGACGCCTCGGGAGATGTATTCATTGACGGAAGGTCCGCGTTTCGGCGGCCCGCGTCCGGCGTCGTATTCATTGCCGGAAGGTCCGCGATTCGACGGTCCGCGTCCGGCGTCGCTTCCTCCGGACCTTCTACCCGATACGCATACTCGAAATTCCCGACATCGAGTCCGAAAACAATCATCGAATACGTCGCACCGATCCGGCAACTCTCGGGGAACGGCAGAACAGCAAAAGGTGCCTCTTCGTCATAGTGAAAAAGAGCGAGCTCGACCTTTGTCGCATGCAGCGAACAGATCGTGAAATTCACTCCCCCGGGGACGATCGTCGCCCCGTTCTCCAGGAAGAATCCCGGGCGCACGCAATACCCGTCGACAGTCTCTGTCGGAACAAGCCGGATTCCCGGAACTTCCTTGCAGAGGAGATTGTCGGAAGAGGTGCCGTAATTCGGCGAGTGAGTATGGTCTGTTTCTTTTCGACCTGAGTTCATCGAAGAAGGGTCAGAAGCGTTACGAGCTGAGTTCATCGAAGATGGGTCAGAAGCGTAACGAGCTGAGTTCGCCAAAGACGGGTCAGACGCGTAGCGAGCTGAGTTCGCCAAAGACGGGTCAGACGCGCCATCCGGCGCGAGATGCACAGAAACCGGTATCATGGGAGGTCCTCCTGACGGATTAACCGTCGAAATGGGCGCCGGCCGTCGCGTTATGGGGCGCCTCCTGTTCGAATTCTTATATTATAGCACCGGTTTCTTAAAATTTTATGATATTTACATCATGACGATACCTCCGATCCACAATGGAGAGCAAAAATTGCATATTTGCTTTCTCGCCGGGAAATTGACGCCACTGATAAATGCCGGGCGGCGGACCGACCTACTAAAATGCGCTTTGTGGCTGTTTTAGTAGGTTTGTCATTGATAAGAAATTCGCGGCGGGCGGCGGGCTGACCTACTAAAACGGCCTTAGTGGTTGTTTTAGTAGGTTTGTCATTGACAAGAATCTCACACCGGGCGGCGGGCTGACCTACTAAAATGGGCTTAGTGGTTGTTTTAGTAGGTTTGTCATTGATAAGAAACTCACGCCGGGCGGCCGGCTGACCTACTAAAATGGACTTAGAGGCTGTTTTAGTAGGTTTGTCATTGAGAAGAAACTCGCGATCAATCGCACTGTTTTCCTTTTGTAGTTATTTGACAGCAATTGTCGAATTTTGCGTATTTTTTCGACAAGAAAAGGATTTAGAATACGAGCATCGCGAACATCTTGATTCAAGGGGATCTTGGGAAGGAAGCATATGATAAATAATAGTTGTCTCGAACTCGGTACGAATAAAGTCCTTGAGGCTCTCATAGCAAGGAGAATTGGAATTGAGGAGGAACTTGCGAGACTTGAGAAAGCCTTGAGGCGAGCTCCGAAAGGTAGACTTAGAATTTGCAGAAGGAAATTAAGACGCCAGTATTACCAGTGCTTTTGTTCTGGCGACAAGAAGGGAAAATATATCCCTTATGCAAACATTGACCTCGTGAAGGCACTCGCGCAGAAGGAGTATGACAGGCAGCTTATGTTGTCGTTGCGTAGCGAACTTAATGCAATTTGTGGGTTTCTCCAGAATTTTCACCCTGAACAAGTCGATGAGGTTTATCGTTCACTAAGTGAGCTGCGAAAACCACTCGTAACTCCGATTCGATTACTGGACGAAGATTACGCCAAGCAGTGGC